>NZ_MOAI01000030.1:0-85373 GCF_001976035.1 Ensifer sp. 1H6 | reverse complement strand
TGGTATCCCAGGTCGGCACCTGCACGCCCTTGTAGCCGCAATCGGCAGCCCACTTGGTGATCGCCGCAAACGAGTTGAACGGCGCCGCATCCCCGGCAAACTGCGCAAGAAACAGACCGGGGCCCTTAATCGTTTTCATCGCAAACATCCTCCTGATGATATGGCTACCGGCAGAGCCGGCCGGTTCAGCCAACGACAGGAAGAAGCGGACGAAAGCTTCATTTTCGCTGCAGCTGAAGCACCTGAAACGTTGCAGGCGCCGAAGCTAGCAGATTTTCTGTATGGAGCAACCGGTTGGGACGAGAATTTCGGGAGGCGTCCTCCTGCGTTCACAGGCGCCGAAATGCCAATCCGGAAACTGACTGCGGTGCGCCTCACCGGCACGACGAGGCACCAGTAAAAAAACCGGCCGCAGCGGCGGCCGGTTCTTCAATCAGCGTTGATCGCAGCCGCTCAGACGTAGCGGTTGACGACATTCTCCAGCAGCTCCTGCTTGCCGGACTTCGGTTGCGGGTTGAGGTCGGACTTCAGCACCCAAGCTTCGATCTCTTCCAGCGAGAAGCCACCCTCGAGCATCTTCTTGGCTTCCGGCACCTGCCAACCGGCGTAGCGCTGATCAAGCGGAGCCGACAGCGCCTTGTCTTCGATCATCTGGGCGGCCGCCTTGATGCCGCGGGCGCAGCAATCCATGCCGCCGATATGGCCGATCAAGAGGTCCTCGGGGTCGAGCGACTGGCGCCGCAGCTTCGCGTCGAAGTTGGTGCCGCCCGACTTGAAACCGCCGCCTGCCAGCACCTGATAGTAGGCGAGCGCCATTTCCGGCACGTTGTTGGGGAACTGGTCCGTATCCCAACCCGACTGGTAGTCGTTGCGGTTCATGTCGATCGAACCGAAGATGCCAAGCGCATTGGCAAGAGCCAGTTCGTGCTCGAAGGAATGGCCGGCGAGGATCGCATGGCCCTGCTCGATATTGACCTGGACTTCCTTCTCCAGACCGTACCTCTTGAGGAAGCCGTAGACCGTGGCGACGTCATAGTCATACTGGTGCTTGGTCGGCTCCTGCGGCTTCGGCTCGATCAGGATCGCGCCCTTGAAGCCGATCTTGTGCTTGTAGTCGACCACCAGATTGACGAAGCGGCCGAGCTGGTCGAGTTCTCGCGAAAGGTCGGTGTTGAGCAGCGTCTCGTAACCTTCGCGCCCGCCCCACAGCACGTAGTTCTCACCGCCGAGACGCTGGGTGGCATCTAGGCAGGTCTTTACCGTCGCGGCTGCAAAGGCAAACACATCCGGATCCGGATTGGTGGCGGCACCCGACATATAGCGGCGATTGGAGAAGAGATTGGCGGTGCCCCAGAGCAGCTTGACGCCGGTGTCGGCCTGCTTCTTTGCGAAATAGTCGACGATCTCGTTGAGGTTCTTGGTGTTTTCGACGAAGTTCCGGCCCTCGGGGCGCACGTCGGCATCGTGGAAGCAGTAGTAGGGAACGCCGAGCAGCTGGAAGAATTCGAACGCAACATCCGCCTTCAGCTTGGCCGCATCCATCGTGTCCTTGAACCATGGGCGCTCGAACGTCTGGCCGCCAAAGGGGTCTCCGCCCGGCCAGACGAAGGTGTGCCAATAGGCGACCGCGAAGCGCAGGTGATCTTCCATGCGCTTGCCGAAAACGACCTCGTCCTTGTTGTAGTGGCGGAAGGCGAGCGGATTGCTGCTCTCCGGTCCCTCATACTTGATCTTAGCGATATCGCCGAAAAATCCCGTGCTCACGGTCTGGCTCCTCTCAAGGCTGGTGTGCCGGCGCCGCGACTGCAAAACGCCCGGTCATTACGTGGAAGGTAATTGGTTTCATTCCCTCGTGCGGCGATACCTGCGGCATCGAAACGCCAAGCCAAAGGAATAGTCAGATGAACGATTTCAACCGGATCGCCGAGGCCTACATCGCCGCCTGGAACGCAGAGGTCGGCAGCCGCAGCGTGTTGATCGAAGCGGCCTTTACCGTCGACGTCGCCTATCGCGACCCGATCATGCAGGGTGACGGGCATGCGGGCATCGGCGGCTTGATCGCCGGCGTTCAGGGCCAGTTTCCTGGTTTTCGCTTCACGCTCAAGGGCACGCCGGACGGCTTTGCCGACACGATCCGCTTCTCCTGGGCGCTTGGCCCAGATGGCGACGAATCCGTGATCGAGGGCACCGACGTCGGCCTCATCGAGAACGGCCGGCTGAAACAGGTCACCGGCTTTATCGACAAGGTGCCGGCGCAATAGGCCCGGTCGATCGAAAACAGCCATGGAGGGGCGCGGTGCGGTCACGTCGTCGCGCCCTTGATGGCGGGATAGAGACGCCGATAGCTCTGGTAGGCTTCGTCGTAGGCCGCCACAAAAGCCGCTTCGGGCGCGATCGTTTCCGCCGTTTTCGGTGCATGGCAAATCGCGACTGGGTCGGCGCCGGTCGCCGCGATCAGGCCGAGACGCGCAGCACCGAAGGCGGCGCCGAAATCGCCATCAGCAGGCAGATCGACCGGCAGGTCGAGCGCGGTCGCGATCGACTTCAGCCAGTAGCGCGAACGCGATCCACCACCGATCGCCGTCACCCGCGAAAGCGTCGTGCCGGCGGCACGCAAAGCTTCGAGGCTGTCACGGATGGCGAAGGAAACGCCTTCCATGACCGCCTGCGTCAGCACTACCCGGCTGCTCTCGTGGCCGAGCCCGGCAAATGCGCCGCGGATCGTTGCATCATTGTGGGGCGTGCGCTCGCCGGAGAGATAGGGAAGGAAGGTCACGCCGCTTGGCGCCTTCAGCGTATCGCCGAGCTCGGTGCTGAGGTCGGCGGCGCTGCGACCGGCGATTCCGGAATACCAGTTGAGCGCATCGGTCGCCGACAGAATGACACCCATCTGATGCCAGGTATTCGGCAGAGCGTGGCAGAAGGCGTGAACGGCGCTTTCCGGATTGGGCAGGTAGCTTGCATTGGCGGCAAACAGCACACCCGACGTGCCCAATGAAACGAAAGCATGGCCTTCGCCGACGGTGCCCATACCGCAGGCAGACGCCGCATTGTCGCCCGCCCCCCCGGCAACGACGACGCCGGCATCCATGCCCCAGCGTGACGCCAGCTCGGGCCGGAGCCCGCCCGCCCGATCCGTGCCTTCGACGAGATCCGGCATCTGCCGTTCCTCCATGCCGGTGGCCGAAAGCAGGCTTTCTGACCAGCGGCGCTTGGCCGTATCGAGCCAAGCCGTGCCGGCCGAATCCGACATCTCGGACATATGCTCACCCGTCAGCCACAGGCGCAGATAGTCCTTCGGCAACAGCACCCACCGCACCTTGGCAAAGAGATCCGGCTCGTTTTCACGCACCCATGCGAGTTTCGGCGCGGTGAATCCGGGGAAGACGATGTTGCCGGTGATGGCGCGGAATTGCGGCTCGGCATCGAGCGCCGCTGCCTCGCGAAAACTGCGGGTGTCGTTCCAGAGGATGCAGGGCCGCAGCACCTTGTCGTCGGCGTCAAGCAGCGTCGCGCCATGCATCTGGCCGGAAAGGCCGATGCCGCGCACGGCGGCAAGGGCTGAAGGATGTGCCGCCTTCAGGCCTGATATCGCCTCCTCGGTAGCCCTGATCCAAGCGGCCGGGTCCTGCTCCGACCAACCGGGATGCGGCCGCGAGACGTCGAGTGCGCCGGATGCCGAACCGACAATACGCTGATCGCCATCCATCAGCATCGCCTTGACGCCCGACGTGCCGAGATCCAGTCCAAGATACATGCGTGCCTCCATTGGGCAATTCCGGGGAAAGCGTGCAACGGTTTTCCGTCAGGAATTGTGTAAATTCAAAGCATTACACCGGTTCGACCGGCAGGTTGTCTTTGAGGAAAATGTCGATGCGGATGCGTTCCTGCGCCTCTATCATCGAGAGCCCATCGGCGCGGGCCTTCAGCACGCGAATGGCGCTGCGCACCTCGTGACCGGCATCCTGGTTGAGCAGCGCATCGATGGTACCCGAAACGAGTGCAGCACGACTGTACGGCGTCAATTCGTGCGCGATCGCGCAGATCTCGGACTGACGTCCGGCCTTCTCCAGCGCCGCGATCAGGCCGCGGTTGCCGGCGCCGAGGCTGTAGATGCCGCTAAGGTTCGGATGCGCGGCGAGCAGATCCTGCACCAGATTTTCGACTTCCGACGGGTCATCGTGGCCCTCGACCACGGGCAAAAGCTGCCGCTTGGCGGCACCTTCATTGACGGCAGCGCTGAAACCCTCAAGCCGATCCCGATGGTCTCGCACCAGCATCGATCCGGCGACGATGGCAACGGGCCCGTCGCGGCCGCCGACAAAACGCCGCATCAGACTGCCGGCCGTGCGTCCGGCGGCAATATTGTCGACGCCGGCGAAATGCTCGCGCTCGGAGCCGGTCAGGTCGGACACGAGGGTGACGACGGCAATGCCGTCCTCGCGAAGCCGCCCAACGGCCGCAACCACTTCAGGCGCTTCGACGGCAACGACGGCAACGCCGGCCGGTCCGCGTCGGCGCGCTTCGTCGAGCGCATCGGCCAGCGCCGATGCATCGAAGGCGGGAACGGAGAGGATGCTGACATCGGTCCGCTCGACGGCGGAGCGGGCCATTGCGGACTGGACCTCGGCCTCGAGCCCGCGCATGAAGGCGTTTTCGCCTTCGGGCAAAATGAAGATCAGCGGATAGCTGCGGCTCTTGGCAAGGTTGGCCGCCGCCACGTCCCTGATATAACCGAGCGTCGCGATCGCGCGCTCGACCTTGTCGCGCGTGACCGTCCGCACACCCGGGCGATTGTTCAAAACCCGGTCGACGGTCGCAAGGCTGACGCCTGCTTCTGCAGCGATGTCGTGGACTGTAGGGCGCATCATTTCCTCCCGCAAACTGCCTTAGAGGAATTTTTGATGTACGTAAATCAAAAACACGCAAGGAAAGACCGGCCGCTGTTTTCGCTGGCTAAAAACGCTTGCTGAATGCTTGCGTGAAAGTGACCTCGCCGTGGCCCTTCCCGGCCTCGGCAAGCACCACATCCATGAAGCCGTCGGTCACGCGCACGAGCGCGAAACCGCCCATATAGGCCGCCTTCGGCTTGAACAGATCCAGCCCTTCGCGGCGATAGATCATCGCGGTTTCGTGCTGATGGCCGTGAAAGAGACCGATGACATTATAGCCCTTGACGGCATCAACGAGCGCCTGCCGCTCGCCAGGACTCCACCAATGCGGCGGGCCATTGCCCTGGTCGTCGAAGGTCCTGGCGGCAGCGTCCCAGACCTCCGTCGAGAAGGCATCCCAGCCATAGTGCTGGAACAGGATCACCGGTCGGCCGTCAGCGGCATAGGTTGCCAGATCCTGCTTCAGCCACGGCAGCGCATCCACCGCACCCTTGCTGACGTCGCCACCGAAGCGTTGGAGCTGAACGAGATGCAGCCCGCCCCAATCCCAGGAATAGCAATCCGACAGCGGGTCGTAGTTCGTCACCGGCACCGGAGGCTTGTAGAACACCGACTGCCGATGATTGAGCTCGACATAGTCGCGCAGTTCGCGGCGATACCAGTCGACATGCGGCGGCGGCCCGTCCTGGTCGAGGTCATGGTTGCCGAGCCCGACATAGACGGGGAAGTGCACGCGGTCGGCACCCGGTCCTTCCTGATAGCGGCTCGAAAACTGCTGCAGCTGCCGTCCCTCACGCGGCTGGCGCACCTGTCCGCCGCCGTCATCGGTCACGTCGCCACCGAGCACAAGACCGAGCGGCCGGCCGATCCGCCGGCCGGTGCTGCCGAGCCCGCTTGACTGACCGCCGACGGTTTCCGGCCAGTGCATCGCCGGCAGGGCATTGAGCGCTGCCACGTGGCGAAGCAGATTCGCGTCGGTCTTGCCTTCGGCCGCACAGTTCGGCGCAAGGCCCTCGGTCGAGACGAGGCAGGCGTGGATATCGTTCGAAAACAGGAAGGTAGCATCGATGGGCGGGCGTCCGGCTGCGCGCATGGGCGTGGCCAACAGTGTCGCGCCGATGCCGGCGGCGGCGGCAAGGAAGGAGCGCCTGGAGATGCCGAAGTGTTGGTATGCCCGCATGAACGGCCCCGTTTCCAACCCGGCCAGGTGCCGGATCGTCGATCAGGGTTCGGCCGGACGTTGCTTTCCGGCCGGATTGTGCCGCAACACGAAGACGGCGTAAACCGCGCGTGGGCCTAGTGCCCGCCGCCGCTGGGTCCGACGCCCTGCGGTTTCTTGATCATCATCACACCCAGGATCAGCGACAGGAACAGCACGGTCAGGATGACGAAGATATCGCCGAACGACAGGATCATCGCCTGCTTCTGGGCCATCGCCGCAAGCTGCTTGATGGCGATCGAAGCACCATCGAGACCATGGGCGTTGAAGGTGGCGGCCATGTTGTTGAACCGCTCCATCGCCTCGGGGTTGCCCCACTGGATGTGTTCGGAGAGCCGGGCATAGTGCAGATCCTGGCGCTGGGTCAGGATGGTGTTGATCACCGCCAGGCCAACAGCGCCGCCAAGGTTGCGCGTCAGGTTGAAGAGGCCGGATGCGCCGCGCATGCGTGCCGGCGGCATGGTGCCGAGCGCGATGTTGTTGATCGGCACCATGCACAGCATCAGCCCGACGCCGCGCAGGATCTGCGGAATGAACAGCTCGTAGAAGTCCCAGTCAGCCGTCAGATGTCCCATGATCCAGGTGCCGCTGGCAAAGCTGGCAAAGCCGATGGTCATCAGCACGCGCGGATCGAGTTTGCCCGACAGGAAGCCGGCGACCGGCGCCGTGAAGAACATGGCTAGACCCGAGACAAACATCGTCTCGCCGATCATCAGTGAATCGTAGCCGCGGATGCGCCCGAGATAGAGCGGGTAGAGATAGGTGAGACCATAGAGCCCGATGCCCATGACAAAGGAGAACATCGAACCGAAGGCGAAATTTCGGTTTGAAAACGCCCTGAGGTCGACCACCGGGAATTCCACCTTGAAGGCCCGGTAGAAGAAAATCACCGCGGCGATCACGGTGGCGACGGCACCCATGACGATATGCTCGTCGTTGAACCAGTCGTTGGCGTTGCCTTCTTCCAGGACATATTCGAGCGAGCCGAGGAAGATCGCCATCGAGGCGAGCCCCCACCAGTCGAACTTCTTGAACAGACCAAGCTCCGGCTTGTCGAAATCGATGAAGGTCCAGGTCAGCGTCGCAACGATGATGCCGGGAATGACATTGACCAGGAACAGCCAGTGCCAGGAGAAGGCGTGGCTGAGGTAGCCGCCGACGGTCGGGCCGATGGTCGGCGCGAGCGTGGCGATCAGACCGATGATCGGCGAAACGATGTTGCGCTTCGACGGCGGAAAAATGGTGAAGGCAGCCGCAAAGACTGACGGAATCATGCCGCCACCGATGAAGCCCTGGATCGCCCGGTAGACGATCATCTGGTCGATATTGGTGGCTGTGGCGGCGAGCGCGCTTGCCGCGGTGAAACCCGCAGCCGATACCGAAAACAATACCCGCGTCGAGACGATACGCGCCAGCGTGCCCGAAAGCGGGATCATGATGACTTCGGCAATGAGGTAGGAGGTCTGCACCCAGCCGATTTCGTCGGAGCCGGCCGACAGGCCGGCCTGGATTTCGGCAAGCGATGCCGAAACGATCTGGATGTCGAGGATCGCCATGAACATGCCGACGACCATGGCGAAGAAGGCGATCAGCCTTCTCGGGTCCATATGTTCTTCGACCTTCGGTGCGGCTGCCGCCACCGAGCCTGCTGTTGCCGTTGCGGCCATCTGAGCCACTCCCTGCGTGTAAAGGCGCATCGGCGCGTTCAAAAGAACACGCCGGCGCGTCAGGCCCGATTACTTCGTGGCGGCGACCTTGGTCTCGTCGGGCGCCGTGCGCGTGTCGACATCGACGACGACGCTCAAGCCCGCCCGCAGATGGCCTTCCGCCAGCACATCGGCCGGCAGCGTGATGCGCACCGGCACACGCTGGATCACCTTGGTGAAGTTGCCGGTGGCGTTTTCCGCCGGCAGCAGCGAGAACACCGAGCCGGATGCCGGCGCGATCGAGGCAACCGTGCCTTCGACCGCGTGCTCGTCATAGGCGTCGATATGGACCTTGACCTTCGAGCCGGGGACCAGATGGGCGATCTGCGTCTCCTTGAAGTTGGCGTCGATATAGAGCTGGTCGACAGGCACGAGCGCGGCCAGTCGCTGGCCAGCGGAAACGAGGTCACCGACCTGGACGGCGACGTTGCCGATGACGCCGTCATAGGGCGCCTTCAAGACGGTGAAGCCGAGGTCGCGGTTGGCCTTGTCACGGGCAAGTTCGAGCGAGCGGATCTGGCTTTCCGCCTCTGAGCGCTGCGCCTGCAGCACGGTGATGTTGGCGTTCGCAGCCGCGATGTTGGCATCGGCGCCGGCAAGGTTCGCCCGAGCCTGATCCAGAGCCACGTCGGCATTGTCGCGCGAAGCAACGGTGCCGACGTCCTTGGACTGGAGGTCGCTCGCGCGCTTCTGCGCGAGTTCGGCGCCGCGCACCGTTGCTTCGAGAGCGTTCTTCTGGGCTTCGGCCTGGGCAAGGCTCGCCATCGCCCCTGCGATCTGCGCGTCGAAACGGCTGAGCGCCAGCTTCTGGGTGGCGATCTGGGCTTCGGTCTGCTCGGCCGCGATACGGTAGTCGCCGTCATCGAGCGTGACCATGGGATCGCCGGCCTTCACCTTCTGGTTGGCGACGACGTCGACCTTGGCGACATAGCCCGACACTTTCGGAGAGATCGTGGCAATGTCGCCTTCGATATAGGCGTCATCAGTCGAAACCATGAAGCGGCCATTGGTCCACCAGTCATAGCCATACCAGCCGGCGCCAGCGAGCGCGACAAGGCCGAGAACCGGCAAGATCGGGCTGCGCTTCTTCTTTTTCGAAGCGGCCTCGACAGCAGGCTCTTGCACCGCTGCCGGCGCTCTCGGCAGTCGCCCCCTTGGCCTCGGGCTCGGCCTCATGGGTCTGCGGAACTTCAAAATCCTCGCCGACAGGGCGAACGCGAGCGGCGCTGGACGTTTTGGATGCGGACATGGATACCGGCCTGGTTAATGAGGGGTGACTGAACTGAACCGTTCGGTTCGATCGAAGCTTGACTTAGTCGCTTTGACGTCGCATATCAAGAGGGAATCGAACCGGGTAGTTCGATGGACGAGAATTAATGCGAACGGGACGGGTGCAGACGGCAATCATGGAACCAGCAAAGACCGAGCAAAACGAGACCTTCCGGCCTGATAACGGCGCGGACGACCAGCTTGGTCCCGGCAGCGGACGCCATGCGGCGGGTGAAGACCCTGCCAAGCGCCAACAGATTCTCGAGGGCGCGCGGCGGGTCTTCATGAGCCAGGGCTTCGACGCCGCCAGCATGAACGATATCACCCGCGAGGCCGGCGTCTCGAAGGGCACGCTCTACGTCTACTTCGAAAACAAGGAAGACCTGTTCAAGGCGCTGATCATCCAGGGCAAGACCCTGGTGATCCAGACCGCCAAGCATGCACTCAACGACCACGAAGACGTCGAGGAGGCGCTCTACGATTTCGGCGTCACCCTGACGAGCAGCATCACCTCCGAGGCCACGATCCGCTCCATGCGCATGGTGATCGGCGTGATCGACCGGATGCCGCATCTGGCGGAACGCTTCTTCAGCGAGGCGCCCGAAAACGGCTATACGGTCCTCAAGACCTATCTCGACCGGCAGGTTCCAACAGGCACGCTCGACATCGACAACACGGAAGTAGCGGCCAGGCAGTTCATCGAGATGGCCCAGGCCGGGCTGTTCAAGCACCGCCTGTTCGGCGGAATGTGCTCGGCGCCGCCGCGAGAGCAGATCGAGGGCACGGTTGCCGCGGCCGTCCGCGTCTTCATGGCCGCCTATGGACCGAAGAAGAAGACGGACTGAGCCAAGCCAAGGGGCTCATTCGTTCGGGCTAGCCTTCAATCCAGCAATTGCGATCAAGCACGCCTTGCGGCAAGACCCTATGAGCATGGGCTGTCTGCCACGGGAGTGAACATGAGTGCTATCGGAAGGGCGATCTGGTTCATCGAGAGCCATTTCGCCAGGGATATATCGCTGGAGGAGATCGCCGAGGCTGCCGGCCTTTCGCGCTTTCACCTGTCGCGCGTCTTCGGACTGGTGACCGGTCGCTCCATCAGCGCCTATATCCGTGCGCGGCGGCTGAGCGGCGCCGCACGAAACCTTGCCGACGGCTCGTCCAGCATTCTCGCGGTGGCCCTCGAAGCGGGCTACGGCTCGCACGAGGCTTTCACCCGTGCCTTTCGCGAGCAGTTCGGCGTCACGCCGGAGACCGTGCGCAAGCAAGGGCACCTCAGCAACATCGCACTGACGGAGCCTATCAGAATGGACGACACCCGCCTCCTCAAACTGGACCCACCGCGCTTCGAAGACAGCCCGCCTTTGCTTTTGGCCGGCCTTGCCGAAACCTACGCCTATGGCCGCACCGAAGGCATTCCCTCGCTGTGGCAGCGCTTCAATACCCACTTCGGCAACATCCCCGGACAGAAGGGCAACGTCGCCTACGGCGTCTGCAGCCAGAGCGATGGCGAAGCCGGGACATTTCGCTATATGGCGGCAGCAGAAGTCGACGACGCCGGCGCCCTGCCCGCCGGCTTTACCACCATGAAGCTGCCGAAGCAGCGTTACGCCGTGTTCCTGCACCGCGGCCATATCTCATCGATCGCCACGACGGCGCACCATATCTTCGGCACCTGGCTGCCGGAGTCCGGTCTTCAGCATGGCCAAACGCCTGATCTCATCGAGCGTTATGATGATCGTTTCGACCCGCATTCGGGCATGGGGGTGGTCGAAATGTGGATTCCGATCCAAGCGTAAACGGTAAAGCGCCGCCGCAAATGGCCGGCGGCGCTTGTCACTTTCGCAATGTTGCTTAAATACTGCCGCGATTCTTGCGCGACGACGCGCCACCGAAAAAGGAAAGATCGCCGATGCAGGGGATAATGTCGCTTGCCCAGGACCCAGCCGCCTGGGTCGCCCTCATAACACTGGTTGTCATGGAGGTGGTTCTCGGCATCGACAACCTGATCTTCATCTCCATCCTCACCAACAAGCTGCCGGCCGAACACCGCGAGAGGGCCCGCCGCATCGGCATTACCCTGGCGCTCGTCATGCGCCTCGCCCTGCTCGGCACCGTCGCCTGGATCGTCAAGCTGACCACGCCGGTGTTCGAGGTCTTCGGACACGGCTTCTCGTGGAAGGACATGATCCTGATCGCCGGCGGTCTTTTCCTCGTCTGGAAGGCGACCAAGGAAATCCACCATAGCGTCGATCCGAGCGACCACGGCGAAGACTTCATCGCTTCTTCGGCGATCAACAGCTTCGGCGCGGCGATCGGCCAGATCCTGCTGCTCGACCTCGTCTTCTCGGTCGACAGCATCATTACCGCCGTCGGCATGACGCCGCATCTGCCGATCATGGTCGTCGCCGTCCTAGCCGCCGTCACCGTGATGCTCGTTGCCGCGACGCCGCTTGCCAACTTCATCGAGAAGAACCCGACGATCGTCATGCTGGCGCTCGCCTTCCTCTTGATGATCGGCACGACGCTGATCGCCGAAGGCATGGGCCTGCACGTGCCGAAGGGCTACATCTACGCCGCCATGGCCTTCTCGGCGCTGGTGGAGGTTCTCAACATGGTGGCGCGCAATGCGCGGCTGCGAAAGAAGGCCGCCGGCAAGCTGCACTGAGGCGTTGCCACGAACAAAACTGGAAAGGCGGGGCCACCAGCCCCGCCTTTTCGTTGCGCCGAAAAAAGACCTGCATCACAGGGGATGCAGGCCATCTTGCTGCGGGCGTTTGTGAGAACGCTACAGCGCCGCGCGTCTTACGAGACGCGCAAAGGTCGCTGTCGCGCTTTGTATTGCTGCATGTTTTGATCCTTATATCGAATAGCATTTAAGGAAACATGCAGTGGCGCTCGACTGCCGTTTCGTTGGCCACGGGAAGAAATCGGAAAAATTCCCGTGTTCTCCGCCTTCGTCATGTCCGATTGGCACAGCCCGCGCCTCTCGAACGGATAACGCCTCATCCGGTAAATCGTTCCGGTTGCTTCAGGCGTCGGGACGTTGCCCAATCTCCACGAGGATGTTGCCGGGTATGACCATATAGAAGACATAGGCGCCATGCCGCTCTTCCGGTTCGGTGATGCGGATGCCGCTCGGCAGGATGCGCCGATAGGCATCCTCGACTGCCAATCGCTCGGGCAGCAGGAAGCCGATATGGTAGGTCTGAAGACCGAGGCTGACCTGGTCGCCACCGCCAAGCTTGGCGATCGGCGGGCTGATCACCAGCACCATGCCGGCATCGTCTGCCAGGCGATAAAAGGCATCCTTGCCGCGCGTTTCGACAAGCGTGAAGCCAAGATGTTCGATGAAGAATGTCGCCGTTTCGGTAACGACGGGGCTGTGAAGGTCGAGATGGTTCAGTCGCATATGCAGTCTCCGTGTTTTGAGAAACGCGGCGGACTGCGTCTGATCTGGATACACCCCGCCGCGGACCGATGCGGATGCATCGGAACCACGCCGCGGGTTCGAACGATCAGGTTCGAGCAGAGCTTCGCAACCGCTCGTACGGTGACGAAGGGACCGGGCTTACCATATCCGGTCCTGCCTTTTTCGACACGGGATGTGTAGCGCAGCCAAGCTGCGCCAGCAAGATCGCTGAGATCAGTTTTTCCCGGCGTCCGGATCCACCTTCTGCAACTCCTGCAGATAGGCGTCGAGACGATCAAACTTCTCTTCCCAGAAGCGGCGGTAGCTGTCGAGCCAGCTGTTGACGTCGCGCAAGGGTGCCGCTTCGAGCCGGCAGGGGCGCCATTGCGCCTCGCGGCCGCGGCTGATCAGCCCGGCGCGCTCGAGAACTTTCAGATGTTTTGAAACCGCCGGCAGGCTCATCTCGAACGGCTCCGCCAGTTCGCCGACAGAAGCCTCGCCGAGAGAGAGCCGGGCGAGAATCGCCCGGCGCGTGGGGTCGGCAAGGGCTGAGAGCGTGGTCGACAGGCGATCTTCCGGCATTTCCTAAAAAACCTTTCAGTTAAATAACCTCACGGTTCAATATAACCAGCCATCGGCAGTGTCAACAAAAACCGGCGTGATCCACTTTCCGTTGACATGCTCCATGTTCTATGGTCTCACGCGAGCCGACTGGAATAGCCCGCCGATACCGCTGGTGCGGCACCCCTACGGGCCTTTCCTTCCCATAAAATGCGCGCCCGGCGGCCGGACTTGTCTTCCGGCAAGGGGCGAGAAGCACGTCAAACGGGCA
This sequence comes from Ensifer sp. 1H6, assembly GCF_001976035.1. NCBI lineage: Bacteria > Pseudomonadati > Pseudomonadota > Alphaproteobacteria > Hyphomicrobiales > Rhizobiaceae > Ensifer > Ensifer sp. 1H6. The sequence goes on along the minus strand of NZ_MOAI01000030.1, from coordinate 72,046 downwards.
AAGACCATGGCAGATTCAGCAGTTCGGGTACGCATCGCACCCTCCCCCACCGGCGAGCCGCATGTCGGCACCGCCTATATCGCACTGTTCAACTATCTCTTCGCAAAGAAGCACGGCGGCACCTTCATCCTTCGTATCGAGGATACCGACGCCACACGCTCGACGCCGGAGTTTGAGCAGAAGGTTCTGGATGCGCTGAAATGGTGCGGGCTCGAATGGTCGGAAGGCCCTGACGTCGGCGGCCCCTATGGCCCCTACCGCCAGAGCGACCGCAAGGACATCTATCTCGACTACGTTCGCCAGATCGAGAACAACGGCCACGGCTTCCGCTGTTTCTGCACACCGGAACGGCTCGAACAGATGCGCGAGGGCCAGCGCGCCGCCGGCAAGCAGCCGAAATATGACGGCCACTGCCTGAGCCTGACAGCCGAAGAAGTGACCCGCCGCGTCGATGCCGGCGAGCCGCATGTCGTGCGCATGAAGATCCCGACCGAGGGCTCCTGCAAGTTCACCGACGGCGTCTATGGCGACGTCGAGATCCCGTGGGATTCGGTCGACATGCAGGTGCTGCTCAAGGCCGACGGCATGCCGACCTACCACATGGCGAACGTCGTCGACGACTACCTGATGAAGATCACCCACGTCGCGCGCGGCGAGGAGTGGCTGGCCTCCGTGCCGAAGCACATCCTGATCTATCAGTATCTCGGCCTGACGCCGCCGGTGTTCATGCACCTGTCGCTGATGCGCAATGCCGACAAATCGAAGCTGTCGAAGCGCAAGAACCCGACGTCGATCTCCTACTACTCGGCGCTCGGCTACCTGCCGGAAGCGCTGATGAATTTCCTCGGCCTGTTCTTCATCCAGATCGCCGAAGGCGAGGAACTGATGACGATGGCCGAGCTTGCCGAAAAGTTCGACCCCGACAACCTGTCGAAGTCGGGCGCGATCTTCGACATCCAGAAGCTCGACTGGCTGAACGGCCGCTGGATCCGCGAGAAGCTGAGCGACGACGAATTCCTCGGCCGGGTGCTTGCCTGGGCGTCCGAGAACGATCGCCTGAAGCAGGGCCTGAAGCTGTCGCAGTCGCGCATCTCCAAGCTCGGCGAACTGCCGGCCCTTGCCGACTTCCTGTTGAAGTCCGACCTCGGCCTCGAGCCGGCGGCCTTCGCCAAGATCAAGTCGAGCCCGGAAGAACTGGTCGAGATCTTCAACACGGTACAGCCGGATCTGGAAAAGATCCTCGAATGGAACAAGGAAACGATCGAAGCGGAACTACGCGCGATCGCCGACCGCATGGGCAAGAAGCTCAAGGTCGTGCTGGCACCGCTGTTCGTGGCGGTTTCCGGTTCGTCGCGGTCGCTGCCGCTCTTCGACAGCATGGAACTGCTCGGCCGCTCGGTCGTGCGCCAGCGGTTGAAGATTGCAGGCCAGGTCGCCGCCTCGATGGCCGGCAGCGGAAAGTAAGGACAGGACGATGAACGACAAGACCGAAACAACAGCCCTCTCCTCCGATGTGACGGAAGTGCGCGCGCAGAAGCTGAAGCTGCTCCGCGAACAGATCGGCGACGTCTATCCGGCGCATTTCCACCGCACGATGGCCAATGCCGAACTTGCGGCGAAGTACGAGAACCTGGAGCTGGACACCGAGACGCAGGACGTCGTCACCGTCGCCGGCCGCGTCTACTCGTCGCGCAACTCCGGCATGTTCATGGATATCCATGATGCCTCCGGCAAGATCCAGATCTTCAGCCACAAGGACACCACGCCTGAAGACGCACGCGCACTGCTGCCGATGATCGACATCGGCGACATCATCGGTGTCACCGGCGTCGTGCGCCGCACCAAGCGCGGCGAACTGACGATCAACGCGCAGACGATCACCATGCTGACGAAGTCGCTGCTGCCGATGCCCGAAAAATGGCATGGCTTGTCGGATATCGAGCTGCGCTACCGCAAGCGCCACCTCGACATCATGACCAACGAGGAATCGAAGCTGCGCTTCCAGCAGCGCAGCAAGATCGTTTCCGGCATCCGCCGCTTCATGGAAGACGACGGCTTCATGGAAGTCGAAACGCCGATGCTGCATTCGGTCTATGGCGGTGCGACGGCCGAGCCGTTCAAGACTCACCACAACACGCTGAAGCTCGACATGTTCCTGCGCATTGCGCCGGAACTGTATCTGAAGCGCACGCTGGTATCTGGCCTGACCGACAAGGTGTTCGAGATCAACCGCAACTTCCGCAACGAAGGCGTCTCGACCCGGCACAATCCCGAATTCACCATGATGGAATGCTACTGGGCCTATGCCGACTACGAGGACATCATGGACCTCGTCGAGCGGCTGTTTACCAAGCTCGCTCTGTCGATCCACGGCTCGACCGAATTCATGTTCGGCGACAAGGAAATCTCCTTCAAGGGTCCGTTCCGCCGCGTGCCGATGCCGGATGCCGTCAAGGAAGCGACCGGTATCGACTTCCTGGCGATGAAGACCGACGAGGAAGCCCGTGCGGCCGCCAAGGCTGCCGGGTTCGAAGTCGAGAAGGACTGGACCTGGGGCGAGTGCCTCGCCTTCATCTTCGAAGAAAAGGTCGAGCCGACGCTGATCCAGCCGGCCCACGTCACGCATTTCCCGAAGGACATCTCGCCTTTCGCCAAGGAAGTGCCGGGCGAGCCGCGCCTCGTCGAGCGTTTCGAGACCTATTGCAACACCTGGGAACTCGGCAACGCCTTCTCGGAGCTCAACGATCCGGAAGAGCAGCGCGCCCGCATGGTCGAGCAGCTGGAGCAGGCCCATGCCCGCGGCGAAAAGGCAAAGCAGCTCGATGACGAGTTCCTTGATGCCATCGACCAGGGCATGCCGCCGGCAGGCGGCCTCGGCATCGGCGTCGACCGCCTGATCATGCTTTTGACCAACGCGCCGTCGATCCGCGACATCATCCTGTTCCCGGCGCGCCGCAACAAGGCCGACTGATCAAAGTCATAACGGCACAAGACAAAGCCCGGCGCGATTGCGGCGGGCTTTTTTCATTTTCAATGATGGAGTGACAGCGCGCTGCGCGAGAACGGCGCTTCAGTGGCCTGCAGGCGCTTCGGCGCTCTCGACCTTGTGCTCTTGCGCCGTGGCGTCCGGTGCCGCCTCGCCCTCGACGGCGACAGCATTCGGATCGATGCAGGGCGACCGATCGTCCATGCCGGCCATCATGCCGCGGATGTCACCCACGGAAAGATCGATGGTGTTGCCATGAAAGAAGCCGGCCGAGTTTGCCGTGCCGTCATTGTAGGACGCGCGGAACGGTTCATCCATACCGGGCACGCTCTGCGGGCCCGGTGCAAAGAGAACTTGCGCGCCGATCGCCGCACCCCGAACCTGGGCGCGCTCTTCCGGTCCGGCCGCATCGAGAACGACCACCTGGTAAAGCTCGGCATTTTCCGTCTTGGAGAGAGCACCGACCACGCGAAGCGCCGTGCGCATGCGCGCTTCGCCGTCGGCACGATCCGTCTTGATGTGCATGCGGACCCAGCGCTGACCGTGATGGCCGAGCTTGATGGTTCTGACCAGGGTGCATTCGAGGCCGGAGGTGGCGGGCTTGGAAATCCGCTCCATCAATGCGTCGCGGCCGACATAGACGGCGGCAGCACCTGAGGCAGCCGACACGCCGAACGCCGCGGCGAGGATGACGACCAGCCTCTTCGATGGGCGCAGGTTGCCGAGAATAGCCTTCACGAGAATGGCTCCGCTGTCATTTCAGGAACTGTAACAAAAGCCCGAAGGCGCCTTGCAAGGATAGGCGCTGCACCTTTCAGAAAGTTTAAGCGCCGCGCGCCATAGACGAACGGGAAGAACAGAGGAGCTCGCCCAAAAGACATCTTCAGCTTCGACATCGGGCGTGTTCGATAGGGATCGAAGGGTGATTGACTTTCGCAGGCATCTTGCCTCCATTGCGACCCGTCAAACGCAAGAAAAAGAAAAGAAGAACACATGCACAAGGTTATCTTTGATACGGATCCGGGCATCGACGATGCGATGGCCCTCCTCTTCCTCCACCGCCACCCGGATATCGACCTCATCGGCATTACGACGGTCTTCGGCAACGCCTCGGTCGAAACGACGACGCGCAATGCGCTGTTCCTGAAGCGCGAGTGGGGCATTAAGGCACCGGTCGCAAAAGGTCTCGACAAGACCTTCAATCCGGATCGGCCGCATGTCGGCTGGCCGACCTTTATTCATGGCGATGACGGCCTCGGCAACATCGACGTGCCCGAGACCATCGACCTGCCCGTCGATCCCCGCCCGGCGCACCGCTTCATCATCGACACCGTCCGCGCCAATCCCGGCGAAGTGACGCTGATTGCCGTCGGTCGCATGACCAACCTGGCGCTGGCACTGCGCGAAGATCCGGATTTTGCGCCGCTGGTGCGCGAAGTGGTGATCATGGGCGGCGCCTTCGACGTCAACGGCAACATCACGCCGGCCGCCGAAGCCAATATCCATGGCGACCCCGAGGCAGCCGACGTCGTCATGACGGCGCCGTGGCCGGTTACGGTCGTCGGTCTCGATGTCACCACCAAGACGGTGATGACCAAGGCCATGCTCGCCGACATCGCCGCACGCGGCGGAGCGCCGGCACAGCTGCTCTCCGACATCTCGCAGTTCTACATCACCTTCTACGAGCAGCATGTGCCTGACGGTATGGTGGTGCATGACAGCTGCGCCTGTGCCTATGTCGTGGCGCCGGACCTGTTCAAGGTGCGCAGCGGCGTCATCCGCGTCGTCTGCGGCGGCCTTGCCGATGGCCAGACGATCCAGAAGCCCGACAGCCGGCTGTTCCCGCCGAGCCCGTGGGACAACCTGCCGAGCCAGAAAGCTTGCATCGACATCGATGCAGCGAAAACCCTGAAGTTGATCGGCGACACGCTGGCGCTGCACGACTGATGTCACCCCGAACGGACCGGCTTGTCCAACCGTTCGAAAAACTTTGCTGCGATAGCTGGCGGACATGCGTTCGCCGGCTATCTTTATGGCCATGAAACCGGACGCCCTGCTCTATCCAGCCCCGAAAGGTCTCTATTGTGAGATCGGGGATTTCTACATCGACCCGGTGCAGCCGGTCGATCGCGCCCTGATCACCCATGGCCATTCCGACCACGCTCGCGCCGGCCACGGTCAGGTGCTCGCCACCCGCGAAACGCTCGATATCATGCGCATCCGCTATGGCGACGGTTTCTGCGGCACGAGCCAGGCCGTTGCCCTGGGCGAGACGATGGTCGTCAACGGCGTCGAGGTGCGTTTTCACCCCGCAGGCCATGTGCTCGGCTCGGCGCAGATTTCGGTGATGGCGAAGGGCACGCGCATCGTCGTCTCGGGCGATTACAAACGACGCCGCGACCCGACCTGCCTGTCGTTCGAACCGGTTCCATGCGACGTCTTCATCACCGAGGCCACCTTCGGCCTGCCGGTCTTCCACCACCCGGACGACCGCACCGAGATGCAGAAGCTGCTGACGTCGCTGAAGCAGTTTCCCGAGCGCACCCATGTGGTCGGCGCCTATGCGCTCGGCAAGGCGCAGAGGGTGATCGCCCTTCTGCGCGAGCAGGGCTACGACCAGCCGATCTACATCCACGGCGCCTTGCAGAAGCTCTGTGATTATTATCGTGGCGAAGGCATAGATCTCGGTGAAATCCGCCCGGCGACGCTTGCCGCCGACGAGAAGCAGGATTTTTCCGGCACCGTCGTCATCGGCCCGCCCGCAGCCTTCGCCGACCGCTGGGCGCGGCGCTTCGTCGATCCCCTGGCGATCTTCGCTTCAGGCTGGATGATGATCCGGCAACGGGCCAAGCAGCGCGGCGTCGAGCTGCCGCTGGTGATCTCCGACCACTGCGACTGGCCAGAACTGACGCAAACGATCCGTGAGATCGGCCCGGCGGAAGTCTGGGTTACCCATGGCCGCGAGGAGGCGCTGGTGCGCTGGTGCGAGCTCGAAGGCATCGCCGCGCGACCGCTGCATCTCGTCGGCTATGACGACGAGGGAGAGTGAGCGATGAAGGCCTTCGCCGAACTGCTCGACCGCCTCGTGCTCACCCCGCAGCGCAACGCCAAGATCCGGCTGCTGGCGGATTATTTCCGCACTACATCTGATCCGAGCCGCGGCTATGCGCTCGCCGCGATCGCCGGCACGCTCTCGCTTGCAACCGTCAAGCCGGCGATGATCCGTGACCTTCTGCTCGAACGCATGGACGAGGTGCTGTTCCGCTATTCCTACGATTATGTCGGTGACCTTGCCGAGACCGTGTCGCTGGTCTGGGAGCCGCCTGCAGGCGTGGTGCCCGACGACATTCCGCTCGGCGACGCGATCGAAAAGCTGCAGGCGACCGGCCGCGCCAATGTGCGCAGTGTCGTTCGCGACATGCTCGACCGGCTCGACACATCGGCGCGCTTCGCCTTCCTGAAACTCGTGACCGGCGGCCTGCGCATCGGCGTCTCCGCCAAGCTCGCAAAGCAGGCTCTGGCCGAGATGGGTGGAAAGGACGTCAGCGAAATCGAAACTCTCTGGCACGGGCTCGCTCCGCCCTATCTGCCGCTCTTCCAATGGCTGGCGGGAGAGGCGGAAAGGCCGGTGCTTTCGACGCCCGCCGTCTTCCATTCGGTGATGCTTGCCACTCCTGTCGGCGAAGGCGACCTCGACGGGCTCGACCCGAAGGATTTTGCCGCCGAATGGAAGTGGGACGGCATCCGCGTGCAGCTCGCCAATATCGGTGGGACCACACGGCTCTACTCGCGCAGCGGCGACGAAATCTCCGGTGCCTTCCCTGATGTGCTGGAGGCGGCCGACTTTTCCGGCATCATCGACGGCGAACTGCTGGTCGGAGGCACCGCCCGCACCAACCGTGCCACCCGGACCTTTTCTGACCTGCAGCAACGGCTGAACCGCAAGTCCGTCAGCCGCAAGATGCTGGACGAATACCCCGCCTTCATCCGCGCCTACGACGTGCTCTTTGCGGGCGAAACCGACGTTCGGGCGGAGGGTTTCCTGGCACGACGGGCGATATTGAGCGACCTTGTCGAACGGGCCTCGCCGCAGCATTTCGACCTGTCCCCGCTCGTGCCGTTTTCCTCCTGGGAGGAACTCGACCAGCTCCGATCCGATCCGCCCGATCCCGTCATCGAAGGCATCATGCTGAAGCGGCTGGATTCGCCCTATACCGCCGGCCGCGCCAAGGGTCCCTGGTTCAAATGGAAGCGCGCGCCCTTTAACGTCGATGCGGTGCTGATGTATGCGCAGCGCGGCCACGGCAAGCGCTCCAGCTACTATTCCGATTTCACCTTCGGCGTCTGGACTAAGATCGACGGCACGGAAACGCTGGTGCCGGTGGGCAAGGCCTATTTCGGCTTTACCGATGCCGAACTGGAAATTCTCGACCGCTTCGTCCGGGATAATACCATCGAGCGCTTCGGCCCGGTCCGGGCCGTGCGGGCCGAACCCGATTTCGGCTTCGTCGTCGAGGTCGCCTTCGAGGGGCTGAACCGGTCGACCCGGCACAAGTCGGGCGTTGCCATGCGCTTTCCCCGTATTGCACGGCTGCGTCAGGACAAGCTCCCGCATGAGGCCGACCGGCTGGAGACCTTGCAGGCGATGATCGATGGCAGATCGTGATCGACTGCATAATTCCTTAAATCGGATCCGGTTTAAGGATAAAATTATGCAGCAAATTTAAAGCGTTACAGCGTCCTTCGCGCGTCTTATTTGACGCACGGCGCTGTAAAGCGCGGAACCGGCGCGATCGATCGGCGTTTGAGCTATTCGAACGCACGCAAGGAGATGCGACATGCCTGCAAAATCCAAGGCACAGCAAAAGGCGGCCGGTGCAGCCCTTGCCGCCAAACGCGGAGACATGAAGAAATCCGAACTCAAGGGCGCGTCACGCGAAATGGAAAAATCCATGACCGAAAGCGAGCTTGAAGAACTTGCGGAAACCAAGCGCAAGAAACTGCCCGAGCGGAAGACGGCAAAATGACCTCCCGGCAAGCATAAAAGCCGGAACTAAAACACAATTGTTAATACCAATTTGGGATCATCCCGGTCGTTTCGTATCATTCGCACACCGCCGGGGTGATCTTGTGCTTGCCAGACATATCTTCCACCTCGGGAAGAAGAAACTTTCCAGAGTTCTGACGCCGAACTACCTTCCCGCGATCATCGCCTCTTTCGTTGTTCTCGCGGCCGGCATTCTTGCGGACAATCAGAACCAGGTGGTCTCCGAAGCCCGCATGCGATCTCAAGTCGCCGACGAGCTCAACCCGATCCGCTCCAAACTCGAGGCCAGCATCAACGGCAATATCCAGCTCGTACGGGGCCTGATCGGCACCATCGTGACCGAACCGGGTATGGACCAGGAGCGTTTTGCAGCTCTTTCGCGCAGCATCTTCACAGAGCGCTCGCAGCTGCGCAGCATCGCCGCGGCGCCGAACCTCATCGTGCGCATGGCCTATCCCTTGCAGGGCAATGAAAGGGCGATCGGGCTCGATTACCGCAAGAACGATGCCCAGCGCGCCGCCGTCATGAAGGTAAGGGACACCGGCAAGATGGTTCTCGCCGGCCCGGTGGATCTCGTGCAGGGCGGGCGCGGACTGATTGGCCGCTTCCCGGTATCGATCGATGCCGGCGGAGGCAGCAATCGCTTCTGGGGCATCGTCTCTGCCGTCATCGATGTCGATCGTCTCTACAATGACAGCGGTCTCCTCTCTTCCAAGCTGGGCATTGATATCGCGATGACCGGCCGCGACGGGACGGGCAGCAGTGGAACGGCCTTCTTCGGCGACCCCAAGGTTTTTGGTCAGGCGCCGGTTGATATGACCGTCCTGCTTCCCGGCGGCTCCTGGCACATCGCCGCCGTTCCCAAAGGCGGCTGGCCGCACACGCCCCGCAATGCCTGGTTCATCCGCGCGCTGATCGTTGCCGGCGGCCTGATGATCATCCTGCCGATGCTGCTGACGGGCCGGCTGATGAGCGAGCGGCAGAACAATATTCGCGCCCTCAGGCACAGCAAGGCGCAATTGCAGGAACTGTCGCACCGCCTGAAGATCGCGCTCGACAGCTCGCAGATCGGCATCTGGGAACTCGACATCGCCAGCGGCAAGCTGCTCTGGGACGAGCGGATGAAGGAGCTCTACGGAAAGACCGGATCGGTGCGCAAGGCCTATGACGACTGGAAGACGACCTTGCATCCCGACGACATTGACCGCGCGGAAGAGGAGTTCGCCGAAGCCCTTGCGGCGGGCAGCGCCTACAATTCCGAGTTTCGAATCCGGCTACCGGATGACACCATCCGGCATATCCGCGCCATCGGCTCGACCTATGACGGCGCCGATGGGCGCAAGAAGATCGTCGGCGTCAACTGGGACGTGACCGCCGACATCAAGACCCGCGCAACCCTGTCGGAAGCCAAGCGCCAGGCCGAGGCGCACAGCGCCGAACTGGAGGCCGCGCGCTACCGCATGGAGTTCAATGCCCTGCACGATCCGCTGACCGGCCTGCCGAACCGGCGCTTCCTCGACCAGGTACTCGCAGACAGAAGCCATCACTTCGAAGCGGAGGCAAGGCTCAGCATCTTTCATATGGATCTCGATCGCTTCAAACAGATCAACGACACGCTGGGGCATGCGGCCGGTGACGAAATCCTGCGGCATGCAGCCGAACTGCTGCGCACCAACGCCAAGGAGAAGGACTTTGTCGCTCGCATCGGCGGCGACGAATTCGTCCTCGTCCGCCCGGAGGACAGCGCCGAGCCCGACGCCCGGCTGGCGTCATGCATCATCGAGGTAATGAGCGTTCCGGTTCGCTACAAGGACCAGGAATGCCGCATTGCCGTCAGCATCGGCATCGCGGCGCAGACCAAGCCGACCGACGACCTGGCGCAGATCCTCGTCAATGCCGACATCGCCCTTTACGAGGCCAAGCGCCGCGGCCGCAATCGGCACGAGACCTTCACCGGCGACCTGAAGACTGCCGTGTTCAAGACCAAGCAGACCGCCGACGAGATCCTTCGCGGTCTGGAACACAAGGAATTCATCGCGCATTTCCAGCCGCAGTTCTGCCCGAACACGCTTGAGGTCATCGGCGTCGAGGCGCTTGCACGTTGGGACCACCCGACCAAGGGATTGCTGGGTCCCCACACCTTTCTCAAGACCGCCGAAGACATCAACGTCGTCGCCTCCATCGACCAGGCGATCCTGGAGCAGGCGCTGTTCCAGATCTATCGCTGGGAGGCCAATGGCATCCACATCCCGAAGATCTCGGTCAACCTCTCCTATGCCCGCCTGCACGACGAGGGGCTGATCGGCCGTCTCGAACAGCTGCAGATCCCGCGCGGCCGCCTGTCCTTCGAGTTGCTGGAATCGATCTCCTTCGACGAGAGCGACGTCACGGTGCTGTCCAACATTCGCCGGATCAAGGAACTCGGCATCGATATCGAGATCGACGATTTCGGCACCGGCTATGCCTCCATCCTCAGCCTGCTGAAGCTGACCCCGCGGCGCCTGAAAATCGATCGCCAGCTGATTTTGCCGATCCTGAACTCGCCGGCCGAAAGGCGCCTCGTCGAATCGATCATCGATATCGGCACCTCGCTCGGCATCGAGGTGATCGCCGAGGGCGTCGAAACGCTCGAGCACGCCCGCATTCTGCAGGAGCTCGGCTGCCACGGCCTTCAGGGCTATGCCTTTGCCCGGCCGATGAGCGCCAACGATCTTGCGACCTTTGTTTTCGAGCGTAGGTGGCAGGCCGCCTGACGCCACCTTCGGTCGGCTGCGACAGTTCGGCGCGCGCTCGAGCTGGCCAAAAATGACGCGATCTCACATTTTTCCCGCCATCGAGGCTTGGCAGCCCCCGGGAAAATCGTCATAAAAACATACGGCTGTTACCGCTATGCGGACCATGACGGCGTCGTCTGCGACCGTTGCGTCAGCGATGGTCCTTGAGGGGCTTCGGCACCCAATCTCCAATATGCCCAAGAGAAGGGAACGATACGATCGAATACGCGGGGAAATTGCTTTCTGTCTTCATCCTAGCCCCGTTTGCGGGGAGCCTCATTGCAATCTTCTTTCCGTCCGATCAACGCGGCGCAACGGCCTGGTTCGCAGGCGCGATCGCGCTGCTCTGCTTCCTCGTTGCGGTTTGCCTCTACCCCTTCGTCACCTCCGGCGGCGTTCTTCGCTATGAACTTGCCTGGATGCCCGAGCTCGGCCTCAACTTCACCTTGAGAATGGACGGCTTTGCCTGGTTGTTCACGGTGCTGGTGACCGCAATCGGCGTGCTCGTCGTGCTCTACGCCCGCTACTACATGGCGGCAGAGGATCCGGTACCGCGCTTCTTTGCCCTGTTTCTCGCCTTCATGGGGTCGATGCTGGGCGTCGTTCTCTCCGGCAATCTGATCCTGCTTGCGGTCTTCTGGGAGCTGACGAGCATCGTCTCCTTCCTGCTGATCGGCTATTGGCACCACAATGCCCACGCCCGCGACGGTGCGCGCATGGCGCTGACGATGACCGGCATGGGCGGGCTCTGCATGCTTGTCGGGCTTTTGATCATGGGCCGCGTCGTCGGCAGCTACGACCTCGACGTCGTGCTTGCCTCCGGCGATACGATCCGCAACCACCCACTCTATGTCACGATGCTGGTCCTGATCCTGCTCGGGGCCTTGACCAAGAGCGCGCAGTTCCCGTTCCATTTCTGGCTGCCGCACGCGATGGCAGCACCAACCCCCGTCTCCGCCTATCTGCATTCGGCGACGATGGTGAAGGCAGGCGTGTTCCTGCTCGTCCGGTTCTGGCCTGTGATGGCCGGCACCGAGGCCTGGTTCTGGATCGTCGGGCTCGCCGGCCTGACGACACTACTGCTCGGCGCTTACTTCGCCATCTTCCAGCAGGATCTGAAGGGGCTTCTGGCCTATTCGACCATCAGCCACCTGGGCCTGATCACGGTGCTGCTCAGCCTCGGAAGTCCGCTCGCGGCGGTCGCCGCCGTCTTCCACATCGTCAATCACGCGACCTTCAAGGCATCACTGTTCATGGCGGCCGGCATCATCGACCATGAGACCGGAACGCGCGACATGCGCAAGCTCGGCGGGCTCATACGCTACATGCCGGGAACCGCAATGCTCGCCATGGTCGCCAGCGCCGCGATGGCCGGCGTGCCGCTGTTGAACGGTTTCATCTCCAAGGAAATGTTCTTCGCCGAAGCGATCGAGACGCACCAGGCCAATTTGCTCGATACGATGACGCCCTATGTCGCCACGCTCGCCGGCATGTTCGCGGTGACCTATTCGCTGCGCTTCATCCACAGCGTCTTCTTCGGCCCGACGCCGAGCGATCTGCCCAAGATCCCGCATGAGCCGCCGCGCTGGATGCGGGCGCCGATCGAGTTCCTGGTGCTGGCCTGCCTCGTCGTCGGCATTATCCCGGCCATCACCATCGGCCCGTTCCTGCACACAGCCGTCGTGTCTATCCTCGGTGCCAGCACCCCGCAGTACAACCTTTCGGTCTGGCACGGCTGGAACCTGCCGCTGATAATGAGCTTCGTGGCGCTTCTCGGTGGCATCGGCCTCTATTTCCTGATGGGGAACTATCTGGCGACCAGCACCGAAGGGCCGCCGGTCTTCCGCCTGCTGCACGGCCAGCGCATCTTCGAGCGGGTACTGGTGACCCTGTCGTGGAAGTGGGCGCGCTGGCTCGAACAGAGGCTCGGCACGCGCCGACTGCAGCCGCAGATGCGGTTCCTGGTCTTCGTCGCGATCGTCGCCGGCGCCCTGCCGCTGCTGCTCAATCATTTCGAACTGCCGCCGCTTCTGGTGCGCGGCATCGATCCGGCCTTCGCCCTGCTCTGGGCGATCGGCATCGCCTGCGCGGTTGGGGCCGCCTACCAGGCAAAGTTCCACCGGCTGGCGGCACTCGTGCTTCTCGGCGGCGCCGGTCTCGTCACCTGCATCACCTTCGTCTGGCTGTCGGCCCCCGATCTTGCGGTTACCCAGCTCCTCGTCGAGATCGTCACGACTGTGCTGATCCTGCTCGGCCTGCGCTGGCTGCCCAAGCGCATCGAGGACACGCAGGAATCAGAATTGCTGTCGCTGCGCGTCCGTCTGCGGCGCCTGCGCGACTTTCTGCTGGCCATTGTCGCAGGCGGCGGCGTGGCGCTGATCGCCTACACCGTGATGACCCGCCCAATGCCCGAAACCATCGCCAGCTATTTCCTCGAGCGTGCCCACAAGGAAGGCGGCGGCACCAATGTCGTCAACGTCATCCTCGTCGACTTCCGCGGCTTCGACACGCTCGGCGAAATCGCCGTGCTGGCGATCGTGGCCCTGACCGTCTTTGCACTGTTGCTGCGCTTCCGTCCTCAGGCAGACAGCCTTGAGGCGCCGGTACAGCAGCAGGTCCAAAATGCCTTCGACGACGATCATCCCGATCGCGCAAAGGGCGACAGCGTCGCCGAATATCTGTTCGTTCCATCTGTCATCATGCGCTGGATGTTCCCGGTCAGCGGCATGCTGGCCGCCTATCTCTTCCTGCGCGGCCACGACCTGCCGGGCGGCGGCTTTGCGGCCGGCATCGCCATGTCGATCGGCTTCATCCTGCAATACATGTCGGGCGGCACCCGCTGGGTCGAGGAGCGGCTGCGCATCCACCCGCTGCGCTGGATGAGTATCGGCATCATCGTCGCGGCGGCAACCGGCATCGGTTCGTGGCTGTTCGGCTATCCGTTCCTGACCTCGCACGCGCAATATGTCACCCTGCCGATCGTCGGCAAATTCCCGCTGGCAAGCGCAATCCTCTTCGACCTCGGCGTCTTCTCGCTGGTGGTCGGGGCAACCGTGCTCATCCTGATCGCGCTTGCGCACCAGTCGATCCGCGCTCCGCGTGCCCATGCCCGTGCCGTCCTTCGCGCCGGAAAGGAGGCGAAGTAATGGAGATCATCCTGTCTGCCGCCATCGGCGTCCTCACCGCCTCGGGCGTCTATCTCCTGCTCCGCCCACGCACCTACCAGGTGATCATCGGCCTGTCGCTGCTCTCCTATGCCGTCAATCTCTTCATCTTCAGCATGGGTCGGCTGCGCGTGAATGCGCCCCCCATTCTCGAGCCCGGCGGCGTCGGCGATCTCTCGCGCTACACCGATCCTGTGCCGCAGGCGCTGGTGCTGACCGCGATCGTCATCGGCTTTGCCATGACGGCGCTCTTCCTCGTCGTACTGCTCGCCTCGCGCGGCTTCACCGGCACCGACCATGTCGATGGAAGGGAGCAGCGCAGTGACTGATTGGCTGCACCACCTGATGATCCTGCCGATCCTCTTGCCGCTGATGGTCGGCGCGGCGATGATCCCGATCGACGAGCGCAACCGCATGGCCAAGGGCGTGATGGGCTTCGTCTCGACGCTCGCCCTCTTCGTGCTCTCGATGGTGCTGATGCGCGCTAGCGCCTCGACGGAAGGCTTTCTTGCGGGCACAAGCGTCTACCAGCTCGGCAACTGGCCGGCGCCGTTCGGCATCGTACTGGTGCTCGACCGGCTCTCCGCGCTGATGCTCTGCCTGACGAGCGGCCTGGCGCTCGCCGCCCAGGTCTATTCGATCGCCCGCTGGCACACCGCCGGCCATCACTTCCACTCGCTGTTCCAGCTGCTGATCGCCGGGCTCAACGGTGCCTTCCTGACGGGGGATCTGTTCAATCTCTTCGTCTTCTTCGAAATCATGCTCGCGGCCTCCTACGGCCTGCTGCTGCACGGCTCGGGCCCGCTGCGCGTCAAGGCCGGCCTGCATTATGTCGCGATCAACCTTGCCGCCTCGTCGCTGTTCCTGATCGGTGTCAGCCTGATCTATGGCGCGACCGGCACGCTCAACATGGCCGACCTCGCGGTCAAGCTTGCGACCATCTCGCCAGAGAACCGCCAGATGGTCGAAGTTGGCGCCGGCGTGCTCGGCGTCGCCTTTCTGGTCAAGGCCGGCATGTGGCCGTTGAGCTTCTGGTTGCCCACCGCCTATTCGGCGGCAACGCCACCGGTTGCGGCCGTCTTTGCGGTGCTGACCAAAGTCGGCATCTACGTCATCCTGCGGCTGTCGCTGCTCGTCTTTGGCGCCAATGCCGGGGTGTCCGCCGGCTTCGGCCAGACTCTGCTGGTGGTCGGCGGCATGCTGACCATCGCCTTCGGCGCCATCGGCGTACTCGCCTCGCAGGCGATGGCCCGGCTTGCCGCCTATTCGGTGCTCGTCTCTTCGGGCACGCTGATGGCGGCGATCGGCCTCGGGCATTCCAGCATGATTGCCGGTGCACTGTTCTACCTCGTCAGTTCGACGCTGACGATCTCGGCCTTCTTCCTGTTGATCGAACTGGTGGAGCGCGGCCGCGATGCCGGCGCCGACGTTCTGGCGGTGACGATGGAAGCCTATGGCGATGCCGACGAGGACGAGGAAGTCGATGAAGCGGGTGCCGCCATTCCCGGCACCATGGCCGTGCTCGGCCTCTGCTTCTGCCTCTGCGCGCTGCTGCTCGCCGGCCTGCCGCCGCTCTCGGGTTTCGTCGCCAAATTCGCGATCCTGAGCGGCCTCTTCGGCCTTTCCGGCCCCGAGGCCGCGCCGGCGATTTCTGCCGCCGACTGGACTTACGTCACATTGCTGATCCTGTCCGGCCTCTCCGCCATGATCGCCATGAACCGCGTCGGCATCCGCACCTTCTGGGCCTCGATCGAAAACACCGTGCCGCGCGTCTTCGTCATCGAGATTGCCCCCGTCGTCGTGCTGCTCGGCGCCTGCATCTTCCTGAGCCTGCAGGCCGGGCCGACGATGCACTACATGCAGGCAACGGCCGATTCCCTGCTCGACCCGTCGGGCTACACCCAGCGCGTCCTCAGGGCGCCACGTGCGGGAGGGCAGTAACCGATGCGCACCTGGTTCCCCTACCCGCTGCTGTCTGTCGGCCTGCTCATCATCTGGCTGCTTCTCAACCAGTCGGTCGCCCCCGGCACGATCGTCATGGGCACGATATTGAGCGTCGCGCTCGGCTGGGTGACGCTGAAGCTCAATCCCGCCCACTCGCATCCGCGCCGGATCCTGCGCACGCTGCGCTTCGGCGCCAGCGTCGTCGTCGACGTCATCCGCTCCAACATTGCCGTCATGCTAGTGATCCTGCGCGCCGGACGGCGGGCGCCGAACTCGGGCTTCCTGACGGTCGACCTCGATCTCGAAGACGAAAACGCGCTTGCTCTGCTCGCCTGCATCATGACGGCGACGCCGGGCACCGCGTGGCTCGAATACGACCGCCGCCGGAAGTCGCTGCTCTTCCACGTGCTCGACATGGAAAACGAGGAGATCTGGCTGCAGACGGTGAAGCGCTATGAGGCAGGTTTGAAGGAGATGTTCGGATGACTGAGCTTGCAATCATCTGGTCGATCCTGATCGCGCAGATCATGATCGGGCTTGCCATGGCCTTCGCGCTCTACCGCATGGTCAAGGGACCGCGGGCGCAGGATCGCATCCTCGGCCTCGATACGCTCTACATCAACGCCATGCTGATGCTGCTATCCTTCGGCATCCGCACCGCCAACAGCCTTTATTTCGAATCGGCGCTGATCGTCGCGCTGATCGGCTTCGTCTCGTCGATCGCCTTCGGCAAGTTCCTGATGCGCGGGGAGTTGATCGAATGAGCCATCTGACCGACCTTCCGACCTGGGCCGCCATTGTCGTCTGCGGGCTCGTTCTTCTCGGCGCGGCGATTGCGCTGATCGGCTCGCTCGGCCTGCTGAGGTTGCCGGATTTCTACACCCGCCTGCATGCGCCGACCCTTGCCACCAGCGGCGGCGTCATCCTCATCTGCACCGCCTCGATCATCTGTTTTGCCGTGCTGCAGAGCCGCTGGGTGTTCCACGAAGTGCTGATCATCGTCTTCGTCATCATGACCACGCCGGTGACGCTGATGCTGCTCGGCCAGGCAGCACTTTATCGCGACCGCGTCGAGCAACGCCGCGGCGTTCCGTTGAAACAGAAGCCGCTGCCCGAAGAGAGCGCAGAGTAGGCCTACTCGCGCCCGCGGAAGCGGCGCTGATAGGCGGGATCGTAGAGCGAGCTTTCGCGGAAATCCGACGCTTCCAGTCCCAGACCGACGAAGATCAGCGCGGTGCGCTCGATCGGCTCCTCGGCCACCTTGGCGGCGATGGTGCCAAGCGTGCCACGCACCACCCGTTCATCCGGCCACGACGCCTTGACGACGATCGCCACCGGGCATTCGGCGCCATAGAGCGGTGTCAGTTCCGCAACGACCTGGTCGAGCGCATGGATGGCGAGATGGATGGCAAGGGTCGAGCCGGTGGCGCCGAAGCCGGCAAGCGTCTCGGTGTTTGGCATCGGCGAGGCACGACCGGAAACCCGCGTCAGCACCAGGCTCTGGGCGACCGCCGGAATGGTCAGCTCGCGACCGAGCGTCGCGGCCGCGGCGGCAAAGGCCGGCACGCCGGGGGTCATGGTATAGCCGATGCCGTGCTTTTCCAGCCGGCGGATCTGCTCGGCAACCGCGCTCCAGACCGAGAGGTCCCCGGAATGAAGCCGGGCGACATCCTCGCCGACTTCCGCCGCGCGCACATATTCCGCCTCGATCTCGTCGAGCGACATCGGCGCGGTATCGACGATGCGGGCGCCGGGCGGACAATATTGCAGCAGTTCCGGCGAGACGATCGAGCCGGCATAAAGGCAGACCGGGCAGCGCCCGATCAGATCGCGGCCGCGAACCGTGATCAGGTCCGCCGCTCCCGGACCGGCGCCGATGAAGTGTACCGTCATGTGTCTCTCCGAATGTTTTGGAGCGTCCCCTTTGCACACAGCATCGTGGATCCACGCCATCTCATAATTGCGCAAGTCGGACGTAAAACGCTCCGCCCTTTTGCGCGAATGTTCTTTCGCGTGCCGTTGTCGCAAAACCGCGGTACACTTTTGCGCGACATGCTCTAGGCCTTGGTCCAGGACCATTGCGTCACCGGCATCGCCGGGCGCCATCCCGTCATGCCGCCGACCGGCGAGGCGCGGGCGATGTCGATGCGGATCAGCGATCCGCCGAGCCGCGCGTGGCGTTGAAGCAGCACCGCTTCCATTTCCGTCGTAACCGCGTTGGCGACAAGCCGGCCGCCGCTGCCAAGCGCCGCAACGGCTGCGTCCATGACGCCAGGCTCGCTGCCGCCACCGCCGATAAAGATTGCATCGGGACGCGACAGGCCTGAGAGAGCCGCCGGCGCCTTGCCTTCGACGACGGTAAGGCCGGGCACGCCGAATGCCTCGGCATTGCGGCCGACACGCGCCGCGCGCTCCGGCGAGGCCTCGATGGCGATCGCCCGCATGGCCGGATCGGCCAGCATCCATTCGATGCCGATCGAGCCGGAACCGGCGCCGATATCCCAGAGCAGCTCGCCCTTGCGCGGCGCCAGCGCCGAAAGGGTCAGCGCCCGCACCTCCCGCTTGGTGATCTGGCCGTCATGTTCGAACAGCGTGTCGTCGCGCCCGGCCGAAAGCGGCAGCACCCGTCCGCCCTGATCAGCGGCCACCTCGATGGCGCAGACGTTGAGCGGATGGACCAGACCCAGCATGAAGCGCGAGGCAATCTGCGTCGTCACGCGTTCGCCGGCGCCGCCAAGGGCCTCCAGAACCGTAAGCCTGGACTGACCGAAACCGCTTGTTGCGAGCAGCTCGGCGAGCGCCTTCGGTCCCGCCCCATCCGAGGTCAGAGCGAGCACCCTGTTGCCGGGCTGCAGGTGTGGCCGCACTAGATCGATCGGCCGGCCGTGCAGCGAAACGAGCGTTGCCTCCTGCAGTGCCCAGCCGAGACGTGAGGCGGCAAGGCTGAAGGAGGACGGTGCCGGAAGCGTGCGGATCTCAGGCGCGGCGACGCGGCGCGCAAGCGTGGCGCCGACGCCGAAGAAGAAGGGATCACCTGAGGCGAGCACGACCACCGGGCTGCCGCGACGCGCAACGATCTCCTCGACCGAGCGGCCGAACGGGCTTTGCCAGACGCGGCCCTCGCCCTTTATCAGCGAGTGCGTCAGCTCCATGTGGCGGGCACCGCCATAGACGACCGGCGCAGCGGCAATCAGCCGCTTGGCCTCGTCGCCGAGACCGGCTACACCATCCTCGCCTATGCCGATGATGGTCAACCAGGGGGAGACGATGGCCGGATCGCTGTTCGACACCTCAGCCATGGAAAAACCTCGCATTCTCATTCTTGGCGGGACGACCGAGGCCCGCGAACTGGCATCCCGCCTTGCCGGTGACATGCGTTACAACACCATGATCTCGCTTGCCGGCCGTACGGCGATCCGCGCCCGCAGCCAGTCAAGACCCGCATCGGCGGTTTTGGCGGCGCCGAGGGGCTCGCAGCCTTCCTCAACGCCGAACAGATCGCGCTGGTCGTCGACGCGACACACCCCTTCGCCGCCCGGATTTCCCAAAACGCCGCCGCGGCGGTAAAGGCTGCGCGGGTGCGCCTGCTCGCCCTGCAGCGCCCGCAGTGGCAAGCGGAAGCCGGCGACAACTGGACCGGCGTCGGCACCGTTGCGGAGGCGGTCGTGGCCCTTGGCGACGCCCCGCGCCGTGTCTTTCTCGCCATCGGCCGGCAGGAGGCCTTTCATTTCGAGACTGCGCCGCAGCACAGCTACGTCATCCGCAGCGTCGACCCGGTGACCCCGCCCCTGAAACTGCCGGACGCGACGGCGATCCTTGCCACCGGCCCATTTGCCGAAACGGACGAGATCGATCTGCTTAGGGCTCATCGCATCGACGTCATCGTCGCCAAGAACAGTGGCGGAGCCGCAACTTATGGAAAGATCGCGGCTGCGCGCAGGCTGGGGATCGCGGTGATCATGGTCGAGCGCCGCAAGCCCACCGACGTGCTGTCGGTGAGCGACTGCGATGCCGCGCTCGAACGCATCGATCAATGGCTGTCTCCCGCATAGAAACGCGGCGTATAGACCAGATCCGGCTTGCCTTCGCGCGCAACGATGCGCGTTTCCGACGAACCGATGATGACGCATGTCGCCATGTCGGCGCGGCTGGCGTCGGCCTCGCCGAGCGGCATGACGGCGATGCGCTCATCCGGCCGGCCGGCGGCGCGACCGAAGATCACCGGCACTGTTGCCGGCAGCACGCCGCGCAGGATTTCGAAGGCCTCGCCGAGCTGCCAGGGCCGTGCCTTGCTGATCGGATTGTAGAGCGCGATCACCAGCCCGGCTTCCGCCGTGAGCTTCAGCCGCTTGGTGATGACCTCCCAGGGCTTCAGGTTGTCGGACAGCGAGATGGCGCAGAAATCATGGCCAAGCGGCGCGCCGATGCGCGCGGCAACCGCCAGCATCGCGGTGACGCCGGGCGTCACCACGAGATCGACGGACTTCCATTCCGCCGGTCCCTTGTCAATCGCTTCGCAGACAGCAGCCGCCATGGCAAAGACGCCGGGGTCGCCGCCCGATACCATGCAGACCTTGGCGCCGGCAGCAGCGCGCGTCAGTGCCGCCTGTGCGCGATCAAGCTCCTCGCGATTGTCCGACGCGATGCGCATCTGGTCGGGCCTGAGGTTGAGGCGATCGAGATAGGGGATGTAGCCGAAGAATTCCTGCGCGTTTGAGACCGCCTGCGCCGTCTCCGGCGTCATCTGCTCGGCATTGCCGGGGCCCGTGCCGACGACATAGAGCGTGCCGGTCATGGCCTGTCCTTCCACCCGGGAACGAGCACGAGCGAGAAGTATGGCGCCTCGTCATCGGGCTTTTCGGCAAGTGCCGTCATCGCCGCGTTCTTCATCGTGCCACGCTCGACATAGACGGCCTGGTCGAGCCGGCCGGAGGCGGCAAGCGCCCGGCGGATTTTCGGCAGGTTGCGCCCGACCTTCATGATGACGGCGGCCTCGGTATCGGCAAGGCGTCGTCCAAGCTCACCTTCCGCCATGGTGCCCGGCAGGACCGACAGGACGTCGTCGCCCTGGACCAGCGGCAAGCCGGCAAGCGACCAGCAGCCGGACATGGCGGTGATACCGGGGATGACTTCGACCGGGAAGCGCCCGGCAAGCCGCACATGCAGATGCATGTAGGAACCATAGAACAGCGGATCGCCCTCGCTCAGCACCGCAACGGTCCGCCCGACCTCGAGATGCCTGGCGACTGCGTCAGCAGAAGCGTTGTAGAAATCGGTGATCTGGCTCTTGTAGGCGCCGTCGTCCTTGTCGATCTCGGTGGTCACGGGATAGTAGAGCGGCAATTCGATGAGACCGGGCTTCAACAGCCCCTCGACAACAGCGCGGCCATTGCTGCTGCGGCCTGCCTTGGCGAAATAGGCAAGCACATCCGCCTCGCCCAGCGCCTTGACGGCCTTGACCGTCAGCAGCTCCGGATCGCCGGGGCCTGTGCCGACGCCGATCAACCGGCCCATGCCTGCCCCGCTCACAGGCCCGGCCTCGCTAGCGAATTGAGTGCTGCAGCCGTCATGGCGCTGCCGCCGAGGCGACCGCGCACGATGGCGAAGGGCACGCCATAGGAATTCTCGGCAAGCGCATCCTTCGATTCCGCAGCACCTACGAAACCGACCGGCATGCCGATGATCGCAGCCGGCTTCGGCGCGCCATCGCGCAGCATTTCGAGCAGATAGAAGAGCGCCGTCGGCGCGTTGCCGATCGCGACGACCGCACCAGCCATGTGCTCACCCCAGAGCTTCAGTGCCGCAGCCGACCGGGTATTGCCGATCTCGGCTGCCAGTTCCGCGGTGCGCGGATCGCGAAGCGTACAGATCACCTCGTTGCCTGCAGGCAGGCGCGCCCGCGTTACGCCCCGCGCCACCATCTCGGCGTCGCAGAGGATCGGCGCGCCGTTCTTCAGGGCGCCGCGGGCAGCGGTGACGAAATCGGGAGAGAACACGAATTGCTTCGACGCCTCGACGAGGCCGCAGGCATGAACCATGCGCACCGCGAGATCGGCTTCCTCCTCGGAGAAGGCGGAAAGGTCGGCTTCTGCCCGAATGATGGCGAAGGAACGCTCATAGATGGCGTTGCCATCCCGGATGTAATCATACTCAGGCATTTCTATCCCTGTTCGAACGCAGCCGAGACGCGCGCGGCACCCAGCCGTGTAAGACAGGACCGCGCCGATTCGCCAGCGTCTTTGTTTTCCCGCACCAGGCCAGCCAGCCGTTCCAGCGCGGATTTCATTCCATTTTCATCGGTGTAGGCATTCGCGCCATCCTTCGCCGCCCCATTTACGACAAGCGCATATCCTGATGGCGCACCCACCAGCGTCAACGCCGACGCCTTCGGACGGGCGCAGCCCTTGACGCAACCGGAGAGGTGCACCGTCAGCGAGCCGTCGAGCAGATCCGGCGCCGTTTCCACCCATAGCCGCGCCATCGCCTTGGTGTCCATCCATGCGGAAGCGCAGCCGGTGCTGCCGGCGCAGGTGGCAATGTGGTTTCGCGGGTCATCCGCTGCAATACGAAAGCCCTGCGCCAGCGCCAGCCGCTGGACGATTTCGGCCGCTTCCGGCTCCAGACCCAGCATGAAGAAACTGTGGCCGGGCGCAAGCCGGATTTCTCGCGCCCCAAGCTCCGCGGCTTGCCGCAGAAGGGCGATGAGGCTGATAGCGTCGATTTGGGCGAAGGCGAGCCCAAGGCCAAGGACAGCACCAGTCGAGCCGAGATCGTGGATACCGACGACCGGAGACACCGACATCGGAGCCGGAACGATCTCGACAAAGTCGGCGCCCACCGGACAGAGCATCTGCACCGCATCGATCTCGAGATCCCGGCCACGCGCAGCCGGCCCGATGTCGGTCAGCGCTGCAAGAATCCGGATAACGATCGGCACGACCGCCTCGGTTCGAAGCGCGCAAATGGGCTTCGCCGTTGCAGCGGTTCCCGCAAGCGATAGGTTCCACCAGACGTCCCCGCCGCGCCCGACAGCCTGCAGACGGAGATCGGCAACCGTATCGCCGAGGTGGAACCGGCCGCCGCCATCGACGATGATGGCGAGCTTCGGCGCCAGCCGCAGTGCAGCGCCTCGTGCGGCGATCTCTTTGCGCAGCACGGCAGCGAGGATCCGTGGGTCGATGATCTCTTCCGGATCGATGCCGGCAAGCGGTGGCGTCTCGATGGCAACTCCATCGGGGACCACGATCGCCGCTTCGCCGATCGCTTGGGCAAGGCCGGGAACGGTCGATGCCGTCAGCCTGCGGACCTGCAGATTGCCGCGCGCGGTAATTTCCAGGATGCCATTGCCGAACTGCCGGGCGGCCTCAGCGACATCAGAGAACTGGGAAAGCGTCAGGCTGCCGTCGAGCGGCCGCAGCCGCACCAGCAGGCCATCGCCGGTCGGCATCGGTGCTGCAAGCGACGGGCACGCACCCCGGCGCATAGAGGCGGCGGCATCCATTGTTTGCGATGTCGGCACGGCGCAACTGCTCATAGTCTTGTCTCGGTCGCTCCCAGCGGTCGCCCTCTCGTTGGGCTTTTTTTTCACCAGACGCTATAGCACAGCCACCGACGTTGAGAGAGATCAAAGACGACGGGAAAAGCCTGGAGAAAGCAGGCACAACAGCGGCTATTCCTCGAAATCGGCACCCTTGCGCAAGAGGTAGATATCCATGATCCACCCCATGCGCTGGCGTTCCCTTGCGCGGGTCGCCAGGATCTCGTCCTTGACGTCGGCCAAGCGGCCGGAGATGACGATTTCGTCTGGCGTTCCGAGATAGGCGCCCCAGTAGATCTCGGCGTCCGGATCGTCGATCCGCTGGAATGCCTGCTCGCCATCGAGCATGACGACCGACGTCTGGCTGCGCTTCGGAAAACTTTCGGACAGGCGGCGCCCGGTGGTGATCTCGACCGGTTTGCCGACAAGGTTCAGCGGAATGCGGTGGCTGGCGCAAAGCGCCTGCAGGCTGGTGATGCCGGGAAGAACGTCATAGTCGAACGCGACCTTGCCACGCGCCTTCACCCGTTCGACGATGCGGATGGTGCTGTCATAGAGCATTGGGTCGCCCCAGACGAGAAAGGCGCCGGTTCCGTCTTCGGTCAGTTCGCCATCGATCAGGCGCTCGTAGATTTCGGCGATGCGGGCATGCCAGTCGTCGACGCTGCCATCATAGCTGACGCCCTCGGTGCGGCGGACCGGCACAGCGAATTCGACCGTGCGGCTGTCGGCGCGCGTGACGTAGCGCGCGCAGATCTCGCGGCGCACCTCCGCAAGCTCGGTCTTTTTCTCACCCTTGGTCGGGATGAACAGCACGTCGGCGCGGTTGAGCGCATTGATCGCCTGTACAGTCATATGCTCGGGGTTGCCGGAGCCGATGCCGATGATCAGAAGTTTTCGCACGCGGTCCTCGCCTTTGTTATCTGCAGCAGATCAAAGTGTTGCAGTGTCTTTGGCGGATTGCCGATTGAGACACAAGACCCGCCCGCGACACGCTCCCAGCCGTCGGCGTCATTGCTTGGCGCGCGCGCTTAAGGTGCCTCCGGATTTTCCGGCAGCGTCCAGTCGATCGGCTCAAAGCCTTTCGAGGCGAGGAAGGCATTGGCCTGGGAAAAGTGCCGGCAACCGAGAAAGCCGGAATGCGCCGAGAGCGGCGAGGGATGCGGCGCCCGCAAAACGAGATGGCGCGAGCGGTCGACGAAGGCGGCTTTCTTCTGCGCGTAGGAACCCCACAGCAGAAACACCACCGGGTGATCGGCCTCGTTGACGGCGCGGATGATCGCGTCGGTGAAGCGCTCCCAGCCCCGCCCTTGATGTGAAGCCGCCTGCCCGCGCTCGACCGTCAGCACGCTGTTGAGCAGCAACACGCCTTGTTTCGCCCAACTTTCGAGAAAGCCGTGACGAGCCGGTGGAATACCGAGGTCGGCGTTCAGTTCCTTGTAGATGTTGACGAGCGAAGGTGGCGTTCTGACGCCCGGACGCACGCTGAAGCAGAGCCCGTGCGCCTGGCCGTCACCGTGGTACGGGTCTTGCCCCAGGATGACGACGCGCACCTTGTCGAGCGGCGTCAGATCGAGCGCCCGAAAATATTCAGGTCCCCGCGGAAAGATCTGCCGTCCTTCGCTGCGCGCGCCGACCAGGAACTGCTTGAGTTCGCCCATATACGCGCTGGAAAATTCGGGCTCCAACGCCGCCTTCCAGCTTTCTTCGAGCTTCACTGCCGTTTCCATCACGCCTCCGGTCCGTTTCATCCGCTTGCCGCCCCGGAATTTAGAGCGATCACCCGCAGCCGCAAGCGCTAACCGCGCGACGAGCCGCTTGTTTCACGGCTTTTACTAGCGCTTTCGAGCAGCATTGTATTTCAATGGATACAACGCTAATCAGGATGAGATATCGTTATATCCTGAAAAATATCACGAACTTGATGGAGGCAAGACTGATGATGCAACGCAGACAATGGCTGAAGGGGCTGGTGCTCGCCCTTGGCGTCGCCTGGGCCGGCGCGACCTTCGCGCCAAGCGCCGCCATGGCCGAGGACAAGGTAACCGTTTTTGCTGCCGCGAGCCTGAAGAACGCGCTCGATGCGATCAATGCCGAATGGCAGAAAGAAAGCGGCAAGGAAACGACCGTCTCCTATGCGGCCAGCTCCGCGCTCGCCAAGCAGGTGGAACAGGGCGCACCGGCTGACGTCTTCATCTCCGCCGACCTCGCCTGGATGGACTATCTGGCCGAGAAGAAGCTGATCAAGGACGACACCCGTGCCAACCTGCTCGGCAACAGCATCGTTCTCATCTCGGGCAAGACAGACGCGCAGCCGGTCGACATCAAGCAGGGCTTCGATCTGGCAACGCTACTCGGTGACGGTCGCCTGGCGATGGGTGCAGTCGATTCCGTGCCGGCCGGCAAATACGGCAAGGCAGCGCTTGAAAAGCTCGGCGTCTGGTCGAGCGTCGAACAGAAGGTTGCGGGCGCCGAGAGCGTGCGCGCCGCACTGCTGCTCGTTTCGCGCGGGGAAGCGCCCTATGGCATTGTCTACCAGACCGACGCTGCAGCCGATCCGGGCGTCAAGATCGTCGGAACCTTCCCCGAGGACAGCCATCCGCCGATCATCTATCCGATCGCAGTCACCACGGACAGCAAGAACGCCGACGCGACCGCCTATGTCGACTTCATCAAGTCCGACAAGGCAGCGCCGCTCTTCGAAAAGCAGGGCTTTACTATCCTGAAATAGCGCGTGCGGCGCCTGTCCAGAAACGGGCGAAGCATCTATCTTTCTCCAGCGCGCGCGGACATCGCGCGGCGCTGGGCATTTCGACCGGGAGTGGGATGACTTTGGATTGGTTGGAGTTGAGCGAGGCGGAATGGACGGCGATCCTGCTGAGCCTGCGCGTGGCGACGGTTGCGATGGTCTGCAGCCTGCCGTTTGCGCTTGGGGTCGCCATGCTGCTTGCCCGCGGACGCTTCTGGGGCAAGACGGCGCTAAACGGCCTCGTTCACATGCCCCTGATCCTGCCCCCCGTCGTCACCGGCTTCCTGCTGCTGCTGCTGTTCGGCCGTCGCGGACCGATCGGCGCCTTTCTCGCCGAGAATTTCGGCCTCGTCTTTTCCTTCCGCTGGACCGGCGCGGCACTCGCCTGCGCCGTCATGGCCTTCCCCTTGATGGTTCGCAGTATCCGGCTGTCGATCGAGGCGGTCGACCGCAAGCTCGAGGATGCCGCAACCACGCTCGGCGCCGGGCCGGTCTGGGTGTTCTTCACCATCACGCTGCCCTTGATCCTGCCAGGCATCATCGCCGGCATGATCCTCGCTTTCGCCAAGGCGATGGGCGAATTCGGCGCGACCATCACCTTCGTCTCCAACATCCCCGGCGAAACGCAGACGCTGTCGTCTGCGATCTACACCTTCACCCAGGTGCCGGGCGGCGATGCCGGCGCCATGCGCCTGACGATCATCTCGGTGATCATCTCCATGGCGGCGCTGATGCTCTCGGAGCTGCTGGCAAACGCCGCCGCCAAGCGAACGGTTGCCGCATGAGCCTTCTCGTTGAAGCCCGCCATCGGCTCGGGGATTTCTCCGTCGACGCCACCTTCACCTCCGACGGCGGCGTCACCGCGCTGTTCGGCCGCTCGGGCTCGGGCAAGACCTCGCTGATCAACATCATCGCCGGACTGATGAAGCCGGAAAGCGGCCGCGTGGTGCTGGACGGCGACATCATCGCCGACAGCGAACGACGGATCTTCACGCCGGTGCATCGCCGCCGCTTCGGCTATGTCTTCCAGGAAGCTCGGCTGTTCCCGCACTTAAGCGTCGGCAGCAACCTTGCCTATGGCCGCTGGTTTGCCGGCAGGTCAGGAAAGGCGGCCGACATGGCGCGTGTCGTCGACATGCTCGGCATCGGCCATCTGCTCGAGCGCAACCCCTCGGCGCTCTCGGGCGGCGAGCGGCAGCGCGTCGCCATCGGCCGCGCTTTGCTTGCCGCCCCCCGCCTGCTGCTCATGGACGAGCCGCTTGCCGCGCTCGACGATGCGCGTAAGGCCGAGATCCTGCCTTATCTCGAGCGATTGCGCGACGATGCGGGCGTGCCGATCGTCTATGTCAGCCACTCCGTGAGTGAGGTCGCGCGCCTGGCGCAACGGGTCGTCGTGCTGGAGAACGGCCGCGTAAAGGCATCGGGCGCCGCCGCCGAAGTGTTGAGCGCGCCGGCGGCGGCACTGGCAACCGGCCGGCGCGAAGCGGGCGTGTTGCTCGAAGGCGTGGTCGAGATGCACGACGCCACCCACGATCTGACAACCGTCCGGGTCGGCGACCGGCTGATCCGGGTGCAAAGGATCGACGTGGCGCCGGGGCACGCGCTGCGCCTGCATATTGCCGCACGCGACGTCATGCTGGCGACGGTTCGTCCTGAAGGCATCAGCGCTCTAAACGTGCTGGAGGGAACGATCGTCGACCTGACAGTGGGCGAAAACGGCAGTGTCGATGTGCGGGTGGACTGCGGAAGCGCGACGATCGCCGCCCGCATCACCACCTTTTCACGCGATGCGCTCCAGCTTTATCAGGGCAAGCCGGTCCACGCGATCATCAAGTCCGTGGCGATCGATCACTGACAGGCGCACTCGCCTGCTCCCGATCGCGGACGGCCTCCAGCCAGGCGAGATCATCGGCGATGGCGGCCTTCGCCTTCGCCTCCATTTCGCGATAACGGCGGATCAGCGTTTCGCCGAACGGTGTCAGCATCGCACCACCACCCTGTTTGCCGCCACGCTGGCTTTCGACCGACGGTTCCCGGAACATCCGGTTCAGCGCATCGACCAAAAGCCACGCCCGGCGGTAGGACATGTCCATAGCGCGGCCGGCAGCCGAGATCGATCCGGTCTCGCGGATGAGTTCCAAAAGCATGATCTTGCCGCGCCCAAGTCGGTCCCCTGGCGGAAAGTCGATGCGCAGAATAGGGCGAAGGTCGTCGGGTCGGTCACTCATGCGCGAAACATAGAAGTTTGCGCGCCAAATCGAAAGTCGGTCTGAAGCCAGGCCCGGCCGATTTCACATCGGCCGAACCGGGCAAAACATCAAGGGTGCAGAAAGGCTAGAATCCGGGCCTTGATCTGGCGATGCCGGCATGTACCGATGGCGCGTCCGCAAAACCCCGCCTGAAAGCTTGCCCTCATGCCCGGTCCCCCTCTCGATGCCGTCGAAACCGATCAGATCCAACCGGCGAAAGCCGATGTCGTCATCATCGGTGGCGGCGTCATCGGTGCCAGCACCGCACTGTTTCTCGCCGAACGCGGCATCGATGTTGTGCTCTGCGAAAAGGGTGTGCCCGGAGCGGAACAGTCGAGCCGCAACTGGGGTTGGGTGCGCGTCATGGGCCGTGACGAACGGGAGATACCGCTGGCGATCGAAGCGCTGAAGATCTGGGATACGCTCGATGCCCGCGTTGCAGGCGAAACCGGCTTTCGCCGCAGCGGCATCCTCTACATCTCCGAAAACGATGCCGATATCGCCAACCGCGATGCGTGGCTTGCCATGGCAAGACCCTATGGCGTCGACAGCCGGCAGATCGGGGCCGAAGAAACACAAGACCTGATGCCGGGCGCAGGCATCCGCTACTGGGGCGCGCTGCACACGCCGAGCGACGGCAGGGCCGAACCGCAAAAGGCGGTACCGGCAATCGTTGCCGGAGCCAGGCGCGCCGGCGCCCGCGTTCTGTCCGGCTGTGCCGTCCGCGGTGTCGAGAGGACGGCCGGCCGGATCAGTGCCGTCGTCACCGAGAAGGGCCGGATCGAAACCGCGACCGTGGTCGTGGCCGGGGGCGCCTGGTCACGCCTCTTCCTCAAGGGGCTCGGCATCCGGCTGCCGCAACTGAAAGTGCGCAACACAGTGCTCCGGACCAGTGCGGTATCGGGCGGCCCCGAGGGCGCGGGCGCGACGGGCAGCTACGCCTATCGCAAACGCCTCGACGGCGGCTACACGATTGCCGACGGTGGCGCCAATCTGCACCCCGTTGTGCCTGATAGTGTCGCCTTTTTCCGCGATTTCCAACCGGCGCGGAAGGCCGAGGGCGATTCCGTCCAGGTCGGCCTCAGTGCCCAGAGCTGGCGCGAACTCTTCGAGATCGGTTCCGTTCCACTCAACCGCCCAGGCGCCTTCGAGCGGCACCGGGTGCTGGATCCGCAACCCGATCAGCATTCCGCGCTGCGCGCATTCGATGAAGCAAAAAAGGCATTGCCGTCCCTCCGCGACGCTCGCGTACAGCAGGTCTGGGCCGGCCTGATCGACGTCACGCCCGACGCCGTGCCGGTGATTTCTACGGTCGAAAGCCTGCCCGGCCTGGTCGTCGCCGCAGGATTTTCCGGCCATGGCTTCGGCATCGGCCCAGGGGCCGGACATCTGGTCGCCGACCTCGTTACCGGTCAAAAACCGATCGTCGACCCCACACCTTTTCGCCTCTCACGTTTCTCCGACGGCACCCCGATCACCATCGCTCCGCCGGTTTGATCATCCGAACGGCAAGTGGTCGCGCAAGAAAATTACGCGTGAGCCGGACCTGGAATCGCAGCCGCATCTGCCGCTGGCATGGCGATGGCAGGAATCTGTCTTTCTTCTGCTGCAAGCAGCCCGGGCGGCCGAAAGGCCTTCATAAGCCCCTGAACTCATGGCAGTCTGTGTGCATTCCCGTCGGGAGAACGGGCTGAGGAGGAAGGCGTGACGATCTGGGGCGGAGGAGCCCGCAGGTGGTCCCGCCCACTTTTGCCATGCGGCGACATCCCGTTTTCCCCGATGCTGACTGGTGCGCGTCGCGCACTCCGGAGGGAGGCCGGAAACCGCATGAGCGATCCCGATCGACTTAGCCTGCATGTCCCCGAACCGGCCGTCCGGCCGGGTGGCGAGCCGGACTTTTCCAACGTCAAGATTCCGAAGGCGGGCTCCGTTCCGAGGCCGGAAATCGATGTCGCCCCGGAAGAGATCCGCGACCTCGCCTATTCGATCATCCGCGTACTCAACCGCGACGGTGAGGCGGTCGGCCCCTGGGCCGGGCTGTTGTCGGACGACGAACTCTTGGCCGGCCTCAAGCACATGATGACGCTGCGCGCCTTCGATGCGCGCATGGTCATGGCGCAGCGGCAGGGCAAGACCTCGTTCTACATGCAGCATCTGGGCGAAGAGGCGGTCAGCTGCGCCTTCCGCAAGGCGCTGAACAAGGGCGACATGAACTTCCCGACCTATCGCCAGGCGGGCCTATTGATCGCCGACGAATACCCGATGGTCGAGATGATGAACCAGATCTTCTCGAACGAGAGCGATCCGTTGCGCGGCCGCCAGTTGCCGATCATGTATTCCTCCAAGGAACATGGCTTCTTCACCATCTCCGGCAACCTCGCCACGCAATATGTCCAGGCTGTCGGCTGGGCCATGGCCTCGGCGATCAAGAACGACACCAAGATCGCGGCCGCTTGGATCGGCGACGGCTCGACGGCGGAATCCGACTTCCACTCAGCGCTCGTCTTCGCCTCCACCTACAAGGCGCCTGTTATCCTCAACATCGTCAACAATCAGTGGGCGATCTCGACCTTCCAGGGCATCGCCCGCGGCGGCTCCGGCACCTTTGCCGCCCGCGGCCTCGGCTTCGGCATCCCGGCACTGCGCGTCGACGGCAACGACTATCTCGCCGTCTATGCGGTCGCCAAATGGGCGGCGGAGCGCGCCCGGCGCAACCTCGGCCCGACGGTGATCGAATATGTCACCTACCGGGTCGGAGCACATTCCACCTCCGACGATCCGAGCGCCTACCGGCCGAAGACGGAATCGGAAGCCTGGCCACTCGGCGACCCGGTCCTCCGGCTGAAAAAGCACCTGATCCTGCGTGGCGCCTGGTCGGAAGAGCGCCACACCCAGGCGGAAGCCGAGATCGTCGACGCGGTGATCCAGGCGCAAAAGCAGGCAGAAGGCCACGGCACCTTGCATGCCGGCGGCAAGCCATCGGTGCGCGACATCTTCGAAGGCGTCTACGCCGAGATGCCGCCACATATTCGCCGCCAGCGCCAGAAGGCAGGATACTGATATGGCCAGAATGACAATGATCGAGGCCGTGCGCAGCGCCATGGACGTCTCCATGGGGCGCGATGACAATGTCGTCGTCTTCGGCGAGGACGTCGGTTACTTCGGCGGCGTCTTCCGCTGCACGCAAGGGCTTCAGGCGAAATATGGCAAGACCCGCTGCTTCGACGCGCCGATCAGCGAAAGCGGCATCGTCGGCACGGCAATCGGCATGGCGGCCTACGGGCTGAAACCCTGCGTCGAGATCCAGTTTGCCGACTACATGTACCCCGCCTACGACCAGATCACCCAGGAAGCAGCCCGCATCCGCTATCGCTCCAACGGCGACTTCACCTGCCCGATCGTGCTGCGCATGCCGACCGGCGGCGGCATCTTCGGCGGCCAGACGCACAGCCAGAGCCCGGAAGCGCTGTTCACCCATGTCTGCGGCCTCAAGGTCGTGGTGCCGTCCAATCCCTATGACGCCAAGGGCCTGCTGATCGCCTCGATCGAAGACCCCGATCCGGTGATGTTCCTGGAGCCGAAGCGGCTCTATAACGGTCCCTTCGACGGCCATCACGACCGGCCCGTCATCCCCTGGTCGAAACACGATCTCGGCGAGGTGCCGGAGGGGCATTACACGATCCCGATCGGCAAGGCGGAAGTGCGTCGCAAGGGCTCGGCCGTCACCGTCGTCGCCTATGGCACCATGGTGCATGTGGCGCTGGCAGCAGTGGAAGAAACCGGCATCGACGCCGAGGTGATCGACCTGCGCAGCCTGCTGCCGCTCGATCTCGACGCCATCGTCCAGTCGGTCGAAAAGACCGGCCGCTGCGTCGTCGTGCATGAGGCGACGCTGACATCGGGCTTCGGCGGCGAAATCGCCTCCCTCGTCCAGGAGTATTGCTTCTACCATCTGGAAGCCCCCGTCGTGCGCGTCGCCGGCTGGGACACACCCTACCCGCATGCCCAGGAGTGGGACTATTTCCCCGGCCCGGCGCGCGTCGGACGCGCGCTCGTCGAAGTGATGGAGGCCTGAGCATGGGCGAATTCGTAATCAAGATGCCGGATGTCGGCGAAGGCGTGGCCGAGGCCGAACTGGTCGAATGGCATGTGAAACCCGGTGATCCCGTGCGCGAGGACATGATCCTCGCCGCCGTCATGACCGACAAGGCGACGGTCGAGATCCCCTCACCGGTCAACGGCACGGTGCTCTGGCTCGGTGCCGAGATCGGCGACACGGTGGCGGTCAAGGCCCCTCTCGTTCGCATCGAAATCGCCGGCGAAGGCACGGAGGCTCTTGCGGCCGAAGAAAAGCCAGCGGCCAAGGCGGAGGAAAAACCGGTGCCGAAGACCGAAGCCCCGGCCGCAACACCGAGCCAACCGGCAAAGGTCGAGGCGAAGACGGCGGCCCCGGCCAAGAACGGCGTGCATGTTTCATCCGAGCGCCTGGAGAAGGCACTGGCCTCCCCCGCCGTGCGCCTGCGCGCCCGCGAAAGCGGAGTCGACCTGCGCCAGGTGACCGGCACCGGGCCTGCCGGGCGCATCACCCATGATGATCTCGACCAGTTTCTTGCCCGTGGCGCGCAGCCGGTGGCAGTCCCTGCCGGGCTCGTGCGCAAGACCGCCATCGACGAGATCAAGGTGACCGGTCTACGCCGCCGCATCGCCGAGAAGATGACGCTGTCGACCTCGCGCATCCCCCACATCACCTATGTGGAGGAGGTCGACATGACAGCACTCGAAGACCTGCGCACCATGATGAACCGCGATCGCAAGCCGGATCAGCCGAAGCTGACGATCCTGCCCTATCTGATGCGCGCGCTTGTGCGGGCGATCGCCGATCTGCCGGGTGTGAACTCCACCTTCGACGATGGCGCCGGCATCATCAACCGTCACCACGCGGTACATATCGGCATCGCCACGCAGACGCCGGCGGGCCTGACCGTGCCGGTCGTGCGCCACGCCGAAGCGCGCGGCATCTGGGATTGCGCCGTCGAGCTCAACCGGCTGGCGGAAGCGGCCCGTACTGGCACCGCGACCCGCGACGAGCTCACCGGCTCGACCATCACCATCTCCTCGCTCGGCGCACTCGGCGGCATCGTCACGACCCCTGTTATCAACCACCCCGAGGTCGCGATCGTTGGCGTCAACAAGCTGGCGGTTCGCCCGGTCTGGGACGGTGCGCAATTCGTACCGCGCAAGATCATGAACCTGTCGTCGAGCTTCGACCATCGCGTCATCGATGGCTGGGATGCGGCCACCTTCGTGCAGCGGCTGAAGGCTCTGCTCGAAACGCCAGCGCTGATTTTCGTGGAGGCATGAGGCGATCATGAAGGAAATTTCCTGCAAGCTGCTCGTCATCGGTGCCGGCCCCGGCGGCTACATCTGCGCCATCCGCGCTGGCCAGCTCGGCGTCGACACCGTCATCGTCGAGAAGGCGAAGGCCGGCGGTACCTGCCTCAATGTCGGCTGCATCCCGTCCAAGGCGCTCATCCACGCCGCCGACGAATTCCATAAGTTGCGCTCGGCTGCCTCCGGCCGCAGTCCGCTCGGCCTGTCGCTCGCCAACCCGACGATCGATCTCGCCCGCACCGTTGCCTGGAAGGACGGCATCGTCGGCCGGCTGAACGGCGGTGTCACCGGCCTTCTGAAGAAGGCAGGCGTTAAGGCCGTCATCGGCGTCGCCCGTTTCGTCGACGGCAAGACGGTCGATGTCGAGACCGAGATCGGCCTGCAGCGCATTCGCGCCGACGCGATCGTGATTGCCACCGGCTCGGCGCCGATCGAGCTTCCCGACATGCCGTTCGGCGGCTCGATCATTTCGTCGACCGAGGCGCTGTCGTTGAAAAGCGTGCCGGCCAGCGTTGCCGTCATCGGTGGCGGTTACATCGGACTGGAACTCGGCACCGCCTTTGCCAAGCTCGGCGCTCACGTCACCGTGCTCGAGGCGCAGACGCGCATCCTGCCGCAATATGACGCCGATCTGTCGAAGCCGATTGCCAAGCGGCTCGGCGAACTCGGCATCGAAGTGTTCACCCAGACAGTTGCCAAGGGGCTCTCCGCCGACGGCAAGAGCCTGCTTGCCGAGCACAATGGTCGGCCGATCGAGGTACCGGCGGAAAAGGTTCTGGTGACGGTCGGCCGCAAACCCGTGACCGAAGGTTTTGGGCTTGAAGAAATCGATCTCGACCGCGCCGGAAAATTCATCCGCATCGACGACCAGTGCCGCACGTCGATGCGCGGCATCTATGCGATCGGCGACGTCACCGGCGAGCCGATGCTGGCCCACCGCGCCATGGCGCAAGGGGAAATGGTCGCGGAGATCGTCGCCGGCAACAAACGCGCCTGGGACAAGCGCTGCATTCCCGCCGTCTGCTTCACCGACCCGGAGATCGTGACATCAGGACTATCGCCGGAAGAAGCCCGTGCCAGCGGCATCGAGATCAAGATCGGCCAGTTTCCCTTCCAGGCGAACGGCCGCGCCATGACGACGCTGTCGGAGGACGGTTTCGTGCGCGTCGTCGCGCGCGCCGACAACCATCTGGTCCTCGGCATCCAGGCCGTTGGCCACGGCGTGTCCGAGCTTTCGGCAAGCTTCGGACTTGCGATTGAGATGGGCGCGCGCCTAGAAGACATCGCCGGCACGATCCATGCTCACCCAACGCAATCGGAAGCGTTCCAGGAGGCGGCCCTCAAGGCTTTGGGCCACGCGCTGCATATCTGAACGGCGAGAGACGATCTCCTCTCACCTCATCCCTGTGCTTGTCACAGGAATCCAGCTACGGCGCGTCGGCGCCGTGAATGAATCGTCATCGCGCATTCAGCTCTTCGGAGGAAAGAAGCCCTTCAGCGCCGCAGACGCGGCGCTGCTGGATTCCTGTGACAAGCACAGGAATGAGGGCGGCGACAATGCCCCCCTTACTGCAACAACTCCAGCCCCACCGCCGTCGCCTCGCCGCCGCCGATGCAGAGGGAGGCGATGCCGCGCCTGACGCCCTTGGCGCGCATCGCGTGCAGAAGCGTCACGATGATCCGGGCGCCGGAAGCGCCGATCGGGTGGCCGAGCGCGCAGGCGCCGCCGTGGATGTTGACGATGTCGTCGGAAAGGCCGAGGTCGCGGACCGCAGCCATGGCAACCACGGCGAAGGCTTCGTTGATTTCATAGAGCCCGACGCTGTTCTTTTCCCAATCGAGCTTTGACAGCAGCTTCTCAATGGCTCCGATCGGCGCGGTGGTGAACCAGGCTGGCTCCTGCGCATGACCGGCATGGCCGGCAACGATCGCAAGCGGCGTCAGCCCACGCTTCTCCGCCTCGCTTGCGCGCATCAGGATGAGCGCTGCCGCACCGTCTGAGATCGAGGAGGAGTTGGCGGCCGTCACGCTGCCGTTTTCACGGAACGCCGGCTTCAGCTTCGGGATTTTTGCCGGGTCCGCCTTTCCGGGCTGCTCATCGTGGTCAAGCGTTACGGTCTGTCGCTTGCCGGCGCCGTTGATCGCAACCGTCTCCTCGGCAAACGAACCATCCTCCAATGCCTTCACGGCGCGTTCCAGCGAACGCAGGGCAAAGGCATCCTGATCCTCGCGGGAGAACTGGTAGTGCTCGGCCGTATCTTCGGCATAGGTGCCCATCAGCCGACCGGAATAGGCATCCTCGAGACCGTCGAGGAACATGTGATCCTTGACTTCGCCGTGGCCGAGGCGAAAACCGCCGCGTGCCTTGGGCAGTAGATAGGGCGCATTGGTCATCGACTCCATGCCGCCGACCGCAAGCGCCGTGGCGCCGCCGGAAAGCAGCGTGTCATGGCCGAGCATCAGCGCCTTCATGCCCGAACCGCAAACTTTCGAAATCGTGGTCGACGGCGTTTCCATGCCGAGGCCGGCGCCGAGTGCCGCCTGGCGCGCCGGGTTCTGGCCGACGCCCGCGGGCAGTACATTGCCCATCAGCACTTCGTCGACGGCATCGAGGCCGGCGCGCGCAAGCGCCGCCTTCAGCGCGATGGCGCCGATCTCCGGCGCCGTCAAATCCTTGAGGCCGCCCTGAAAGGCGCCCATCGGTGTGCGTGCCGCCGAAACGATGACGACCGGGTCAAGCTTGTCCATTCTTCCTCCTGCACCGCCTCTCTCGCGGTTGGAAGCGACTATAGCGCAGCGATTGTGCAGTGCAACGCGACTTGTTGGCGCCAGCGACCGGATCGGATTTTCACGTGTTCCACCGCCGGGACAACGCCCGGCGATGGCAGGTCGGGCTGCCGGCCGGCAATCAGCCCATGCGCTCGGAAGCATAGCTGCCGGGGCTCGCCGGGAAGACGACGACGCGGTTGCCGTTGATGAAGCAGCGATGATGGATATGGGCGTGTACGGCGCGCGCCAGCACCTGACTTTCGACGTCGCGGCCGATCGAGACATAGTCCTCGGCGCTCTGGGCATGGGTGATGCGGGCGATGTCCTGCTCGATGATCGGACCCTCGTCGAGATCCGCGGTGACATAGTGCGCCGTCGCACCGATCAGCTTCACGCCGCGCTCATAGGCCTGCTTGTAGGGGTTCGCGCCCTTGAACGACGGCAGGAAGGAATGGTGGATATTGATGATCCGGCCGGACATCTTCTTGCAGAGTTGGTCGGACAGAACCTGCATGTAGCGGGCGAGCACGACCAGATCGGCGTCCGTCTGCTCGACGATCTCCAGCATGCGTGCTTCGGCCTGCGGCTTGTTCTCCTTGGTCACCTTGATGTGGTGGAAGGGGATGTCGTGGTTGACGACCACCTTCTGGTAATCGAAGTGGTTGGAGATGACGCCGACGATATCGATCGGCAAGGCGCCGATCTTCCAGCGGTAGAGCAGGTCGTTGAGGCAATGGCCGAAACGCGACACCATCAGCAGCACTTTCATGCGCTCTTCGCTGTCGCGGATCTCGCAGGTCATGTCGAACCGCTTGACAACAGGCGCAAAGCCTTCCTTCAGCTCGTCGAGCTTGACGCCGTCCTGGCTGATGAAGGTCAGGCGCATGAAGAACAGGCCCGTCTGCAGGTCGTCGAACTGCGAACTGTCGGTGATATAACAGCCTTTTTCCGCGAGATAACCGGTAATGGCGGCAACGATGCCGCGGGTGGACTTGCAGGTGACGGTCAGCACATAGCTTTTCATCGGTATCTGTCTCTCGCTCCAGAGGTTTTTCCGGCCCCCCTTATACGGCCAGTCACCGCGAAAACTAGCGCGGCCTTCGCCCGGCTGTCGATCCATTCGCGACATCGGCTGGACGGAACCGGCCAGCCGGCACCGGTGCGGCTTTGTGAATGGCGCCTGGATTGGCTAGCGCGGGGTGCGATCGGGATGGGCGCGGGCAAACGCGTCGATCTCGGCGCAGCGCTGGTCGATGGCGACAAGTTTCGGGCAGGCGGAAAGATCGACGTCCCAGCGACGGGCATTGTAGACCTGCGGCACCAGGCAGAAATCGGCCATGCCGGGGCTGTCGCCGTGGCAGAAGCTCCCGGTTGACGGGTGGTCGAGCAGGCGCTCGAACGCCGCCAAGCCCTCGCCGATGAACTTGCGCATCCAGTCGCGGCGCGCGGCCTCGCCGTCTGCAGCATTGGCCATGACGAAGGATACGACGCCGAGATTGCAGACGGGATGGATGTCCATCGCGATCGCGTAGGACAGCGCGCGCACGCGCTGCCGCCCCACCGCATCATCAGGCAGGAAGCCGGCCGCTTCCCGCGTTTCCGCCAGATACTCGATGATGGCGAGCGATTGCGTGAACCGCTCGCCATCGATGTCGAGCACGGGCAAGAGCCCCTGCGGATTGCGGTCGAGATGTTCCGCTTGCCGATGGCCCCTGGCAAGCAGGTCCACCGGCACCGATCGATAGGTCTCGCCGAGACTGTTCAGCGCGATGCGGACACGGTAGCTCGCCGAGGACCGCCAATAGTCATAGAGATCGGTCTCGGCCATGCTGCTATCCTCGTCGCGTGCGCTGCCCACAATCAGGCCTTTTCGTAAGGCCCGACCGACTGCTCGATCGCACCGAAGATCGAATGGCCCGCCTTGTCCTTCATCTCGATGCGCACGATGTCGCCGAAGCGCAGGAAGTGCGTCTTGGGCGCGCCGCCAACGATGGTCTCGATCATGCGCAGCTCGGCAATGCAGGAGTAGCCGGCGCCACCTTCGGAGACCGGTTTTCCGGGACCACGGTCGAGCTTGTTGGAGACGGTGCCCGAACCGATGATCGTGCCCGATGCAAGCGGCCGCGTCTTGGCCGCGTGCGCAATCAGTTGGCCGAAATCGAAGGTCATGTCGACGCCGGCGTCCGCGCGGCCGAAAGGCTTGCCGTTGAGGTCGACATGAAGCGGCAGATGCAGCTTGCCGCCATCCCAGGCGTCGCCCAATTCATCCGGCGTGACGGCGACCGGCGAGAAGGCAGACGACGGCTTCGACTGATAGAAACCGAAACCCTTGGCGAGTTCGGCCGGGATAAGACCGCGCAGCGACACGTCGTTGACCAGCATCACCAGCCGAATGGCGGCGCGCGCCTCTTCGATCGAGGCACCCATCGCCACGTCGTCGACGACGACGGCGATCTCGCCTTCCATGTCGACGCCCCAGCTTTCATCCGTCATCAGGATCGGATCGCGCGGCGCAATGAAGCTGTCCGAGCCGCCCTGGTAGATCAGCGGATCGGTCCAGAAGCTCGCCGGCATCTCGGCGTTGCGGGCTTTTCGCACCAGCTCGACGTGATTGACGTAGGCTGAACCGTCCGCCCACTGATAGGCGCGCGGCAACGGCGAAAGCGCATCGTGCTCGTGGAAGCGGACCGTTGGCTGCGCACCGGTTTCGATGCCTTCGGCAACGCGCTCGAGCCGCGGCCCTGTATGTGCCCAGTCGTCGAGTGCGGCCTGCATCGTGCGGGCAATGTGCCCGACCTCCGAGCAGCGGGTGAGATCGCGGGAGACGACCGCGAGTTTTCCGTCACGCGAGCCATCCTTGAGTGTCGCCAGTTTCATGCAATCCTCCCTCTACGCAGACGATTCGTCCGCAAGTTCCACAACAAGGCCGTCAGACGCGATCGTCAAGGCACCGGTCCAGCTTTTGCGCGTGGCAGCCGTCCAATGAGCGTGCGTGATTTCAGGATCGTCGGCCGGGATGAGATGATGCAGCACCAACCGCCCGACGCCGGCCGCCGTGGCAATCGCACCGGCCTCTCCGGCAAAACTGTGGCTTGCCAGCAGGTGCTCCTTCAGCCGCGCGCCGTTGCCGGTGCGCGCCACCAGCCGATCGACGCCCTCTGTCAGCATTGCCTCATGCACCAGAATGTCGGCACGATCAGCGAAATCGGCGAGCGGCGGGAAATAGGCCGTGTCGGCCGAAAATACCACGCTCGCCTCCGCATGGTCGAACCGCAGCGCGAAGCAATCGGTCACCGGCGGATGATCGACGCGCAGCGCCGACACCGCCAGGTCGCCTTCGGCCAGGACCGGGCCCTCGGCAAATTCGACGATGTCGACGAGTTGGCGCAGATCGGGCCGGCCCTCGTCGATGACGCGGATAACGATGTCGAATTTCATCGCCTGCAGAAAGCCGTGCCAGTAGTCGCGGGTTCCCGGCGGGCCGAAGACGCGCACGGTCGTTGCGAGACCGGCGGTCCAAGCGGTGTGGATCAAGGGCCCGAGCTCGAGCACGTGATCGGAATGCAGATGGGTGATGAAGATCAAATCCAGCGCTTTGAGGCTGACGCCGGCATCGGTGAGGCCGCGGGTGACGCCGAGGCCGCAGTCGACAACCACAGTGCGGCCGCCGATTTCAAGCAAGGACGAGGTCGGCGAAGGGCCGCCCGGACGGATTGCCGGGCCACCCTTGCTGCCGAGCAGAACCAGGCGTGCTCTCAAGACCAGTCGCCTTCCGGCGTGCCGTTGAAGCGCTTTTTCAGATCGGTCCAGCAATCGATGTAGTTGTCCTGCAACGTCTCCAGTTCGGCGGCGAAGCGGGTCAATTGCTGCGGAAAGCGGGTTTCGAACATGAAGGCCATCGTATGATCGAGCTTCACCGGTTTCAACTCGCTGTTTGTCGCCTTGTCGTAACCTGATGCGTCCGGCCCGTGGGCCAGCATCATGTTGTGCAGGCTCATGCCGCCGGGCACGAAGCCCTCCTCCTTGGCATCATAGCGACCATAGATCAGGCCCATGAACTCGCTCATGATGTTGCGGTGATACCAGGGCGGCCGGAAGGTGTGTTCGGCCACCAGCCAGCGCGGCGGGAAGATGACGAAATCGACATTCGCCGTTCCCTCCTCGCCCGACGGCGCGGTGAGCACGGTGAAGATCGACGGATCAGGATGATCGAACAGGATCGCTCCAACAGGCGAAAAGGTCCTGAGATCGTATTTATAGGGCGCGTAATTG
Organism: Ensifer sp. 1H6; assembly: GCF_001976035.1. Lineage (NCBI taxonomy): Bacteria > Pseudomonadati > Pseudomonadota > Alphaproteobacteria > Hyphomicrobiales > Rhizobiaceae > Ensifer > Ensifer sp. 1H6. The sequence goes on along the minus strand of NZ_MOAI01000030.1, from coordinate 31,164 downwards.
CCATGCCAGGCGATGACGTCGAGTGGCGAATGGCCGATCTCGGTGACGTGGAAGGCGCCGCACCACTTCACATGCACGCGGCAGGGCGTTTCCTTTTCTTCATATGCAGCTACCGGCGTCTTGAAGTCGCGCGGATTGGCAAGGCAGTTGGCGCCGATCGGACCGCGATCCGGCAGTGTGAACTTGGCGCCGTAGTTTTCGCAGATGTAACCGCGCCAGACCTTTTCGTCGCCAAGCCTGGTCACCTTGAACATGGTGCCGCGCGGCACCAGGCAGATCTCCGAAGGCTCGACATCCATCTTGCCGAGTTCGGTGAACACCTGGATGGCGCCGCATTCCGGCACGATCAAAAGCTCGCCGTCGGCGTTGAAGAAATAGTCGTCGACCATATCGGCGTTGAAGGCATAGGCGTGGGCTGCCATGCCGCCCTGCGTCAGCGCGTCGCCGGCCGTCGTCATGGTGCGGATGCCTTCGAGGAAGTTCAATTTTTCCGACGGCGCCGGCAGCGGCCCCCAGCGCAACTGGCCAAGAGCCAGCGAATGATCGGCCACATGCGGCCCGGTCTTCCAGTACGGATAGTCGATTTTCTGGAACCGCCCGGTGTGACGCACGCTCGGGCGAATACGGTAGAGCCAGGAGCGCTCATTGGTGCCGCGCGGCGCGGTGAAGGGCGAACCGGAGAGCTGTTCGGCATAAAGACCGTAGGCGCATTTCTGCGGACTGTTCTGGCCCTGCGGCAAGGCGCCCGGCAGGCTTTCGGTCTCGAAATCGTTGCCGAACCCCGGCATGTAATCAAGCGACTGATCAGCAGTCGACCCGGCGCCCGCCTGCTTCTGTGCCTTGTCCAACATGACCTCAACCTCCTCCTCTGGTGCCTGCCCATCGAGGATCACGGCTGATCCCGGAAGTCCACGGCACGTTCTATACATATGGGCGCCGCCCCAAATCCGAATGGACGGTGGCGCGCTGCCGCCCTATTAGTTGCAATCGTAACTATCGATTTTGTAACTATCAAGGATGCCACAGATGGCGGCCGATGGCTTCGAGCTCAACGCATTCCTGCCCTACCGACTGAACCGCGCCGCCGAGTTCGTCGCCGTGCGCTTCGCAGCCGAATACAAGGCGCGCTATCAGTTGACGCGCCCCGAGTGGCGCACGCTGGCGGCGCTTGGAAGCTCGGCCCGTGCGATGACGGCGACGGAAGTCGGCACCCATTCGGCCATGCACAAGACCAAGGTCAGCCGCGCCGTCTCGGCGCTTGAGGAGCGGCGCTGGCTGAAGCGCAGCGAGGACGAAGACGACCGCCGGTTGGAACATCTGGAACTGACCAGGGCCGGCCGGCTGGCCTATGGCGAACTCACAGGACTTGCGAGCGTCTACCAGGCGCACCTCAACGAACTGATCGGCGCCGGCGGCTTGAAGGCGCTATGCGCCGGCCTTGAAGCGATCGAACGGGCGATCGACAGGGCCGAGAAGCGCCCTTCCCGCAAATGAGCCTTGTACCAGCCGGCGCTGATATCAGCCTTTCATGCGTTCCGGGATCGGCACGCCCTGGAAACTCTTCAAGGTGTCGAGCACGATCGACGTCTTGACGTGCTGCACGCTGTCATGCGGCAGCAGCACATCGTTGACGAAGCGCGAGAGGCCGGCGAGGTCCGGCGTCACCACCCGCAGGTGATAATCCATTTCGCCGGTCAGCGCGTAAGCCTCCAGAACCTCGGGCAGAGCCGAGATCAGCTTGCCGAAGCGCTTGGCGTTGTCGCGGTTGTGGGTGGCGAGCGTCACCGAAATCACCACCATCAGATCGAGTCCGAGCTTCTGCCGGTCGATCTGCGCCTGATAGCCCGTGATGAAGCCTTCCGCCTCCAGGCGGGTGCGGCGGCGCGAGCATTGCGAGGGCGAAAGGGCGATGCGCTCCGATAGCTCGTTGTTGGTGAGATGTCCGTCGCGCTGCAGTTCGCTGAGGATCTTGAGATCGAACCCGTCAAGCTGCTCCATTCATGCATCCTTATACAGTATTTCGCACGTTTTGTGCGGCATCCTGCTCAAAACGCACAAGAATACAAGCATCATGCATCGAATTTGCGTCATACTCCAGCAAAGTTTGGAGGCCAGAGAAATCTGGAGAACTTAAAGAGGAGACTTCCGATGGGCCCGTTCCCGCATGACGCCCCGCCCGCAACGATTACCGCGGAGAACCCGGCTGGTACGGATGGCTTCGAATTCGTCGAATTCGCCCATCCGGAGCCGGAGAAGCTCGCCGAGCTCTTTACCCGCATGGGCTACAGCCCTGTCGCGAGACACAAGAGCAAGAACATTACCGTCTGGCGACAGGGCGATATCAATTACATCCTGAATGCCGAGCCGGGCTCGCATGCCATGCGCTTCGTCGACGAGCACGGCCCCTGCGCCCCGTCGATGGCCTGGCGCGTCGTCGACGCCAAGCACACCTTCGACCACGCGGTCTCCAAGGGAGCCATCCCCTACGAAGGCACCGACAAATGTCTCGATGTTCCTGCGATCGTCGGCATCGGCGGGTCGCTGCTCTATTTCGTCGATACCTACGGCGCCAAGGGCTCGGCCTATGAGGCCGAATTCGAATGGACCGGCGAGCGCAATCCGAAGCCGGAAGGCGTCGGCTTCTATTATCTCGACCACCTGACGCACAACGTCTATCGCGGCAACATGGACAAGTGGTGGGCCTTCTACCGCGAGCTGTTCAACTTCACCCAGATCCATTTCTTCGACATCGACGGCCGCATCACCGGCCTCGTCAGCCGGGCGATCACCTCGCCCTGCGGCAAGATTCGCATTCCGCTGAACGAGTCCAAGGACGATACCAGCCAGATCGAGGAATATCTGCGCAAATACAAGGGCGAAGGCATCCAGCACATCGCCGTCGGCACCGAAGGCATCTACGACGCCACCGACAAGCTGGCGGACAATGGCCTGAAGTTCATGCCAGGCCCGCCGGAAACCTACTACGACATGTCGCATGACCGTGTACACGGCCATGACGAACCGATCGACCGGATGAAGAAGCACGGTATCCTGATCGATGGCGAAGGCGTGGTGAACGGCGGCATGACGAAGATCCTGCTGCAGATCTTCTCGAAGACCGTCATCGGACCGATCTTCTTCGAGTTCATCCAGCGTAAGGGTGACGAAGGTTTCGGCGAGGGCAATTTCCGCGCCCTGTTCGAATCGATCGAGGCCGACCAGATCCGCCGTGGCGAACTCGGGCCGCAGGCGGCCGAGTAGCACGGACAGCGCCTCCATTCTCTTGTGGTGGCGCTATTCTCGAGTCTTACAAGCCTCTCGCCCGCTGGCGAGGGGCTTTTTTGGTTCCGGCACTGTCGCCGCACTCAGTTCGTGGCGTCGTTGACCACGCGCCAGTTCGGCCGACCGAGTTCATGCGGCCATTCATGCACGTCCCGATCGTTGAAATAGACGACCTCGGCCAGGTTTGGGAAATCCGGGTCGGGCTGTGTGGCGGTGTCGATCCAGGACTGCATGTAGGGCGCGCCGCCCTGCCAACCGAGCTCGGCGACCCAGATCGGCTTGTTGTATTTGGCGACAAGACCGTAGCCGGGTTTCAGCGCCTGCTTGAAGGTGTGAGGCCCGCCGTATTCGATCGCGTCGAACTGTTCGAGACCGAACACCGAAAGACCGACGAGATCGACATAGTCGTCGCCCGGATAGTACTCGCCGAGGTTCGGCATGCCCTTGGGCGACCACATCAGCTGGACATTGGGTACTCGTTTGCGCACGATATCCATCGCGTGCTTGTAGGCTTTGACGTAGTCCTGCGGCGCCCATCCGGCCCAGGAGAACCGTCCCGATGTGTCCTCCATCTCCTGCCCCCAGCGCACGATGACCGGGCTCTTCAGCTCGGCAAGCATGCTGGCGATCGCTTCCATGTTGGCGTCGTAGTCGCCCCTGAGTGTCCGGTCGCGCAACTGGTCAGGCGTCAGCTTCCAGTCGAGCGACCATGACCACGGCTCGATGGTAACCAGCAGCTTGCGCTTGCGCTGAAGCGCGTAGGCGTCAGCCAGGCGCAACGATTCCAGATCCACGTCTTCCCATGGCAGGAACAGATGCTCTGTCGAGACATCGGTCTGGTCGCCGAAATCGCCATGCGGATCATAGGCACCGAGCCGCGTTCCGCCGGGGTGGATGACGGGGCGCTTGTCGGCCATTGTCTGTGTCTGACCTGCATTACCATTGGCGGCAAGATCGGCCTTCTCCTGTGCCAACGCTGATACCAGGCCCGCGCCGGACCCCAGATTGAAGGCGAGCGCAGTGCATAGGGCGAATGCCAATTTGCGTTTCATGTCATCCTCCTGTGGCGGTTCGACCGCTCTTCTTGACCAGGTATTGGTCCTTCAGGCGTAACGCCTTTTCCGTGATTGCGTCGGAAGCAACGAGTTTCCTGTATTCGTCGCCGGGCTTGGGCTTGGCATGTTTGAAGACGTACCACTCGCCATTCGGCACGCGCCGCTGATAAATCGTGTCGCCAATCTTGCTGTGCCCGAAACAGGTGCGGGCCGGACCGGAGCCATCGAGCGCCGTCCATTTCGCCTGCATGCACATCATACCGAGATCACTGACGTACCAGTTGCCTTCCGCAAACGAGCGTTTGCCCTTGTCGTTCACGAAGGCGACCAGCTTCCTGTCATGCGCGGTGAAGCGGGCGCCGCCCGTCGGCCATTGCCAGGTCTTGTTCCGGTAGAGAGAATAGACCTCGTAGGCGCTCAAGGGGATCGGCTTGATCTCCGTCTTCGCCCTGGCGGGTTGCGCGCCGGTATAGACCGCAAAGGCTGCGAGAGGCAGCAGAAGCGGCAAAAACAATACATTCATGGACCGTTTCATCATTTTTTCTCCTCGCTTGAGGGCCTTTTGCGGTGCGAGAGGCCTGCGGCACGCTGCGCTACAGCGATGCCTGAAGCCGCCCGACCTTGCCTGTCACCCTCGTCTCACGCACCTCCGGCAAGCCGGAGCCTTTCCGCAGCCCGTCTGTCGCGGACGACGAAAACCCTTTCCATTTCAGGCGAAAACGAACGACCCTGAGGTCCGATCCACCCTGCCCGGCACCGGCGACCGAAAACTTCGCTTCGGTGAGCCCGACGAAACCGAGTCCCTGCGAGAGCGCCTCGGTGGCCTCCGCGCCATGGCGGATGGCCGACTGTCCCGACAGCACCGAAATGACCACGAGACAGCCAGCGGTCAGCGCCGTCATGGCCGTACGGGGAACGAGGGCAAGGCGGTTCTCCCGCGCATGCTGGACGTGGATGGTGGCAGCCAGCCCGGCGTAAACAAGGGCATTGATGCCGGTAAAGATGTAGAAGCCGCGCGCCGTGCCGGCGTCGGAGACGAGCCAAAGCGCAAGCGCTGAGCCGAGCGATAGCAGGAGGTAGGGCATCATGACGCGCAGCGGCAGGGGGGCTGCCGGTCCTGCGCCCTTGGGCGTGATGCGGAAATCGACAAAGGAGCCGCTGACGTGATCGCGCACAGCCGCGGCGCAGCCGAGCAGCGACCAAGGCCAGCGGGCAAAGAGAAACAGCATGCCTTCCCAGCTGAGAACCCGCGCATCAAAAGGACGGAACGTGCCGGTCGAGCGCCAGAAATAGGCAAGCCCGATCAGAACCAGCGACAGCGGCGCGAAGTGCAGCAGGAAGTCGGGATAGGTGGCGGCGACGAAGCTCCGCCCCATGACCAGCGCCATGATCGGCATGACGAACATCAACGCCATGAACAGGGAAAACAGCGGGTACCAGAGCTGCGAGAAGACGAACTGGAACTTCAGCCGCATCGGCAGCCTGGGCACATAGACCGGCGAATATTTGAGCAGGATCGTTACCAGGCTGCGCGACCACTGGAATTCCTGGATAACGAGATCGGCAAAGGTCGCGGGCCCATCCCCATGGGCGATCGCATGCAGGGCATGCACGCCCTTCCAGCCGCCGGCGTTCATCAGGAGCGTGGTCGAATGATCTTCGGCAAGCTCTGGCCCGAGACCGCCGACCTCTCTCAGCGCCTTGGTGCGAACGGCATAATGCGAGCCGATGCAAAGCGGCGCCCAGCCGTTGTTGTAGCCCGCCTGCAACGAGCCGTGCAGGCTCGCTTCGGCGTGAAGGCGACCGCGCGCCGACCAGCTGCGCGCCGCATTGGCATCGCAGATGCTTGGCGCCGAGACGTAGCCGACCTTCGGGTCGTTGAACGGGCGCAGCACCTCGACGAGATAGGTCGGCTCCGGCACGTGATCGGCATCGAACTGGGCGACGAAATCATAGCGTTCATAGCCATAATGATCGTAGAAATAGGCGAGGTTTCCCTCCTTGCAGCGGGTGCGCCGCGGCCAGGTGGCGCGGTGGTAGTCAGCAACCCCCTTGCGCGTCGAAACGAGCACACCCTGCCGCGCGCACCAATCGATCGTCTCAGGCGACGGATCCTCGTCCGCCAGCCATACGTCGTAATCGCAGCCGATCTGATCGAGCATTGCCAGCAGCGTCTTGCGGACAACAGTGAAAGGTTCTGACGGCGCCTTGGTCACGACCATGGCGATCCGGCCGTTCGGGACGGCCCGGCCGTTCTTTCCCGCGACCTTGGCGCCTGCGAAGATGAAGATGAAATAGGCAGGCAGTAGTGTGATCCAGCCGACCACGATCGTAATCATGACGTAGGATGGCCAATGGGTGACATGGGCGGGATCAAGCCACCACGCCCAGAAGAACAGGAATGCGACAATCCAGGCTGCGATGCCGAAGCCGTTCGCAATCCGCATGCGTGTCGAAAAAAGCGCCACGAGCATCGCCGAAGCATCGCCGGCCGGCGCCGCCGTCAAGGCAGCGGACCTGGCGGATGGGGCGAATGACATCTTGCCTGTCATGACCGTACCTCCAGCCCGAAACCGGGGGCAGCCGTTCGGATGATGGTTTCGATATTGGACAGCGACGGCCGGAAGCCGAGCGTCCGGCGTGCCCAGGTGGTGTCGGCATACAGCACCGGCGGGTCGCCGGCGCGACGCGCCAGAAGCTGCACGGGAACCCGTCTGCGGGTCACCTGATGGATGGCGTCGATCACCTGCCGGACCGATGTGCCGTGGCCCGAACCGAGATTGGCCTTGAGCGGCTCGCCGCCGTTGCGCAGGTAGTCAACGGCGGCAACATGCGCCTCGGCCAGGTCCATGACGTGAATGTAGTCGCGGATGCAGGTGCCGTCGGGCGTATCGTAGTCGTCGCCGAAGACATCGAGCCTATCGAGGCGGCCGGCTGCGGCCATCAATGCCCGCGGGATCAGGTGGGTCTCGGGATCGTGCCGCTCGGTCAGCTGCCCATCGGGATCGGCGCCGGCGGCATTGAAATAACGCAATGCAACCGACCGGAACCCGTAGGCCCGGGCATAGTCGCCGAGCATCAATTCGATCATCAGCTTCGTGCGACCGTAAGGATTGACCGGAAGCTGGATCGTGTCCTCGGTGATCGGCAAACGCGGCGGCACGCCATAGGTCGCGCAGGTGCTGGAAAAGACGACACGCGCCAGCCCCGCTTGACGGCAGGCCTCGAGCAGCGAAACGCTGCCGGCGACATTGTTGCGATAATACTTTCCGGGATCCTCGACCGATTCTCCGACGTAGGCGGAGGCCGCGAAGTGGATCAGGCATTCGGGTTTGAAGGTCCGTATAGCCTCGACGATCCGATCCGTGTCTTCGAGCCCTCCTTCGACCAATGGTCCCCAGCGGACATTGGTCCGGTGCCCCGTCGACAGATTGTCGTAGACAACAGGCAGGAAGCCGGCCTCATCGAGGCGTTTGCAGGTATGGCTGCCTATGAAGCCGGCTCCGCCGGTGACAAGAACGACGCGCGACATATCATACCGCCTCTCCCGCCACGGCGAGATCTGACGCGCCCAGGCGGCGATCGAAATAGGCAATGGCGCGTTGAAGCCCTTCGCGTAGCGCGACCTTGGGCTCCCAGCCGAGCTCCGCCATGGCCTGGGAAATATCCGGCCGGCGCTGACGCGGATCGTCGACGGCTGCCGCACGGTGCACGATGCGCGAGCGTGAGCCGGTCATCGTGCGGATCATCTCGGCAAGTTCGAGAACCGTGAACTCGCCTGGGTTTCCAAGGTTGATCGGGCCGATGCAGCCGTCATCCGAGATCGATAACCGTATGAAGCCCTCGATGAGATCGTCGACATAGCAGAACGACCGCGTCTGATGGCCATCGCCATAGATTGTGAGGTCCTTGCCGAGCAGCGCCTGCACCACGAAATTCGAGATGACGCGTCCATCGTCGGGGCGCATCCGCGGCCCATAGGTGTTGAAGATCCGCGCGACCTTCGTCTTTACTCCGTAGGTGCGGTGATAGTCGAAGAACAATGTCTCGGCCGATCGCTTGCCCTCATCATAGCAGGCGCGCGGCCCGATCGGGTTGACGTTGCCGAAGTAGCTTTCGCGCTGCGGGCTGTGCAGCGGATCGCCGTAGACCTCCGATGTGGAGGATTGCACGACCGTGGCCCCGGTGGCGCGGGCGTTTTCCAGCGCATTCATGGCGCCGAGCACGTTGGTCATCAACGTTCCCACCGGGTCGGCCTGATAGTCCGGCGGAGATGCCGGTGAAGCAAAGTTGAAGATGACGTCCACGTCAAAAAGGAAAGGTTTGCGGACGTCGTGCTCGACGATCTGGAAGCGGCTTGTCTCGCTGAGATGAGAGAGGTTTTCTCGCCGACCGGTCGAGAAGTTGTCGAGGCAGACAACGCTGTGCCCCAGACAAAGAAGTCTTTCGCAAAGATGAGACCCGAGAAATCCGCCGCCTCCGGTCACCAGTATTCGCTTGGGTATGCCTGCTACCTTCTTCAGAAAATCCTGCCCGCCGACAACCGGCAGCTGACCACGACCGACCTGACGCATTACACACCTCCAATTATTATACACACCATTGCACCTGGTGATTGGAGACGAGACGTGACTGAAAGCTACAATAAGGAAATATTCTTTATCAAGAATTCAAAACACGACCCGACAATATAAAAATAATATCCAGAAGGACCACGAATCCTTCTTCAGTAATTTATTATGTTAGATGATTAGCAAATAATTAATACATAGTCAACACGGAACTAAAATAACAATATATGATGCCATACACAATAAAGTTACAATCACAAAACATGTACCTAATTTGAACAAAAAATCAGCAGACATCACAAATTATAAACAGATAGCGAGAAGATATAATTACATCCATCGAAATATCTTCGTATAACTACATAACTGAAGAATAATTACTCAACCATCCGGCATCAACGACATATCGGATCTACGCCATACGGCCACGCTTCCTCGCACCTCTGTCTGCGACACGCGATACTCGCCGCCACGACAAAGCATGCGATGCCCGCCTGGGCCACCGCAACAAACATCACAGACGACGTGAGAGTACTTGGGTTAAACCGCGCCCAACGCAAACCGTCCCTCAAAGTCGCCAATTGGCGATGAGCAACGGAAGCATCATCCCCGACGTCTCACGGCGTCAGTTCTTCCAGCGCGAAGAAAACGGTCCCGCCGCGTGCTCGGAATCCGCATCGGTGGTAAAATAGCGCGATGCTGCTTCCGTCCGGTTTCGCACATTCATCTTCTTGTAGATGTTGCGGACGTGAACCTTCACGGTGTTTTCCGACAACCCAAGGCGATCGGCGATAATCTTGTTCTGGGTTCCCATGCAGATCAAATCGAGAATCTGCACTTCGCGGGTTGTTAACCCACCCAGACTTGCCTCCCGCCGCCGCTTTCCGGCATTCGCATAGACAGCAGCATCGGACGCTTCCGCCTGCCGACCATAGAGCTTGGCCGAGTTAAAGGGGTCTACCGACAGCCGCCGCAACAGTGCAGCCGGGAAATGCTCGCCCCCCTTCATCAGCAGATCGATCGCCGCAAGGCAGACATCAAGGTGCAGGTTGAGAGGAAGGACACCATGGATCAACCGCTCTTCAACAAAACCGGCGATCGACGGATCGAGTTCTTCGGCATTGTCCACCACCAGTCCGATCGAGGCCTTGGGATGGAACTCGTGAATGGTCCGCAGGATTGTCGGAAATGTCTTGGCAGACATGCGGTATAGCATGATCAAAGAAACATCGACGAGATTGCCGTCGAGCAAATTGTCGGGGTCGGAAAGACTAACGACGTCATGTCCAGAAAACCGGGAGCCGACCGCCTGCATCAAGCACTCGGCAAACAGGTCGATCTTGGCAAGCATGACAATCTTTTTCTTTTGCGACAAAGCCTTGTTGTTATCTTCAAAATCGCCCACGTTATGGCCTTCAGGATGCATTACGCCCTCCTCGGGTTTTCCCATTTATTCTTATGGGTGCGCCAGCCTGACTCGGAGTTACGCCCATCTCAGCAAATTGATTCGTGACCAGTGGATAGCGCGAACCCTCTCCACAGACGGAAAATTCGCACTAGCTAATGTATCGTAAAGGTAGGAGGGGTGAAACAACCCAAAAGGATTAGATGCCCTCCAGAAAGCCCCTTAAATCGTTCTAATTAGAACCATCTTTGGGCTAATTCTTAACCAAAAGTATAACAAGATCGTATCCGAAGCGTCTGAATGGGCTTTCAGCCTAGGCTACTCAGCCATCCATATCATCCATTTCCATCCGCAGCGTCGGCCGCACACCGTCCGTGCGCCGGCTCTCGCCACCAGAAATAGCTTCTCTCCAGAGAGAACCTTAGGCATATACCTAATAATACTTCCTAGGAGCTATCTCTCGGGGTGAGCATTGCACTCCCCGTGATGGCTGACAAGACCTCTCTGCGCTCTAAAGCGCAACTTGCCCGCGAGCACCAGAGGTTGCGCCAGGTCGATTTTTGCAAAGATTAACAAACCCTTGCGATCCCTAAAACCCCAAAAAATCCCGAAAAAACGCCGATAATTCGCCCAAAAATGGCATGCTAGCTCCAATTGATGTCTATCGTCCCGTCGTATTCAGAGCCACACTCCTCTCATCGCACTTGAGTTTCGTGTGATCCGAGCCCGGTACCTGTGTGTGCGTTCTGGCTCGCGGCCCGTGTGAATGTGTAAGCGTAGTGAAGCGTAAATCAGTATTAAACCAAAGACATAATCACACGTAATGATTGAGTGCAGGAACTAACCTGCCGCAATTCGATACTTAAAACAACATTGAAATATATTGAGGCCCCACAGATGAATATCCCGCGGGAGCATCATCTGAAATTCAAAAAAGAGCCAGCTCCGGATAAAAACCTCATAAAGATGTAGGGGTTTCGGTGCTGGCTCCTTCTCAGGAGGAGAACCACATGTCCGCACTTCTCGACGATAGCATCAAGGCCGATGATGATCTGAAAGTCGGCGCTCTCGCCGATGGACTGGCAACCAGTGCTGCCAATGATCTGAACGTTGACGACGGGTCAACGAGCAACGTTGGCATCGCCAACGGCAATGACCGCAATAACTACAGCGACAGTTCGCAGGACAACGACACCCACATCAAGACGGATGTCGACACCGACATCAAGACCGAGGCCAATGAAAACGGCGACAACCGCAACAACTACTCCGACAGCTCGACCGACTACAATTACGACTACGATTACAAGGACAACAGCAGGGTCGAAACAGATATCGACCAGAAGGCCAACGGTGACAACCGCGACAATTCCTATGAATGGGATTATGACAGCAAGGTTACCACCAAGACAGACATCGATACCGACATCAAGACGGAAGCCAACGACAACGGCGACAATCGCAACAACTACTCGTCATCCGACAACGACATCATCACCAAATCGGACGACGACTTTGCAACGCTGAAGGACGTCAAGGACTTCGACAATCTCGGCATCGCCGGTGGGGACCTCACCTTCAATCTCGGCGACGACTTCTCGTTTAATCTGAACGTCGACCACATCCTCAACAACTCGCTCGAAGGCGCCGGCAACGATACCGGTTTCAGCGTGGTACAGGCCAACAACCTTGCCGATCAGGACCAGGCCTACGACGTCAGGATGAACAACTCGGACGCCAACAACGACCTGCGCGCCGACGGCGGGCACTCGGATGGCGGCGATGGTCTGAACTTCGACACCAAGTCGGATTGGGACCTCAAGGCCGGTGACGGCATCAACGGCAGCACGACCTCCGACTCGTCGGCGATCCTGGCAAATTCCGGCTTCCATCAGGAAATCGTCCAGGGCGCGAACCTTGTCAGCAACACCGTCGACTCCAGCGTCATCGGTGGCAATTCGCACACTACGGATGTCGGTCACGACACCGACAGCTGATCGATCCGTTTCACAAGAGAAGACTGCACCGGCCCCCCGCGCGGCCGGTGCAGTCGCGCAGATTTGATTTCGGATCGGTTCGTTTCTTTTTTACCGGGGCATTCCTGTCTAGGCCCACCGAAGTCTCCCTTTGATGCGGAAAAAAGGGAAGGATCGGGACAATGCATACGGAAAGAGTGAATGAAATCATTGCACATTTCATCGGCCTGTTCGAAGCCGATACCGATGAAGCACGGCTGAGGCAGAAGCAGCTCGAAGGCGGTGATCTGAAGGAAGTTGCGCAGCAGCTCGAAGACGGCGAAGCAAAGCCGTCCGACTTTACATCCTCATACCAGCTGGTCGACTATGATCCTGAAGTGCTTTATCGAGCGCCCTCCCATGACATTGCCGATGTGGACCTGTTCGGCCGGATCCGCGGCTTCGGCGATCATTTTGCCGATGCTGTCGCCCAATACGGCAATACCGTACCGGTGAAGCTGTTCGCCAACCTCGGCCAACCCGACGGGGCACCTGTCGAAGACAAGTTGATTGTCCACGACGGCCCCGGCTCGGTCATCGCCCATGTGGTCCAGGCCAATATGGTGCGCGACGACGACGCCCTGAACATGACGGATTCCGAGGTCGCCCCGCGCGACACGACCTACGTCAGCTACAAACTTGCCGAATTCAGCGCCGAGGCAGCCGAAGCCACTCCATTCGCGCACTACACCCGCGTCGACACCTTTGAAGGTCTCTCGAAAATCGCCGACGATCTGTCGGACTACGCCGCGGCAAACCGACTGCCGGAACCGCCAGCCTCAAGCAGCGAGCCCGCCCTCAACGCAGGCGCCGATGCTGGCACAACCATTGTACTCACCGAGCAACCCGCCACTACGGATCCGCTCGACGACGAAATCGACCTTCCCACGACCGTCTCTCCGGACGAATTGCCAAGGGATGACAACGGCAATTTCGCCTTGGCCGCCGACAGCATCGAGGGCGTCTACGTCAACGGCTGCCGCGTCGACGAAGCCCCGGTTCTTGCGGACTTCATGCCTGATCGTGGACTGGCGCAACCGGTTGCCGATCCGGAAGGCACCGACGGCCCGCTGCAGGAGGAAGACGACAAGAGCGGCAATTCCGTTTACGTCGAAGCCGGCGCCAACATCGTCGCCAATATCGTCAGCATCGTCGAGACCGGCGTCATCGCCCCCGTAACGGCGGTGATGGGCGGATACCATCAGATCGACATCATCTCGCAATCCTACGCCTATGCCGACAGTGACAGGCTGGATAGGGTTCTGAGTGAAAACTCGGCCGAATCTACGTCACGCACGGTTGCGATGAACATCGCCAATTTCGGCCGTGATGCCTATCATTCATCGTCTTCCGAGCAGGACGGCGATACGGCTCAATCGTCGATCTTCCCGAACGCCTGGCGCGTCAGCATGGTGGAGGGCGACGTTTCCTTCGTCCATTGGGTCGAGCAGTACAACTTCGTAAACGACAACGACACGGTGACCGTGACCACCACCGGCGTCCAGACAACGGCCCTGACCGGTGGCAACGTGGCGGTCAACCTCGCTTCCTTCCTCGGTTTGGGCGACCAGTACGACCTGGTGATCGTCGGCGGCAAGGTCCTGGACCTCAACATGATCACCCAGGTCGCCGTCTTCTACGACAACGACCACATCAGTGGCATTGCCGCCGGCAACGGCATGACCGTAAACGAGAGCGGCAACCTGATCTGGAACCAGGCGTCGATCCAGAACATCGGCGCGAATGACCGCTTCGAAGCGATCCCGGACTATATCCAGAAGGCCGTCGACAACATCAACGACCGCATTGACGAACTGCCCTCAGGCTTTTCGCATGACCTCAATTTCCAGGGCTATGAAGGCCTGAACATTCTTTACATCACCGGCAACCTGTATGACGTCAATGTCATCAAGCAGATCAGCATTCTCGGCGACGCCGATTCCGTCAGTTACGTCGCCAGCAAGATCCTCAGCGACAATCCGGATGCTGACATTACCATCCACACTGGTGCAAACGCCGTCGTCAACAGCGCTCAGATCATCGACTACGACAGTTTCGGCCACACGACCTATGTCGGCGGCCAGGTCTATTCCGATGCGATCCTGATCCAGGCCGGCCTTGTCGACCACGACACCGATACCCATGACGTGACGCCCAAGGGCGACCGGCTCGCCAACGAAGTCATCGCCTTCATCGGCGACGACGACGCACCGTCACATCCGACCGAAACAGTGATCGACGCCGGCAATGACTTGTCCTGGTCCAACGGCCAATGGAACGACGTCATGCACACGGTGCTGACCTAACAAGAACACGAACGGGGGAAGGCATGAACGATCTTTCTAAGTGGCGTGGCAGCGGCAGCAAGGCGCCTGCACGGGAAGAGCCGGCTCCGGAGGTCGTCGACGAACTCGAAGCAGCGTTGACCAACCGATGCATCGCCGCGATCAACGAGGCCGTTGAAGGCCTGCGAAAGGTCGGCCTGGATATCCGCACGACACGGAAAGGGCACGCGCCGGCACCGAAAGCGATGTCGGAACCCGCGAAACTCGCCGATGCCCCCGCCCCCCGCGACCAAGACGATTCCGACGCAGAGTTTCTCGCCCTCGCCCGCTCGATGGCAAACCCCATCCGCCATACCGAGAAGAAGCAGGCCAGTTATCACTTCGGCCCAAGGCGCGACGGCGCCCGGTGGCAAGACCGCGAAAGCGCACCGCTGGAGGAAGTTGAGCGTCAGGCAGCGCCGGTCGTCGCGGCAATCGCCGAGATGCCGATCGCAAAGGCGGCGCCGGCGGAACTGCCGGAAAACAGCTCGACTGCGCAGCAGCAAGCACATCGTCGTGGCAACGACAGCGACCCGGCCGATGAATTGAAGGGCCGACCGGGTCGCGCTCTCCCGCAGACGATCGACAACGATCCAGGCCCGCTGAAAGAGAATGACCGCCGTCCGGCCGTCCGCGACGGCGGCGGCGCCCCGACCGATGGCGGCGGTGGTGGTGGTGGCGACAAGCACACCTTCCACAAGCGCATGGGACCGGTCAATTTTGCCGCCAGCCTGCGCAACGGTATGGCCGTCGTCCGCCGCAACATGATGATCGTCATCGCGTTTACCATCGCGATCAACGTTCTGGTCCTTGCCATTCCGATCTACCTCTTCCAGATCTCCGATCGGGTGCTGACCAGCCGCTCGCAGGATACGCTGGTGATGCTGACGATCGCCGTGCTCGGTGCCATCGTCCTGCAGGTCATCCTCGATTCCATCCGCCGCTTCATCCTGATGCGCACTGCCGTCGAAATGGAGGTCCAGCTCGGCGCGCCTATCTTGAGTGCGGCCGCGAGAGCGTCACTGCACGGCAACGGTCGCGACTATCAGGTGTTGAGCGACCTCCAGCAACTGCGCTCCTTCATCGTCTCCGGCACCCTGATCTCGTTCCTCGACGCGCCGCTGATGCCGTTCTTCGTGGTGGTCGTCTATATGATCCAGCCGCAGCTCGGGTTGATCGTCATCATGTGCTGCGTGGTGCTGTTCGTGATCGCGTATCTCAATCAGAAGGCGACGTCGCAGCCCTTCAGCGAGGCCAACGCCTTCCTCAGCCGCGCCAATTTCCACCTGGATTCGATGTCGCGCAACTCACAGATCATCAACGCACTGGCGATGATCCCGGAAGCAGTAAAGATGTGGGGCCGCGAGACTGCCGGTTCGCTGAAATCGCAAGTCTATGCCCAGGACCGCAGCATCATCTTTACCGGGGCATCAAAGGCGGTGCGCATGTTCACCCAGGTCGCCCTGCTTGGCTGGGGCGCGCATCTGTCGATGGACGGGCACCTCACCGGCGGCATGGTCATTGCTGCCTCGATCATCTCGGGGCGGGCGCTTGCGCCGGTCGAAGGGGCAATCGAGGGTTGGAACCAGCTCAATCATTCACGTGCCGCCTATGGCCGGATCAAGCAGTTGCTGGTCAACTCGCCCTTGAACTTTCCGCGCCTGCGACTGCCGAACCCGGAGGGCCGGCTCGATGTCGAACGCATCCTCTTCGTGCCGCCGCCGCAGAAGCGCGTGATCCTCAACGGCATCTCCTTCTCGCTCAACAAGGGGGAGTCGCTTGCGGTTATCGGTAATTCCGGCTCCGGCAAGACGACGCTCGGCAAGATGCTCGTCGGTTCGATCGTGCCGACCTCAGGCAATGTCCGCCTCGATCTCATGGATTTGAGAAACTGGGACCAGCGGCAGTTCGGCGAAAGCATCGGCTATCTGCCGCAGGACGTGCAGCTGTTTCCCGGCACGATCAAGGCCAACATCTCGCGCATGCGCGACGATGTCGAAGACAGCGCGATCTTCGAAGCGGCCGTACTCGCCGACGTGCACGAGTTGATCGCGTCGTTCCCGCAGGGCTACGAGACGATCGTCGCTGCGGACGGTGCGCCGCTCTCGGGGGGCCAGAAGCAACGCATTGCGCTGGCACGCGCCTTCTTCGGCAACCCAAAATTCGTGGTGCTGGACGAGCCCAATTCCAATCTCGACACCAATGGTGAGGCAGCGCTTGCCCGCGCACTGGTGCATGCCAAGAAGCAGGGCATCACCACCGTGACCATCACCCAGCGTCCCTCCTTGCTGCAATGCGTCGACAAGATCATGCTTCTGAACGAGGGAACCGTTGCCATGTTCGGTGCGCGCAATGACGTGCTTGCAGCCATCGGCGCCAAGCCGAAGGACGAAAAGTCCGCACCCCGTATCGCCGGAGAATGACCATGAGCCGCGAGAAGAAGAATGCCGCCGAAGAACATGCCGTCGAGTGGTACTCGGAGGTGCCGCGATCGATCAAGCTGCACAGCATGGTCGGCCTCGCGTTGATCGTCGCTTCATTCGGCGGCTTCGGCTACTGGGCCTTCGCAGCCCCTCTGGCAGCGGCAATTATCGCCCAGGGCAGTTTCGTCGCCAACGGCAACAACAAGATCATTCAGCACCTCGAAGGCGGCATCATCGAGCAGATGCTGGTGGCCGAAGGCGACAAGGTCAAGACCGGCGATATCCTGGTCAAGCTCGACCAGACGCCGTCGCGCGCCAACGAGCGCGCCCTCAACCTCAAACGCCTGCGTCTCGAGGCGGTGGTCGCACGGCTGCGTGCCGAAGCCATGGGCAGCGATACATTCAAGATCCCCGACATCGTCAAGAACGAGGCCAGCGATCCGGATATCCACGCGATCATCGAGAGCCAGAACGTCAATTTTCACAGCAAGAAGATCAAGCTCGACGACCAGCTGAACCTCATCGACCAGAACATCAGGTCGCTGGAGTTCCGAGCCCAGGGCTACCAGCGCCAGCAGGAATCGTTCAACAAGCAGCTGGATATCCTCAACGAGGAGCGGGACGCCAAGAGCAAGCTTGTCCAAGGTGGACTGACCAAGAAATCCGAACTGATGGCGCTCGACCGCGCCGCGGCCGATGCGATGGGCGAGATCGGCAGGCTCGACGCCGAGGTCAAGGAGAGCCTGTCGCAGATCGACCGCTATCGCCAGGAGGCGGTCATTGCCGTCAACGCCAACAAGCAGGCGGCGCTCGATGGGCTTGAGGCCGCAGAAGCCGATCTCGATGGCGTGCGCGAGCAGTTGCGCGAGGCAAGCGAAGTTCTCGGCCGCGCCACCATCCGTTCGCCCGTCGACGGCACAGTGGTGCGCAGCTATTTCCATACCGCCGGAGGGGTGATCGCGACCGGCAAGCCGATCATGGAAATCCTGCCGGCCAATGTGCCGCTGATCATCGAAGCGCAGGTGCTGCGAACCTCGATCGATCAGTTGCGGGTGGGCGAGGATGCGACCATCCGTCTCTCGGCGCTCAACCGCCGCACGACTCCGGTGCTGAGCGGCAAGGTCTTCTACGTCTCGGCGGACTCGGTTGAAGAAGTGAGCGGCGGCCAGCAGCGCGATGTCTATATCGTCCGCGTCGAGGTTCCCGTCAGCGAGATCCACCGCATCCACGGCTTCCATCCGGTGCCGGGCATGCCGGCGGAAGTGTTGATCACGACGTCGGAGCGCACGTTCTTCGAGTATCTGACAAAGCCGATCACCGACAGCATGTCACGCGCCTTCAAGGAAACCTGAGGCGAAGTACGGGGGGTGGGGATGACGAAGGGGCTAAGCAGAATGGGGCGGCAGCTTTCGCTGTTTCACCAGCAATCTGCCAACGCCTTGAAGGCTCGGTCATTTCCGTCAAAATGGTTTGCGCCGGCAATGGCAGCGCGTCATCGATGGCGCACAGAGGAGACGTTCGATGGCAGCGATACACGAGGTGCTTCTGCTTGTCGGCCGCCTCAACTATGTCTGGACCAATACCGAAAGCCTGCTGATCTATATCATCGCCCACCTGTTGAATGTCGACAAGGAGCGGGCGATCGTGGTCTTTCTGACCTTGAACACGACGCGCGCCCGCATCGATCTGACCGAGCGCCTGGCCAAGCTGCCGGTCACGCCGGTCGACACGCGCGACAGCGTTCTTTCGATCATGGACCGGCTGAAACAGCAGTCGAAGATGCGCAACAAATACAATCACTGCATCTATTCCTTCGACGAGCAGGGCGAGATCTCCAGTACACAGCTGATGCGCCTGGTCGAGGGCGACAAGGACATTCGCTACGGCAAGGTCGAGCAACTGGACGCCCGGGAACTGGAGCGGCTCGAAGCCGCCATCCAGGAGATCACCGAAATCAGCAAGAGCCTCTGGGCCTTCATTCGCTCACGGCCGAACTTCGACGAGCGTTCGATCTAGACGAGATTGCCACAGCCGGCAGGCGACATCCTGCATTCGGATAATATCCTTGGTATATAATGGCTAAATATTGACTATAAGCTAAAGTTGTTTCGAAGAAATTCTGGCTTGAAATACGCTAAACTAAAAATACTTCTCAGTTGCGTAAGAGGGCGTTATGAAAATAGATATTATTGATACTTTAGAATATTTTGAGAAAGTTCGCGAAGATTGGGATCTGATCTACCTAGAAGACCCGGAAGCTCATCTATTTCTTTCCTGGGAGTGGCTGCAGAAATATCTGTCGCACCGACACCGCTGGTTCATTCTTGCCCTCAAGCAGGAAGACGATGGGCGGTATTGCGCCTTCCTGCCATTGAAAGTGTCGACCTACCAGGACGACACGACCAAGCTTTTCTGCGACGAGATCCGGATGGCCGGCAACTATGGCGCCGACTATACCGGCTTCCTGTGCCGGCCCGGCCTGGAGGATGCTGCGGCCGATACCTTTTCTGCCCACATCGGCAAGGAGAACTGGACGACCCTCACGTTCGATTATTTCTCTACGGCCTCTTCGCGGCTCGATCGTCTGCTCGGCGCCTTTCCCGAAGACCAGTTCGTCCAGACCAGCAACGAGCGCAGCAATCCCGACAATATCGACAATACGATCTGCCCCTATGTGAACCTGCCCGAAAGCTGGGAGGACTATCTCGCCACGCATATGAGCGCCCAGACGCGGCAGAAGCTGCGTCGCTTCATGCGGATGGTCGAGGCATCACCCGATTACCGCATTACCCACGCGACAAAAGACACGATCGAAAGAGACCTCGACACGCTGTTCCGGCTGTGGCGCATCAAATGGGCAGAGCGCAAAGGCAGCAAGGTCGATCGGCTAATCACGTTCACACGTGAGATGCTGCTGGACGCCTTTAACCAGGGCGCGCTCGATGTTCCCGTTCTGTGGTATCAGGACCAGCCGCTCGGCGTGCTTGCCAATCTGCTCGACCGGCAGAAGAAGACCGTCCTGTTCTACATCACCGGCCGCGACGAGACGTGGACGACCCCTTCCCCGGGGCTTCTGCTGCACGGCTTTGCCATTCGCAATGCGATCGCCTGGGGATATCGGGTCTACGATTTCCTGCGCGGCAACGAAGCCTACAAATATTCCTTCGGGGTTGAAGAGCGCCGCATTCGCAGCATGCGTGTCAAAACGCGATCAGGCCGCAATCTGCGCAACTGCCTCAACCCGCGCAGCATCGAACATGTCTACGAGCGCGCGGTGGAACTGCACAGCCAGGGGCGACTGGACAAGGCGGAACCCGGCTACCGGCAGGTCATCCACACCGTGCCGACACACACCCGGGCTCGCTACGGCCTCGCCCAGCTTTTCGACGACAAGGGCGAGCACGACGAGGCCGAATATCTTTACAGAAGCCTGCTTGCAACGATGCCGGGCGCTGGCAAGATCCAGCATCGGCTCGGCGACAGCCAGATGGCGCAAGGGCACTACGCTGAAGCGGCCGAGACCTTCGAGGCCCTGCTGGCCCGCCATCCGCTCGTAAGCCTCGTGCGCTACAAGCTCGGCGTCGCCCTCTGCGCGACGGGCCGAGGCGAAGAGGCCCTCAGCATCTTCAGCAGCTTCGAGGATATCCTTTCCGACGATCCGGATCATGTGCGCTGCAAGCTCAAGGCGCAGGAAGC
Organism: Ensifer sp. 1H6; assembly: GCF_001976035.1. NCBI lineage: Bacteria > Pseudomonadati > Pseudomonadota > Alphaproteobacteria > Hyphomicrobiales > Rhizobiaceae > Ensifer > Ensifer sp. 1H6. The sequence continues at coordinate 10,393 of NZ_MOAI01000030.1, read as the reverse complement.
CGTCATACGTCTGAAGGCAGCCCTGCAAACGCCGCAGCAGGACGAGGTTCCCGAACCGGAGCAAACGCCGGTATCGATCCCGCCGCCGCAGAGAGTGTTGGTGTCGCCGAAACGAGCGCTTGATGCATCCGTGCGCCTGCCGACCGCGCCACCCCTGCTTCAGCCGTCCCTGCCATCAGGCATATCGGCGCACCTGCAGTCGCGATCGAACAGGCCGGGCGAAACAGGTTCACGGATCAAGCATTAAATATATCGATTGCGAGGTGGCCGACCGCTCACTCGGCGGTTTCGGACCAGTCGAGCGACGTCAGCTCCTCGCGAAATGCGAAGCGGATGATGTGGCGTTCGATGACGTCCTTACATTCCGCCAGCGCCTCGGCATCCGGTGATTCCGCGACGAAAGATAGCTGATCGCCGCGCGCCGTCATGCGCGCGGTGCTCGCCCCTATCGTCGCCACAGAATCCGTCTCGGTATATTCGACCGTCGTCTTGTGGGCGAAATGCTTGGACAGCTGCTGCAGGTATTGCGACGCGCGCGCGGTGGTAATACCGCTCGTGGCTTTCAACATGTTCTTCTCCACACTGCATGGGGTCGGTGGGCAGGCCAATGAAAGAGAAAAGGCGCCATGATTGCTCCTACCGCCCTTATCGGAACCTCAAGCCTACTTCTTGCTCAGTGCTTCGGTGAGCTGATCGACGATATCCTGCTCGGACTTCAGGCCCGAACTCGTCAGGTAGAGCTTGGCGGAATCGAGATAGACGACCCGCTCGTTCTTCCAGGCCTTGGTCTGGCGCACCAGCTCGTTGTCGAGCAGCGCTGCGGCCGGCTGGCCTTCCTGGCCGATCGCCGCGTCGCGGTCGACGACGAAGATCCAGTCCGGATTGGTCTCGAGGATATATTCGTAGGAAACGGCCTGGCCATGCGTCGCGACCTGCAGCTTCGGATCAGCCGGTTCCACACCGAAGATGTCGTGGATTTCGCCGAACCGCGAACCCTTGCCATAGGCGCTGATCTTGCCGCCGGTCGTCAGCAGCACGAGGCCGGTGCCGGCACCCTTGGCAACACCCTGCAGCTTTTCGATCGAGGCGTCGAGTTTCTCCGAAGCTGCCTTGATCTCCGCTTCCTTGCCGAAGATGAGGCCGAGAATAGCGGCGTTCTTCTTGACGCTGCCGATCAGATCCTTGTCGTCGGAGGTGAGGTCGATGGTCGGCGCGAGCTTGGCAAGCTCGGCATATTTCGACTGCGAACGACCACCGACGATGATCAAATCCGGTTCGGCGGCATTGACCGCCTCGTAGTCGGGCTCGAACAGCGTGCCGATCTTCGGATAGGTGTCGGACTTGTATTTTTCGAGTGACGGCGGGATCGCAGAGCCGGGAACGCCCGCCACGGGAATGCCGAGCATGTCTAGCGTTTCCAGCATTCCGAAGTCATAAACCAGCACGGTCTTCGGATTCTTTTCGACATCCGTCGTACCGCTGCTGTGCTCGATCTTCAACGTTTCAGCGCTTGCGGCAGGCGCCAGAGCCAGGACGGCAGCGACTGCAACACTACGAAGACCATTAGAAAACAGAGATATATTCATGACTTTTTCCCTCATCTTTTCGATCGTCCTAGCGCGATTTTCCAAAGAGGGCAACAAGGCCGTTTGCCGTCCTTGCAAATGCCGTGCGCCAAACCGCGGCCCATGAACGTGTGCGAGCGCCACCAAAAATGTCCTGGACCGATCCACAGGCCAGCCTGCGCTGGCATCGGCGACGTCGAGCGAACTGCCGCAGCGGATGCGACGAAACTTGACTAGCCATGTCATATATATGAATGAAGCTCAGCTCCAATCCGGCGCTGGGCGGGGCAAGCTTTTAGCGGTGCCGGGAAAGACGCAAACAAAACCTGTCCCAAGCTGCTTGGAGGCGACGGAAGAATGAACGGCAACAAGTCGACAAAGAAGAGCCATTCACCAAAACGCCGGCGCGCCTAAAGACCGATCGATGAAACCACTTCTGATTGCCGTTCCCGTCATCTTTGTGCTTGCCGTCATCAGCGTCATGACCGGCGTCGGCAGCCTCGCTTCAGGACTTGAGAGCGATGGTCGCGGCTGGCTGTTAATCGTCGAAAGCCGGGTGCCGCGCACACTCGCACTGATGCTCGCCGGAACCGGTCTCGCCGTCGCCGGCACCATCATGCAGATGCTCGCCCGCAACCGCTTCGTCGAACCATCGACCGCAGGCACCGCCGAATCCGCCGCCCTTGGCATGCTGCTGACGATGATCTTTGCGCCCACTCTGCCGGTCGCCGCCAAGATGGGCGTCGCGGCGCTCACCGCGCTCGCCGGTACGGCGTTGTTTCTAAAAATCCTGCGCCAGATCCCGTTGCGCTCGGCGCTGATGGTGCCACTGGTCGGCATCATGCTCGGCGGCGTCATCAGCGCCGTCACCACCTTCGTTGCCTATCGCTACGACATGATGCAGTCGATGGGGGCGTGGATGTCAGGCGATTTCTCCGGCGTACTGCGCGGTCGTTACGAGTTGCTGTGGATCGCACTTGTTCTGACGTTGATCGCCTATGTCACCGCTGCCCGTTTTACCGTCATCGGCATGGGCGAGGAGATCGCCCGCAATGTCGGCCTCGACTTCAACAAGGTGGTGACGCTCGGCCTTGGCATCGTTTCGATGGTGACGGCCACGGTCGTTGCCACCGTCGGCATGGTGCCGTTCCTCGGACTGATTGTGCCGAACATCATCAGCCTCTTGGTCGGCGACAATCTCAGGCGCACCCTGCCGTTGATCGCCGCAACCGGGGCCGGGCTGGTGCTCGCCTGCGACATCGTCGGCCGCATCGTGATTGCGCCCTACGAGATCCCGGTCGGAACGGTCATGGGCGTCGTCGGCAGCGTCGTCTTCCTCTATCTGCTGCTTTCGAGGCGCGCCCATGCAGGCTGACATTAAAAGGGTTTCACCCTCCGGCATGCTGCTCGTCACAGCTATGCTCGCGCTCCTGTCGATGCTGGCCTTCATGACACTCGGTGCCAGGGGAAGCTGGGCCTTCATCCTCTCCTTCCGCGGCACCAAACTTGCGGGCATGGTTCTCGTCGCCTATGCGATCGCCGTCTCGACCATCCTGTTCCAGACGATCTCCGGCAACCGCATCCTGACGCCATCGATCATCGGCTTCGATGCGATGTATGCGCTGCTGCAGACGGTCATGGTGTTCTTCCTCGGAGCCGCCGGCGCCACCGCCGTCGACCCGCGGTTTCAGTTCATCATCGAAGCCGCGGCGATGGTCGGTTTTTCCGTACTCCTGTTCCGGGCGCTGTTTTCCGGAGGCACCCGCAGCCTGCATCTCCTGATGCTGGTCGGCATCATCCTCGGCGGGCTGTTTCGCAGCCTTTCGTCCTTCCTGCAGCGGATCCTCGATCCCAACGAATTCGTGGTGCTACAGGACCGGCTGTTTGCCAGCTTCAACACGGTCAACGCCGACCTTCTCGGCATTTCCGCCGTCGCCGTCGCAGCAGTTACCTTCGTTCTCTGGCGGCTGTTCCCAACCTTCGACGTGCTGTCACTCGGCCGCGAAAGCGCCATCGGGCTCGGTGTCGACCATCACCGCACCCTTACCATCCTGCTCGTGCTCATCGCCGTTCTCGTTTCCGTCTCCACCGCGCTTGTCGGCCCGGTGACGTTCTTCGGTCTTCTGGTCGCCAGCCTCGCCTGGCAGATCACCCCGACGGCCAGCCATCGCTTCGTGCTGCCGATTGCCGTGTGCCTGGCCATCGTCACGCTCGTCGGCGGCCAGGTGATCCTGGAGCGGCTGTTCGCTTTCAACACCGCGCTCAGCATCGTCATCGAATTTGTCGGTGGTCTTGTCTTCATCTTCCTGCTTGTTCGAGGCTCCGCCCGATGATCGAAATCCGCGACGTGACCAAATCCTATGGCAGCAATGCGGTCGTCGACCGGGTCTCGATGACCTTGCCGGCCGGCGGCCTCACTTCGATCATCGGCCCGAACGGCGCCGGCAAATCGACGCTGCTGTCGATCGTCAGCCGGCTGATACCAATGGATGAGGGACAGGTTCTGGTCGACGGGCTCGATGTCAGCAGGACCGCCGGCGACGTGCTCGCCCGGCGCCTGTCGATCATGCGCCAGGACAACCACATCACCGCGCGCCTCAGTGTGCGCGATCTCGTCGCCTTCGGCCGCTATCCCTATTCGAAGGGTCGCCTGACGGCGGTTGACGTCGAGCATATCGAGCGCTCGATCGCCTATGTTGGCCTGCACTTCCTGGAACACCGGTTCCTCGACGAGCTATCGGGCGGCCAGCGCCAGCGCGCCTTCATCGCCATGGTGCTCTGCCAGGATACCGATTACATGCTGTTCGACGAGCCGCTCAACAATCTCGACATGAAACATGCCGTCGAGACGATGAAGCTGCTGCGGCGCCTGGCCGACGATTTCGCCAAGACCGTTGTCGTCGTGCTGCACGACATCAACTTCGCCTCCGCCTATTCGGATCGCATCGTCGCCATGCGCGACGGCAAGCTCGCCTTCGAGGGCGCACCGAAGGAGATGATCGAGCCGTCGCGCCTGCAGGCGATCTTCGACGTCGACTGCCGCGTTCACGCCGTCGGCGAAACGCGGCTCGTCAACTATTTCGAATAGGCCGGTCGGCTCAATGGGAAGAGCCAGATGCGAGCGGGCGGCCTTTGCGCGCGGCATCAGCGATCTTGTCCTCATCTGTTACCGATGACAGCCGCTTCAGCCGGCGCCCCAGGCGAACGCTGACATCATCCATCACCGTGAACATCACCGGCACGAAGACGAGGCTCAGCATCGTCGATGTGATCAAGCCGCCGATCACGGCGATCGCCATCGGCGCGCGGAAGGCTGCATCCGCACCAACGCCGATCGCCGCCGGCACCATGCCGGCGACCATGGCGATCGTCGTCATGATGATCGGCCGTGCACGGGTCGTGCCCGCCGTCAGCAAGGCCGTTCGCCGGTCCGCCCCTTCCTTGCGGCAGACGATCGCATGGTCGACCAGCAGGATCGAGTTCTTGCAGACGATGCCCATCAGCATCAGGATACCGATGGTCGAGGACAGATCGAGCGCCGCCCCAAACAGGATGAGTGCCAGCGCAGCGCCGCCGATCGACAACGGCAGGGCAATCAGGATGGTGATCGGCTGCAGGAAGTCCTTGAATAGGAGCACGAGCACCGCGGTGACCATCAGGATGCCGGCAAGCAGAGCAAGCGCGAAATTGCGAAACATTTCCGACATGTATTCGGCTTCGCCGTAACTGGCCTGCGAAACCCCCGCCGGCATCTTGGTCATGGCCGGCAGGGCTGAAACTGCCTCGAATGCCGTGCCAAGCGTGATGCCGTTCAGATTGGCCTCCACCGCCATCAGGCGTTTGCGGTTGAGGCGTTCGACGCTGCCCTCCTCCGCGCCAAAGGAAATGTCAGCCACCGATGTCAGCGGCACCAGCTTGCCGGAGTTGGTGCCGACGCGCAAATTTCGCAACGTGTCGAAATCCGCCCGCGCGGTTTCGTCGAGCATCACCCGGATTGGCACCTGCCGGTTGCCGAGATTGAACCGTGCCGAATTGCTTTCGCTATCGCCCATCGTGGCAATGCGCGCGACCGTGCCGATCGACGTTACCGAGACGCCAAGCCGGGCAGCCTCGTCGAGGCGAGGCTTCACCAACAGCTCAGGCGACAGCAAGGGCTCGGTCGACTGGACGTTGACAAGGCCCGGCATCGCCCGCATCTCGTTTTCGAGCTGGCGCACGGCCTGGGTCAATGCCTCCGCGTCATCACTGGTCAGATAGATCGACAGATCCTTGGCGCCCTGGTCGGACGCAAAGGTCGCCTGGATATCCGGCGTCTCCGCAAGCAGCGGCCGCAAAGAAAGCTCGAACGCCTTGCGGCCGAGCGCACGCTCCTTGCGCGGACGAAGCTTGATCAGCAGGTCGACCCGGTTGAGGCTGTCGGCAGTCGCAAGCGCGCTGTCGACCTCCGGCCGCGCTTTGATCTTGCGCGTCAGCTCATCCGAAACACGCGCCGTTTCCTCGAGCCGCGTGCCCGGCGGCAGAGTGACCTTCAAGGTCGAGAGGTTGCTGTCGCTCCCCGGTATGAAGCCGGTCGGCAACATGGTCAGGAGCGCGATCGAACCGACGAAGATCAGGGCAACGATGGAAAGCGCCGTCTTGCGATGATCGAGCGTCCAGCCGAGCATCCGGACATAGGTATCGGCGATGCGCGAGCGCTTGACCTCATGGCCATGCCCCGCCTTCGGACGAAGCAGATAGGCCGCCATCAGCGGCGTCAGCAGGCGGGCGACCGCCAGCGAGAACAGGACAGCGATGGCGACCGTCAGGCCGAACTGCTTGAAATATTGTCCGACGGCGCCGCCGATGAAGCTGACGGGCGCAAACACCGCCACGATCGTCAGCGTCGTCGCCACGATCGCCAGCCCGATCGCATCGGCGGCATCGATCGCGGCAAGGAACGGCCGTTTGCCCATGTCCACGTGCCGCTCGATATTCTCGATCTCGACGATGGCGTCATCGACCAGAATGCCGATGACGAGCGTCAGCGCCAGCAGACTGATGCTGTTCAAGGTGAAGCCGAGCAGATCCATGACCATGAAGGTCGGCAGGATCGATAGCGGCATGGCCAGCGCCGAGATCAGTGTTGCCCGCCAATTGCGCAGGAACGCGAACACGACCACGACGGTCAGCGCCGCCCCTTCGAGCAGCGCCGTCACCGCCGCGTCGTAGCTGTCCTTGGTGTACTCGACCAGCGAGATCAACTCCTTGATCTCGACGCCGGGTGTACGCGCCTGGATTTCCACAAGCCGCGTGGCAACGCGATCGGCAACCACCGTGTCGCTCGCGCCCTTGCTGCGCGACACCGAGAAGCTGACGACCGGCTCGCCGTCGAGCCGGGCAAAATTGCGTGGTTCGGACGAGGTGTCCTCGATTTTCGCCACATCCGAAAGCTGGACCCAACGGCCGCCCGAAATCGGTATCGACAGGCGCGAAAGCTCCTCGACGGAGGTGGCGCTGCCAATCGTTCGGATCGACTGCTCGCGCCCGCCGATCTCGCCACGCCCGCTCGGGACATTGGTATTGAGCTCGCGCATCGCGGTGTTGACCTGGTCGGCCGTCACGCCAAGCGCCAGCAGGCGCTCCGGATCCAAGGAAACGCGAACTTCGCGGCTGACGCCACCGAGACGCTGAACCTTCTGGACGCCCGGAAGCGTCAGAAGCTCGCTGTTCAAGGTATCGTCCACGAACCACGACAGCTCGACCGCGGACATGTTGGGTGCGCGCACGGTGTAGTAGATGATGGCGCTGCCATCAACGTCGAGGCGCGAGACCACCGGTTCCTGGATCGACTGCGGCAGATCGGAGCGGATCTGGGCGACCGCTTCGCGCACGTCGTTGGCGGCACGGTCAGGGTCCGTGCCGATCTTGAACTCGACCGTCGTTGTCGAGACACCGTTGGTAACCGTCGAGCGAATGTGGTTGACGCCGACCAAGCCGGCGGCCACCCCCTCGACGCGCCGCGTGACCTGCGTCTCCATTTCCGCCGGCTGGGCGCTCGGCTGGGTGATTGTCACGGTGACGACGGGAAACGACACGCTCGGATTGGCGTTGACGGGCAGACGCAGGAACGAGGCGATGCCGACAAGGGTCAGAACAACGAACAGGACGAGCGTCGGTACGGGCTTTCGGATCGCCCAGGCGGATATATTGCTGGTCATTTCTGCGCGCCTGCCTGAGCGGGTTCAATGTCTTTGGTGGCAACGGCCTCACCCTCACGAAGAGAGACGCCGGCCTTGGCAACAACGCGTTCGCCGGTATTTAGCCCCGACACGATCTCCACCTTGCCGTTCTGGCGCATCCCGGCCTGGACGGTCTTGCGCTTGACCTTGCCGTCCTCGACAATGAACACTGAGGGCATTCCGTCCGGCGTGCCGTAAAGCAGCGCGGAATCGTCGACCATGATGGCCGGACGTTCCGCAACAACGATTTCCGCGCGGCCGAACGTTCCGGCATAGGGCGGCTTGTCGGTCATGAGCGCAATCTTGGCCGTGCCAAGTCGTGTCTCGCTATCGATCTTCGGATTGATCACCCGGACATGACCCTCGATCGTGTCCGTGCGTCCGGAAAGCTTGACCTTCACCTGCTGACCGACAGCAAGCAGGGGCAGCTCGCTTTCCGGTATTTCAGCGGCAAGCTCGATCTCGCCGTCACGGATCAGCCGCATCAGCGGTTCCGTTCCGGCCAATGCACCGGCGCGGGCAAGGCGCTCGGAAACGATGCCGGTGGAAGGGGCGACGATCACGGCGCGTTCGAGCTTGCGCCGCGCCTCCGCCTGGAGCGCCTGAGCCTGTGCGTCCTCGGCGCGGGCGACTTTGACCGCCTCGTGCGCGATGGCCACTGCCGAAACACGCTCTTCAAGGAAAGTCTCGGCTTTCAGGTGCCGCAGTTGGCGTGCACGGTCGAGCTTCTTTTCTTCCTGTCGAACGGTCTCTTCCTGTTGAGCAACCGCCGCACTGGTGCGGGCGACGCGCCCTTCGGCTTCCCGCAGGAGGTTTTCCAGCATCTCGGTTTCCAGTCGGGCAAGAACCTGGCCGGCGACCACTCGATCGCCGACCTCGACCTCGACCTTGGCGATCCGCTGCTCGGTCAACGTCGTGCCGACGGCGATTTCTTCGCGTGCGACGAAGATGCCGGCAAAGGACCGCATCCATTTCTGTGGCTGCCTGTCGGCCACAAGCGTCGAGACGGTGCGGGTTGCGGCTGCGACATCGGCGCCCACCGATGCGGCAGCCTCGTTGGCAAGCAGCTCGCCTGCAGTGGCAGCAAGCAGGAACGTGGCAATTGCTGCGCTCAGAACTGGGGAACGTCTCATTCTGGTTGGCTTTCGCTGACGGGAATGGATGTCGACCAATCCTCTTGAGGATCGCATCGCGTCGACAGGTCCCTGATTATCGCGTTCAGAAGGAATTATTTCTTCGATTAGTCAATCTACTAATTCCATCAGCTGAACACGTCAATAGTAAGGCGATCGCATGCAAGCATTGCCGGAACATGGCGCTCTTGGCACCAGACCGCTTCTATTGACTCTGCAAGACCCGCATCGCATATGAGATCGATCAGTCTATTAAAGAATGATGGCCACTGGGAGCAGGCACGATGCGCAAGATCGACCCGGAAAAACATGCCGCAAGGCGGCAAGTCATCCTCGACGCCGCAATCGTCTGTTTTGCCCGTAAGGGATTCCACGGCACTTCGACTGCGGAAATCTGCGCCGAGGCAGGCATGAGCCCGGGCAATCTCTTCCATTACTTTCCGACCAAACACGCCATCATCGCCGCGATCGTGGAGGTCGAACGTCAAGAAACGGCGGAGTTTTTCCGTGAACTCCATGAAGCGTCGGATCTTTTTGCCGCCCTTCTGGGTTTTATGGACGTTGTCCTGCGGCTGGCGGCCGATCCGGTCTTTTCCAGCCTGGCGCTGGAGATCGCCGCCGAGGCCACGCGCGACGAACGCATCGGCGAACTGGTGGCGGCGAATGACGCTGACCTGCGCACCGCCCTTGCCACTGTGATCAAAGCGGCGCATGAACGCGGACAGATCGATGCCGCCATCGATCCCGAGGGCGGCGCACGCTGGATTGCAGCGATCATCGACGGCATCTTCGGGCGCATCGCCGTCGATCCGGGTTTTAAGCCGCTGGAAGAGGCGCCGATGCTGCACCTGCTGCTGACGCGTTTTCTCTGTCCAACAGGCTGAGCGGTGCAAGATTTTACAGTGAGTTGATTTGTGCGGCCGCCGGTGCGTGGCCGCCGACGCCTTCAAGGCCGGGTCGCATCCTGGCTCATCAGAGCGACATCCCAGGGGGCTTCCGATTTAGACGGAACCGCGCAAACGCTCTATCTCTTTGTTTTACGCATTTCCTCACGGAAACCGCTTCGCACTTTTCCTAGAAATGCTCTATGCCGGATCCTCGCCATGTTACGGCGCCTGATGCGACCGTCAAAACCGTCAGAACCGACGCCCTCTTCCAAGACGATGCTGGTTCGAGCCTTTGCCGTTGACGCACGTGTATGCGGTTTACGCGTCTCGCATTCATTTGCCCTTGAAGGTCCGTGTTTTCCTGGACTTTGTTTTGGGCGAGTTTGGCGGTTAGCCGGTTTTGTTTTCTTTGCCCCTGAACGCCAAAAAGCCCGCGGACCTTTCGGTCTCGCGGGCTTTTTTTTTTGATTTGGTTGCGGGGGCAGGATTTGAACCTGCGGCCTTCAGGTTATGAGCCTGACGAGCTACCGGGCTGCTCCACCCCGCGCCATCTCGGTAAACCGCTATGCGGTTTATCCGGTGCGTAAACC
>NZ_MOAI01000002.1:0-342162 GCF_001976035.1 Ensifer sp. 1H6 | reverse complement strand
TTTCGACCGGGAACGGGGCCGGTACCATGCAGCCGCCGGCTGCGTATTCTATTAGACGCGCGGCGCTGTAGCACTTTGAATTGCTGCATGTTTTTATCCTTAAATCGAATGCGATTTAAGGCAACATGCGGTAGGTCGCCCCGTTTCGTTTGGTCATCGATCCCCATCTATTCACACGGTTGTATCGAGCAGGAAGACCAGTATGCAGTAGACGGCCGTCCTTGGTGCGACCGGTGATTGAATCGCCGATGAAACCGAAGAGAGCGCCCATGATCAGACTGTCATGAGAGCTGCGGATAACGGCGGCGGCAGCGCGCCCGGTGCGCCGTTGCTGATAAGACGGCCAATTGCAGTAAGGGATTTATTCGTTCCAAGCGCGAAACAGAGTCGTTTCAAAAACGGAGACTGAGTTCCATGAAGGCTTCATTGTTGACTGCCGCCCTGGTCTTGGCAACGTCCACGTCGGCATATGCGGAGCAAAGCTGCGGCGACCTGACGAACCAAGCGGACATGAACATATGCGCCGGGAAGGCCTATGACAAATCCGACACCGAACTGAACACTCTCTACAAGCAGATCGAGGCACGACTAAAGGACGACGCAGACACCACAAGGCTGCTGCTAACAGCGCAGAGGGCGTGGGTGGCGTTCCGCGATGCCGAGTGCAACTTTTCGAGTTCCGTGGTCACGGGCAGCTTGTATTCGTTCATTTTCAACTCGTGCCGTGATGGCATGACCAAAGTCCGTATCGAAAACCTCAAGGTTTACCTGAAATGCACCGACGGTGACCTGGACTGCCCTGTTCCTACCGTTTGATCGATACCGGCACGGCGGACTGAAGCTCCGGCTGACTGAGGCTCTGCAGCGTTTCGGACGGCTGGCCGTCGATATGGCCGATCACCGCCTTGGCGAGTTCGCGCCCGGCAACCCGGATGTCCTCGTACATGGTCACCACTTCGGGGCGAAGCCAGCGCAGGAAATCGCTCGGCACCTTGGACACCATGTCGGCATCCTTGCCGAGTGTCCTGTTGGCGGCCTCAAGGCCGGCGATCAGTGCGATCGCGCCGGAGCCGCTGCCCGACACGATGCCGTCAGGCGGATTGTCCGAGCGCATCAGCGTCTCGAAGGCGTCGCGGATCTCGACCAGCGTGTGATCGATATTGATGTGGTGGAAGCTGACCGCATCCGCCTGGAAATCGCGAAGGCCGCGCTCGAAGCCGGCGCGCATGTGCGAATAGAAGGTCAGGTGCGGCGGCGGCTCCAGCAGCACCAGGCGCTTGCGGCCGCGCTCCACCAGCTCGCGCACGGCCTCATAGGCAAAACGCTCGTTGTCGAAGTCGTGATAGGGGTGGACGACGCCCATCTCGGTGCGGCCGTGGGTGACGAAGGGCAGGCCGCGCTCCGTCAGAAGCGCCACGCGCGGGTCGTGCGGCTCGGTGCGCGAAATGATCACGCCGTCGGCCGCGCCGGTGTCGAGGATATAGCGGATCGGCGCCAGCGCATCCTTGGTAGCGCTATAGGGCGTGACCACCAGATGATAGGGGGTGCCGGCGAGAACCTCGGTGATGCCGACGACCATGGGGCTGGTGATGCCCATGATTTCTTCTTCCAATGTCAGTACCAGGCTGATGACATTGGTCTTGCCGGTTCTCAGGCGCACCCCGGCGCGGTTCGGCTGGTAGCCGATCTGCTTGGCGACGAGGCGCACGCGCTCCTTGGTTTCGGCGCCGATATCGGGCGCATCCTTCAAGGCGCGCGAGACGGTGGTGATGCCGAGCCCGGTCATGAAGGCGATCGTCTTCAGCGTGGGCCTGCCGCCATCCGGCGGCGGCGTCAGCGGTCTGTTTTTCGTCTTGCTGTCCATCGCTGTCACCCGCTCGCCCTTGCCGTTGCCGCCCGCCGCCCCATTTAGCGTCACTTCCCGCCTTATATACGAAATGTGACGGGGAGCTATCCTGCTATGGGCGTACGGCACCGAGGCAAATCTGTAACGATACAGTAGCGCTGTCGAGCATTTTCGTTGCTGCGCTGCGGTGAATGAAACACTCTGGTTGAGTGTGCTGTGTTGCAGCGGGCTTTTTGCGTCTGCGAGAGAGCATATGCAGCAAAATACCAGCATTTCTGCACAAAAAATATCAAAATCAGCGCGTTATCAACCCGCTATGCCGGATCTTCATGGTCTTGCCCGTGATCAGTTCACGTCTCTTTGATGTCCGAAAGTACGCCTGTAGATTGCAGAAAATGTTTCTGTTTAAATTCATTGGGGTGGGAGTTGCGGACCGGGATCGTTTCCTCTAAGTTTTTTACGGTAACGTTACAGTGAGGGAGGAGACTCATGAATTTACGTTCTTTCGCGGCCGCTTTGGCGGTGACGGTGGCGCTGCCATTTGGTGCAGCAAACGCAACCGATCTCGAGGTGACGCATTGGTGGACGTCGGGCGGGGAGGCTGCTGCGGTCGCCGAGCTTGCAAAAGCGTTCGATGCCACCGGAAATCACTGGGTTGACGGTGCCATTGCCGGCGCCGGCAGCACGGCGCGGCCGATCATGGTCAGCCGCCTGACCGGTGGCGATCCGATGGGTGCCACGCAATTCAACCATGGACGCCAGGCAGAGGAACTGGTCGAGGCTGGGCTGATGCGCGACCTGACCGATGTCGCCTCCAAGGAGAACTGGAAAGAGATCATCAGGCCGGCGAGCCTGCTCGATTCCTGCACCATCGACGGCAAGGTCTATTGCGCGCCGGTCAACATTCATTCCTGGCAGTGGCTCTGGCTGTCGAACGCTGCCTTCAAGAAGGCCGGCGTCGATGTGCCGAAGAACTGGGACGAGTTTGTCGCAGCGGCACCGGCACTTGAAAAAGCCGGCATCGTGCCGCTCGCCGTCGGCGGACAGCCGTGGCAGTCGGCCGGTGCCTTCGACGTTCTCATCGTCGCTCTTGCCGGCAAGGACACGTTCCTCAAGGTCTTTGGCGACAAGGACGAGGAAGTGGCCGCCGGTCCTGAAATTGCCAAGGTGTTCAAGGCTGCGGATGACGCGCGTCGCATGTCCAAGGGCACCAATGTCCAGGACTGGAACCAGGCGACCAACATGGTCATCACCGGCAAGGCCGGCGGCCAGATCATGGGCGACTGGGCGCAAGGCGAATTCCAGCTCGCCGGCCAGAAGGCCGGAACCGATTACACCTGCCTGCCGGGCCTCGGCGTCAACGAAGTCATCGCGACGGGCGGCGACGCTTTCTATTTCCCGGTGCTGAAGGATGAGGAGATATCCAAGGCCCAGGAAGTGCTGGCATCGACGCTCCTGAACCCGGCGACGCAGGTGGCGTTCAACCTGAAGAAGGGTTCGCTGCCGGTGCGCGGCGATGTCGATCTGGCTGCCGCCAACGACTGCATGAAGAAGGGCCTGGACATCCTCGCCAAGGGCAACGTCATCCAGTGGACCGACCAGCTTCTGTCGGCTGACAGCCAGAAACAGAAGGAAGATCTCTTCTCCGAGTTCTTCGCCAACCCCTCCATGACGCCGGAGGAAGCGCAGAAGCGCTTTGCCGACATCATCGCTTCGGCGGACTGATGGAGCTTCCTTGATCCGTCGGCCCCGCCCTCGGCGGGGTCGGCCAAGGCTCCCATTCGGCACGACACGTTCAGGCGGACCAGCGTGCCTTTGCCTGGCAGGCGTATTGGGAGAACGGCTTCAACGTGGCGAGGCGGTTTTCGAGCGACGGCACATCCGTTCGTCATCGACGCCGCCTGCCATCGGCAATCCAATGCAGTTCCGGAGGAACGAAACATGGGTCACACACGCGGTTCGGGTCGGCCGAACCAGTGGCTGCGGAATCTGAATGCGAAGCTGGCCTCGATCCCGATGATCCTGACGGCCGTGGTCATTTTCCTCGGCGGCACGGTCTGGACCGTGGTCTATTCCTTCACCAATTCCAAGCTCTTGCCGCGGCTTTCCTTCGTTGGCCTCGACCAGTATGAGCGGCTGTGGGCCGCGCCGCGCTGGCTGATGTCGGTGCAGAACCTGGCGATCTACGGCTTGTTTTCGCTGATTTTCAGCCTGGTCATCGGCTTCCTGCTGGCGGCGCTGATGGACCAGAAGATCCGCTTCGAGAACACGTTCCGCACGATCATGCTCTATCCCTTCGCCCTGTCCTTCATCGTGACGGGCCTCGTGTGGCAATGGCTGCTCAACCCGGAATACGGCATCCAGTCGGTGGTGCGCTCTCTCGGCTGGACGAGTTTTGCCTTCGACCCGCTCTACAATTCCAATATCGTCATTTACGGCATCCTGATCGCGGCGCTGTGGCAAGGGACCGGGCTCGTCATGTGCCTGATGCTCGCCGGCTTGCGTGGGATCGACGAGGATATCTGGAAGGCGTCGCGCGTTGACGGCATTCCGATGTGGAAGACCTATGTCTTCGTCATCATCCCGATGATGCGCGGCGTCTTCATCACCACGCTGGTCATCATCGCAAGCGGCATCGTCAAGGTTTACGATCTCGTGGTGGCGCAGACGAGCGGCGGCCCGGGCATCGCCTCGGAAGTGCCGGCCAAATACGTCTACGACTACATGTTCCAGGCGCAGAATCTCGGCCAGGGATTTGCCGCCTCGACCATGATGCTCATCACCGTCGCCATCATCATCGTGCCCTGGGCCTATCTCGAATTTGGGGGAGGGCGCAAGCGTGCCTGAGATCGTCGCTTTCAACGCCATCGCCGCCGGTATCGACCCCGAGGCGGAAAAGACCTCCGTTGCCCTTTCAGGCCCGCGGGGCCGCAAGCCGCGCCGGGCGCTTTCGGGCCGCAACATCATGGTCTACGGCACCCTGATTGTCGTGGCACTCTACTACCTGCTGCCACTCTACGTCATGGTCATGACCTCGCTGAAGGGCATGCCGGAAATCCGACTCGGCAACATCTTCGCGCCGCCGCTCGAAATCACCTTCGAGCCCTGGGTGAAGGCCTGGTCGAGCGCCTGCACCGGCCTCAACTGCGATGGCCTTTCGCGCGGCTTCTGGAACTCGGTGCGCATCACCGTTCCCTCGACCATCGTCTCGATCGCGATTGCCTCGATCAACGGCTATGCGCTGGCCAACTGGCGCTTCAAGGGCGCCGACCTGTTCTTCACTATCCTGATCGTCGGCGCCTTCATCCCCTATCAGGTGATGATCTATCCGATCGTCATCGTGCTGCGCGAGCTCGGCGTCTATGGCTCGCTGACCGGCCTGATCATCGTTCACACCATCTTCGGCATGCCGATCCTGACGCTTCTGTTCCGCAACTATTTCGCCGGGCTGCCGGAAGAATTGTTCAAGGCGGCGCGCGTCGACGGCGCTGGGTTCTGGACCATCTATTTCCGCATCATGCTGCCGATGTCGATGCCGATCTTCGTGGTGGCGATGATCCTGCAGGTGACCGGCATCTGGAACGACTTCCTGTTCGGCGTGGTGTTCACCCGGCCGGAATATTACCCGATGACCGTCCAGCTCAACAACATCGTCAATTCGGTACAGGGCGTGAAGGAATACAACGTCAACATGGCGGCAACCATCCTCACCGGTGCCGTGCCGCTTTTCGTCTACTTCGTCTCCGGGCGGCTTTTTGTCCGCGGCATCGCCGCCGGCGCAGTGAAAGGGTAAGGGCATGGAAAACGTCAGCGTATCGGTCAAGGATCTGTCGTTGAGCTTCGGTGCCGTCACTGTGCTCGACACGCTCAACCTCGACATCAAGGATGGCGAATTCCTGGTGCTGCTCGGCTCATCCGGCTGCGGCAAGTCGACCTTGCTCAACTGCATCGCCGGGCTCCTGGACGTCAGCGACGGCCAGATCTTCATCAAGAACAAGAACGTCACCTGGGAGGAGCCGAAGGACCGTGGTATCGGCATGGTGTTCCAGTCCTACGCGCTCTATCCGCAGATGTCGGTGGAGAAGAACCTCTCCTTCGGGCTCAAGGTGGCCAAGGTCGAAAAGGCCGAGATCGACAAGCGCGTCAGCCGCGCCGCCGAGATCCTGCAGATCCAGCCGCTGTTGAAGCGCAAGCCCGCCGAGCTTTCCGGCGGCCAGCGCCAGCGCGTGGCGATCGGCCGGGCACTGGTGCGCGATGTCGACGTGTTCCTGTTCGACGAGCCACTGTCGAACCTCGACGCCAAGCTGCGTTCGGAACTGCGCGTCGAGATCAAGCGGCTGCATCAGTCCCTGAAGAACACGATGATCTACGTCACCCACGACCAGATCGAGGCGCTGACGCTAGCCGACCGCATCGCGGTGATGAAGAGCGGTGTCATCCAGCAGCTTGCCGATCCGATGACGATCTACAACGCGCCGGAAAACCTGTTCGTCGCCGGCTTCATCGGCTCGCCGTCGATGAACTTCTTCCGCGGCGAGCTGCAATTGAAGGATGGGCGGGCCTTCGTGCGCGCCAATGGCGTCGATTTCGACGTGTCGGCCTATCCGTCGCGCGGGCCGTTCAAATCTGGCCAAAAGGTCGTCCTTGGCCTGAGGCCGGAGCATGTGCGTGTCGACGAGGCACCGAACGGCCAGCCGTCGCACCAGGCGGTCGTCGATATCGAGGAGCCGATGGGCGCCGACAACCTGCTCTGGCTGAAACTTGCCGGCCAGTCGATGTCGGTGCGCATCGGCGGCCAGCGCCGCTACAAGCCGGGAACGGCGGTGACGCTTTCCTTCGACATGGCGGTCGCCTCGATCTTCGACGCGGTCAGCGAAAATCGTCTCTGAACAACGGGGAAACGCGCCGGCTTTCATCATCCGGCGCGTTTCGACACACTGGCATGCCGGCAGTTTCGCCGGCAATCAACGGAATATGGAAATGCTCTCCCAGGACCCGAATCGAACCGCTTGCTATCTCGACCTCGCGGGAGAATGGCAGCTCGCTTCCAGCGATAAAAGCCACGCGACGACCATGGCGCTGCCGGGCGACGTGCACACGGCTTTGCAAAGGGCCGGCATCATCGACGACCCTTATGTGGGTCGCAACGAGGATGACGTGCAATGGGTGGCGCACGAGGATTGGGTGATCGAGCGCACAGTGTCGATCGATGCGGATGATCTCGGCGGCTACTGGTATCTCGACCTCGAATGCATCGACACGGTCGCCTCGGTCTTCGTCAACGACCGGCTCGTGCTCGAGGCCGACAATTGCTTCCGCCGTCATCGGCCCGATGTCTCCCGTACGCTGGTCGCCGGTGAAAACCGTATCCGCATCGTGCTGCCGTCCTCGATATCAGAGGGTGCACGCCGGCAGAGGGCGCAGCCCTTCTACGTGCCCTACCACCCCGGAAATTCGCCGATCGCCAACGGCAACATGCTGAGGAAGCCCCAGTGCCATTTCGGCTGGGACTGGAACATCGCGATTGCGCCGCTCGGTGTCTACGGTACGCTGGCGCTGCGCCGGCTGGAGATCGCCCGCATCGAGCATGTGACGACAAAGCAGATCTGGCTCGGCGACGGCTCGGTCGATCTGCAGGTAACGGTCACGCTCTTTGCCGATGGTCCGGGCATCGTCCCGGTTCATTTCTCTCTCGACGGCCAAAGGGAGCGGCTCGATTGCGCCGTCGGCACCGGCGAGACCCGCATCACCCACGTCTTTACCGTCAGTGAGCCGAAACGCTGGTGGCCGGCCGGCAGCGGCGAGCAGAACCTTTCGATGCTGACCGTGGAAGTGCCACAGGAGCAGGTGACGCGTCAGATCGGCTTTCGCACGATCGAGCTTCTGACCGACAAGGACGAGGCGGGAAGCCGCTTTGCCTTTCGCGTCAATGGCCGCGAGATCTTCTGTCGGGGCGCCAACTGGATCCCGGCCGACGCGCTGATGTCACGGGTGACGCCTGATGGTGTCGAGGACCTGCTGCGCTCAGCGTTTGACGCCAACATGAACATGATCCGCGTCTGGGGCGGCGGCTTCTACGAGCCGGACTGGTTCTACGATCTCTGCGACCGGCTGGGCCTGATGGTCTGGCAGGACTTCATGTTCGCCTGCAACCTCTATCCCTCGACGCCCGATTTCCTCGACAACGTCGCGGCCGAGGTCGACTACCAGGTCAAGCGCCTGTCGTCCCATCCGTCGATCGCGCTCTGGTGCGGCGACAACGAGCTGGTGGGGGCGCTCACCTGGTTCGACGAGCCGCGCAAGGATCGCGACCGTTATCTCGTCTCCTATGACCGCCTGAACCGTACGGTCGAAGTTGCGCTGAAGGCGGCGCTGCCGGACGCACTGTGGTGGCCCTCAAGCCCGGCCTCCGGCTATCTCGATTTCGGCGACGCCTGGCATTCCGACGGTTCCGGCGACATGCACTATTGGTCGGTCTGGCACGAGAACAAATCCTTCGACAATTACCGGTCCGTGCGCCCGCGCTTCTGCTCGGAGTTCGGTTTCCAGTCCTATACCTCCATGCCCGTCATCCGGCAGTTTGCTGCCGAGAAGGACCTCAACATCGCGTCGCCGGTGATCGAGAGCCACCAGAAGAACGTCGGCGGCAACGAGCGCATTGCCGGCACGATGTTCCGCTATTTCCGCTTCCCCAAGGACTTCCCAAGCTTCGTCTATCTCAGCCAGATCCAGCAGGGCCTGGCGATCCGCACGGCCGTCGATTACTGGCGCTCGCTCAAGCCCCATTGCATGGGCACGCTCTACTGGCAGCTCAACGACACCTGGCCGGTCGCTTCCTGGTCGAGCCTCGACTACGGCGGCAGCTGGAAGGCCATGCATTACATGGTGCGCCGCTTCTTCCAGCCGGTGGCCGTTGCCGCCATTCCGTCCGCCGACGGCAAGGAAATCACCTTTTCGATGGTCAACGACACCGCCGCGCCGGTGACTGTGGAACTGCAGGCCTTCGTCGTTACGCTTGACGGTGCGCGCACGCCGCTGATGGCGGCAGCAGGCACCTGCTCGCCGGACCGCGCGGCGACCTTGGTGAGCATCGCGGCGCGCGACATTCCCGAAAACGCACTGTTGTTCTGGTCGTTCGAGGCGTCGAACGGCATGCGTGGCGAAGGCCATCACGTGCCGGGCACCTATAAGGCTCTCGATCTTCAGCCCTCCAAGCTGTCGCTTGAGGTCTTGCCAATCGGCGACGGCGCCTACGACGTCTCGATCAAGGCGAGTGGCCTGGCGCTGCATGTGATGATCGAGGCCGACGTCGCCGGGCGCTACGCCGACAATGCCTTCGATCTCACATCAGGTGAAACGAAGGTCATCCGCTTCACGCCGAAGACATCACTTGCCGAAGGCACGGTGCCGCGCTTTGCCGCCTTCGATCTTGAATCCTGCCAGGGAAAGGGGTGACCCACCGTGAAACGCAGCCACGTCAATGACATCATCGCCAGCAGCGATGCCTTCATGCGCAGCTTCGGCTTCGTGCTTCCGCCCTTTGCCTATTGGTCGCCGGAAGAAATGAAGTCGCGCGTCGCTTCGGATTGCCCGACGATCTTCGATGCCCGGCTCGGATGGGACATCACCGATTACGGCAAGGGCCGCTTCGATGAGGTCGGTCTCGTGCTCTTCACGCTGCGCAATGGCGATGCCTCGAACCTGACGACGGGGCAGGGCATGGTCTATGCCGAGAAACTGATGATCACCCGCAACGGTCAGGTCAACCCGCTGCATCGCCACGCCGCCAAGACCGAGGACATCATCAACCGTGGCGGTGGCACGCTGGTGCTGCAGATGTACAATTCGCACTCCGACGGCTCTGTCGACGACGAAAGCGACGTCGAGGTAGCGACCGATGCGCGCCTGCGTCGGCTGAAGGCCGGCGACCTCCTGAAACTCATGCCCGGCGAAAGCGTGACGCTTTTGCCCGGCAACTGGCACGCCTTCTGGGCGGAAGACGGAGACGTGTTGATGGGCGAGGTTTCGACCGTCAACGACGACCTTACCGACAATTACTTCCGCGAACCCGTTGGTCGCTTCTCGGCGATCGAGGAGGACACAGCCCCCGTCCATCTGCTGGTGTCGGATTACGACGCCTGGCTCAGGGCCGGATGACGAAAAACCCGGCCGGTCTCGTCCCGCCCCTGGCCGATCAGACCGATCACGATGATTTCCCGAGGAGGATTTTCGATGAAAGACGTCAGTTTTCAGCTCTATAGCGCCCGCAACTTCCCGCCCTTCGCCGATGTGCTGAAGGCGATCGGCGAGGCAGGATATAGCCAGGTCGAAGGTTACGGCGCGCTCTATGCGGCGCTCAGCGATGCGGAGATCGCAAGCTTCAAGCACGGTCTCGACGAGAACGGCCTCGCCATGCCGACGGCGCATTTCGGCCTGGATATGCTCGAAAGCGATCCGGCACGGGTGCTTGAAATCGCCAAGGCGCTCGGCATCCGGGCGATCTATTGCCCTTATCTCCTGCCCGAGCATCGCCCGACGAACGCGGCCGGCTGGCGCGCCTTCGGCGAGCGCCTGCAGGCGGCGGGCAAGCCCTACCGCGATGCCGGCCTCATCTTCGGCTGGCACAACCACGACTTCGAATTCTTCGCCCTGCCGGATGGCAGCATTCCGCAGGACCTGATCTTCGAGGGTGGGCCGGATCTTTCCTGGGAGGCCGACATCGCCTGGATCATCCGCGGCGGCGCCGACCCGATCGCCTGGATCAAGAAATATGCCAACCGGATCACTGCCGTGCATGTGAAGGACATCGCGCCGACGGGCGAGAAAAAGGACGAAGACGGCTGGGCCGATGTCGGCGAGGGTACGGTCGACTGGAAGGGCCTGTTCCAGGCGCTCTCCGGCACCAAGGCGCGCTATTTCATTGCCGAGCACGACAATCCGAGTGACTTCCAGCGCTTCGCCAAGCGCTCGCTCGCCTCCATCCAATCCTACTGAAAAACAGGTAGATCCATGACCAAGGAACTTGGCGTCGGCATCATCGGATGCGGCAACATCTCCACCACCTATTTCAAGCTTGCCCCGCTTTTCAGGGGCATCAAAGTCGTCGCCTGCGCGGATATCAATCCGGCGGCAGCCGAAGCACGGGCGACTGAGTATGGCGTCAAAGCGCAGAGCATCGAAGCGCTTCTCGCCAACCCGGATGTCGATATCGTCGTCAACCTGACGATCCCTGATGCGCATTTCCCGGTATCCAAGAGTATTCTCGAAGCGGGAAAACACGTCTACTCGGAAAAGCCGCTGGTGCTCTCGCTGGAGCAGGGTGAGGAACTCCGCGCCCTTGCCAAGGCCAAGGGCCTGACGGTCGGTTGCGCCCCCGACACCTTCCTCGGTGGCGCCCACCAGCTTGCCCGCAGCTATATCGACGCCGGCAAGATCGGCCGCGTGACGTCGGGCACCTGCCACGTGCTCAGCCCCGGCATGGAGATGTGGCATCCGAACCCGGACTTCTTCTTTCTTCCCGGCGGCGGTCCGATCCTCGATCTCGGGCCCTACTACATCGCCAACCTGATCAACCTCATCGGTCCGGTGAAGCGCGTGGCAGCGCTGTCTTCGATGGCCAATCCGACACGCACCATTACCAGCGAGCCGCGCAACGGCGAGGTCATCCCGGTGAAGACGCCGACCAACATCCATGCGCTGCTGGAGTTCGCAAACGGCGCAACGATCACCCTGTCGGCGAGCTGGGATGTCTGGTCGCATCGCCACGCCAATATGGAGCTCTACGGCACGGAGGGCTCGATTTTCGTCCCTGATCCCAACTTCTTCGGCGGCAAGGTCGAAGCGAGCGGCAGGGACAAGAACATCCAGCCGCTGGAAATGTGGGATCATCCCTTTGCCGTCGAAAACCAGGAGCACCCGCAGGGCCCGATGGCGAACTACCGCACGGCTGGCCTTGCCGACATGGCGATCGCCATTCTCGAGGGTCGCGATGCCCGCTGCTCGCTTGACCGCGCGCTGCACGGCGTCGACGTGATGGTATCGATCCTGAAGTCGGGCGAGGAAGGGCGGTTCATCGAACTCAGTACCACCTGCACCCAGCCGGCAGCCCTCGGGATCGAGGAGGCGCGGGCGCTGCTCATCGAACCTCAAGAAGAAATATCGGGAAATCGTGCCGCTGCCGCTTCATAGCTGCATCGGACCAGTTTAGACGTTTCTGAACAGAGGTTTCCGCAGCCGCGGAAACCTTTCTCATTTGCAGGATGGCGGTCTCTTATTCGCCATCAAAACCCGATCGCGGAGGAATTGCGATGACCTGGCTACCGGCGGAAAACCGCTACGACACCATGAAGTACAACCGCGTCGGACGGTCCGGCCTGAAGCTGCCGGCGATCTCGCTGGGGCTTTGGCACAATTTCGGCGGCGACACCCCGCACGACCGCAAGGTCGACATGTGCCGTACTGCCTTCGATCTGGGCATCACCCATTTCGATCTCGCCAACAATTACGGTCCGCCTCCGGGATCGGCCGAAACCGCTTTTGGCGAGATCATGCGCACGGACTTCGCGCATCTGCGCGACGAGTTGATCATCTCATCCAAGGCCGGCTACGACATGTGGCCGGGTCCCTATGGCGAGTGGGGCAGCCGCAAGTATCTGATCGCGTCCTGCGACCAGAGCCTGAAGCGCATGGGGCTCGACTATGTCGATATCTTCTATTCGCACCGCTTCGATCCGGACACGCCGCTGGAAGAGACCTGCGGCGCCCTCGACCATATCGTGCGGTCGGGCCGGGCGCTTTATGTCGGGATTTCCTCCTACAACTCGCAGCGCACCCGCGAGGCGGCCGCGATCCTGAAGGAACTCGGCACACCCTGCGTGATCCATCAGCCGAGCTATTCCATGCTCAACCGCTGGATCGAGGACGACGGCCTCGTGCACACGCTCGAAGATCTCGGCATCGGCTCGATCGTCTTCTCGCCGCTCGCCCAGGGCATGCTGACGACGAAGTATCTCGGCGGCATTCCGCAGGACAGCCGCGCCGCACAGAACCACTTCCTCAAGAAGGACTTCATCCGTCCGGCGATCATCGACAACATCCGCAAGCTCAACGGCATTGCCGAAAAGCGCGGCCAGACGTTGGCGCAGATGGCGCTCGCCTGGGTGCTGCGCGGCGGGCGCATCACCTCGGCGCTGATCGGTGCCAGCCGTTCCGAGCAGATCGTCGATTGCGTCAAGGCGCTTGAAAACGACACGTTCACGGCGGAAGAGCTGGCCGAGATCGACCTTTACGCGCGCGAAGCCGACGTCAATCTCTGGGCCTCTTCGGCCGAGCTCTGATCCTGCGAATACATTGATTTGCCTCGATTTTGAGCAATTCCGATTACTTTCCGGCGCATTAGACAAAAGTCGAATATGCGCCGGAAAGCGTCCGCTGGACATGCATAAGTGAGCGTGTAAGGTGCGTCGATGCCACCGGTTCGCGCTGCGACACGGATGGCTCCAAAGCATGCCGTGCGCAGCGGCTTTGCAGAAACTACAGCGCCGCGCGTCTTATGAGACACGCAAAGGTCGCTGTAGCACTTTGAATTGCTGCATGTTTTTATTCTTAAATCGAATAGGATTTAAGGAAACTGCAGTAGAGCTTAAAGCGCAGCGAGCGAATCCTGGAGATCGCGACGCTTTGGGAGGAGGAGCGGGGCCTCGCACGTGCCGCAAAGGCGGTGAGGTTCCATTGGGCGGAGGCGCGACCACGGTTGCGCCGGATTCTGCCTCGGCGGAAATAGGGAGGAACCATGGATCGCCGTTCATTCATTAAAAACGCAAGCCTCGGTGGCCTGGCTGCGGCTGGCGCATCGGCGCTCGCATCGCCTGCGATCGCGCAGGCAAATCCCAAGATCAACTGGCGCCTTGCCTCGTCGTTCCCCAAGTCGCTGGACACGATCTATGGCGGCGGCGAAGTCCTTTCGAAATATGTCTCTGAAGCAACCGACGGCAATTTCCAGATCCAGGTCTTTGCAGCCGGTGAAATCGTGCCCGGCCTGCAGGCTGCGGATGCTGCCGCTGCCGGTACGGTCGAGGCCTGCCACACGGTCGCCTACTATTACTGGGGCAAGGACCCGACCTGGGCGCTTGGCGCTGCCGTTCCTTTCGCGCTCAACGCGCGCGGCATGAACGCCTGGCACTACCATGGCGGCGGCATCGAACTATTCAACGAGTTCCTGGCGACCCAGGGTCTCGTCGGCTACCCCGGCGGCAACACCGGCGTGCAGATGGGCGGCTGGTTCCGCAAGGAAATCAAGACCGTTGCCGACATGCAGGGCCTGAAGATGCGCATCGGCGGCTTCGCCGGCAAGGTGGTCGAAAAGCTCGGCGTCGTGCCGCAGCAGATCGCCGGCGGCGACATCTACCCGGCGCTCGAAAAGGGCACCATCGACGCTGCCGAATGGGTCGGCCCCTATGACGACGAGAAACTCGGCTTCTACAAGGTCGCGCCCTACTACTACTATCCCGGCTGGTGGGAAGGTGGCCCGACGGTCCACGCCATGTTCAACAAAGCGGCGTTCGACGGCCTGCCGAAGAACTACCAGTCGCTGCTGCGCACCGCCTGCCACGCAACCGACGCAAACATGCTGCAGAAGTACGACTACCTGAACCCGTCGGCGATCAAGCGCCTGGTGGCTTCGGGCGCCAAGCTCAGCCCGTTCAGCCCGGAAATCCTGTCGGCGTGCTTCGAAAAGGCGAACGAAGTCTATGCCGAAATGGAAGCTTCGAACCCGACCTTCAAGAAGATCTGGGACTCGATCAAGGCATTCCGCGGCGAGTACTACCTCAACGCCCAGATCGCCGAATACAACTACGACACCTTCATGATGATCCTGCAGCGGGGCGGCAAGCTCTAAGCCTGCGACTGGCTACAGCGCTTTCCATCGCTGATGGGAAGCGGCATCGAACCGGAATGAAAGCCGCTTGCAACTTCGGTTGCGGGCGGCTTTTTCGTTCCGGCTTGCGGGTGGACGCGGTCTCCAGATTTCGTGGTAAGGTTGCTGTCTTAACGCTCGATGAGGAGGATGCCATGCCGAGCGAAAGCCAATCGATCGTGCACGGGCCGGACGGCGGCCGGCGCTACGACATGGGCGCGATACAGGCCGTGTTCAAAGCCGACGGCCCGGAGACCCAAGGTCGGTTCTCGATTTCCGAATGGTGGGTGGAGGCGCGGCACGAAGGGCCGGGGGCGCATAAGCACGACGACAATGACGAAATCTTCTACGTGATCGAGGGGACCGCCAGCATCCTGGTCGGCGACACCTGGCACCAAATGGAGAAGGGATCGATCTGTGTCATCCCGCGCGGAACGATGCACGACTTCCGCAACGAGAGCACGTCGCGCATGGGCCTGCTCAATGTTTTCGTCGGCGGCCCGTTCGAGGAGATGATGCCGATGATCGTCGACTGGTATCGCGACAATCCGGCCAAGCGGCTGGATTGAGCGGACATCGGTGGCTGGAGCAGGCTTGTTGCCACATGAAGAGGGCGGCCCTTGTGGGGCCAGCCCTGACTGCCGACAAGGGCATGTTCGATCATCGCAAGTTTGCGGGGGAAAGCCCGAACGCCATCCAAAACCTCCATCATTCCTGTGCTTGTCACAGGAATCCAGTCAGCCCACGTCCTTGGGCTGAAAAGAGTCTTTTGGCCCGACGGACGTCAGGTCGCTGGATCCCCGCCACAACGGCGAGGATGAGGGAAAATGGGATGCCCGTTTGCCAGAAAGCGATCTTCGGGGGGCAGCAAGCTGAGAGGGCGGCCCTTTACGGGGCCGCCCTCTGTCTGCATAAGCCGAACGTTACTTGAACGAAGGCGGCTGGCTCAGGTCGTTTGACGGCGCCGTCTGCGGTTGTGCGCCAGCCCCGCCGTTCTGGTCCGCCGGCTTCTGGTCGAGCGGGCTGCCGCCCGGAAGCTGGAGACCGCCGGGAAGGCCGAGGCCGCCGCCGTTGTCGGGGAGCGTAAGCCCGCCGCCACCGGTCCCGAATCCGGGCACCTCGATCTTGATGGTGTTCGGATCGATGACTTCGCCGCTTCCCTTGTAGTGCATGACCATCTGCGGGAACATGATCGTCAGCGCCACCATGATGATCTGGATGCCGACGAAGGGCACAGCCCCCCAGTAAATCTGCCCTGTCGTCACCGGTTGTGTCATCTTTCCGGTGACCCTGTCGAGATAGGGCACCTTGGCCGCGACCGAGCGCAGATAGAAGAGCGCGAAGCCGAACGGCGGATGCATGAAGCTGGTCTGCATGTTGATGCCGAGCAGCACGCCGAACCAGATCAGGTCGATGCCGAGCTTGTCGGCGGCCGGAGCCAAGAGCGGCACGATGATGAAGGCAAGCTCGAAGAAGTCGAGGAAGAACGCCAGGAAGAAGACGAGCAGGTTGACCGTGATCAGGAAGCCGGTCTCGCCGCCCGGCATCGCCGTCAGCAGGTGTTCGACCCAGATGTGGCCGTTGACGCCGTAGAAGGTCAGCGAAAACACGCGGGCGCCGATGAGGATGAACAGCACGAAAGCGGAAAGCCGGGTGGTTGCCGCCAGGGCCGAGCGAACGACGTCCATGCTCAGGCGGCCCTTGGCCGCCGCCATGATCAGTGCACCGACCGCACCCATGGCGCCGCCTTCTGTCGGCGTGGCGATACCGAGGAAGATGGTGCCGAGCACGAGGAAGATCAGCGCCAGCGGTGGGATCAGCACGATGATGACCTGCTGGGCAAGCCGCGACATCGCATTGATCTTCAAGCCGCGATCCAGAAGAGCGACGACGTAGATGAAGCCGACGCCAACGGTGGCGCCGAGGATGTCGGCGTTCTCGCCATGGGTCGGATAGAGATAGATATGCGCCGCGTAGGCAAAGGCGCCGGCGACGATGAGCGCGACGATCAGTGAGGTGACGCCGGAGCCGAGTGTGCGGGCGGCCAGCGGCAGGGCCGGCATCGAGTCACGCCGGACGAAGGTCATGATCAGGATATAGATCATGTAGAGGCCGGTCAGGACCAGGCCCGGGATAAGCGCGCCGGCATACATGTCGCCGACTGAGCGGCCGAGCTGGTCGGCGAGAACGATCAGAACGAGCGATGGCGGGATGATCTGGGCGAGCGTGCCGGAGGCAGCGATGACGCCCGATGCGACCCTGCGGTCGTAGCCGTAGCGCAGCATGATCGGCAGCGAGATCAGGCCCATGGCGATGACCGAGGCTGCAACCACGCCGGTGGTGGCTGCAAGCAGCGCGCCGACGAAGATGACCGCATAGGCGAGACCACCGCGGATCGGGCCGAAGAGCTGGCCGATTGTGTCGAGCAGGTCTTCCGCCATGCCCGATTTCTCGAGCACGATCCCCATGAAGGTGAAGAAGGGGATGGCAAGCAATGTGTCGTTCGACATCACCCCCCAGAACCGGTCGGGAAGCGCGTTGAGCAATGGCCAGGACAGGTTGATCGAATCCGACAGCGGAGCGAGCTCCACGCCGATGATGAAGAACAGGAGGCCGTTGGCGGCGAGCGAGAAGGCGACGGGATAGCCCAGCAGCAGGAACACGATCAGCGAGACGAACATGATCGGTGCCAGGTTTTCAGCAATGAATTCGATCATGGACGGGCCTCCGGAGCGACGACGTCGTCAAGCGGTGCATGGGTCGGCACATAGGGTGTCGGGTCGTCCATGTTGCCGGTCATGATCGCGACCTTCTTGATGATTTCGGATACGCCCTGGAAGGCGAGCAGCAGGAAGCCGAAGAGCAGGATGGCCTTGGCCGGCCAGATGATCAGGCCACCGGCGCTGGAGGAGCCCTCGCCCGAGATGTAGGACATCTTCACGTAGGGCACGAAGTAATAGAGCATCAGCAGCACGAACGGCATCAGGAAGAAGACGTGACCGAACAGGTCGATCCAGTGCTGCACGCGGCGCGAGAACTGGCCGTAGACGACGTCGATGCGGATGTGTTCGTTCTGGCTCAGTGTATAGGCGGCGGCGAACATGAAGGCCGCCCCGAAGAGATACCACTGCGCCTCGAGCCAGGCGTTCGACGACATGTTGAACATTTTCCGGATGATGGCATTGCCGGCGCTGACGAGCACAGCGACCAGAATGAGCCAGGACACCGATTTGCCGATGAACTCGGTCGTCGTGTCTATGAGTCGGCTGAAGCCGAGTAACGCTTTCATCGATTTCCTCCCCGCAGTGGCTGTTTTGGTTTTTGTGCCAAGCACAACCAGAGTGCCGATTTCAAGCCAGCGTTCAAGTCCGAGGCTCGATTTTCCCGGTTAGTTCCGCCACCCCAGACTAAAGTCGAATGGAGCTGTCAGGCGATTGCCCAATCATTGTGCACAACAGGGTGCCAACCAGTATCGCCAGTGGGTTTCACTGCAGATGTGAAGGGCGCAAATGGCAATACTGCGTGAACCACTCGTGCCGCGTCGTGGGCTACGTCACCAACTGTAACGTTGCAGTCTTGAAAATCACGGCGGTTTGGGGCTGGATGCGGCCGACAATTGGAGGATGCCCGAGGAATGACTGCCCTGATTCGCAATCCGATCCTGCCCGGCTTCAACCCGGACCCGTCCATCTGCCGGGTGGGCGATGACTATTACATCGCCACGTCCACCTTCGAGTGGTATCCGGGCGTGCAGATCCACCATTCGCGCGATCTGGTGAACTGGCGTCTGGTGCGCCGGCCGCTGGAGCGGGCAAGCCAGCTGGACATGCGTGGCAACCCGGATAGCTGCGGCGTCTGGGCGCCGTGCCTTTCCTATAACGACGGCCTGTTCTTCCTTGTTTATACCGACGTCAAGCGCTTCGACGGCAACTTCAAGGACGCACACAACTACATCGTCACGGCAGAGGCGATCGAAGCCGTCTGGTCCGATCCTGTCTACGTCAATTCCTCCGGCTTCGACCCGTCGCTGTTCCATGACGACGATGGGCGAAAATGGTTCCTCAACATGCAGTGGAACCATCGCAGAGGCGGCTCGCCGAAACATCCGGCCTTCGACGGTATCCTCTTGCAGGAATGGGACGAGCGCGCGCGCAGGCTGGCCGGGCCGGTGAAGAACATCTTTGCCGGCTCGCCGCTCGGTCTGGTCGAAGGGCCGCATCTCTTCAAGCGCAATGGCTGGTACTATCTGACGACGGCGGAAGGCGGCACGGGATACGACCATGCCGTGACCATGGCGCGGTCGCGCACGATCGACGGTCCCTACGAAATCCATCCCGATACCTACCTAATCACGTCAAAGGATCACCCTGATGCGCCGCTGCAGCGCGCAGGGCACGGGCAATATGTCGAGACGCCGGACGGGCAAGCCTATCACACCCATCTCTGCGGCCGGCCGCTGCCGCCGGAGCGTCGCTGCACGCTTGGCCGCGAGACGGCACTGCAGAAATGCGTCTGGCGCGATGACGGCTGGCTCTATCTCGAAAACGGCGGGCCGGTTCCCGAAGTCCTGGTCGCAGCTCCAGGCCCGGTCGGGGCCTTGGTGGAGCCGCGCGTGGTCGAAACCGATTTCGATGGGGCCGCGCTTCCGGCCGAGTTCCAGTGGCTGCGCACGCCGCTGCCGGAGCGGATCTTTTCGCTGGAAAGGCGGGCAGGGCACTTGAGGCTCTTTGCCCGCGAAAGCATCGGCAGCTGGTTCGAGCAGGCTTTGGTCGCCCGCCGGCAGGAGCATCATTCTTTCCGCGCTGAAACCTTGGTCGACTTCGCGCCGGAGACCTATCAGCAGGTCGCCGGGCTGACGCACTACTACAACCGCCACAAGTTTCATGCGCTCGGCCTCACCTGGCACGAGACTCTTGGGCGGACGCTGACGATCCTGTCCTGCCCGGGCGACTTCCCGCTTGGCCGGCTGCAGTTTCCTGTCGGAAGCGGCATCGCCGTGCCCGGAGGGCCGATCGGGCTTGCCATGGAGATCCGCGACAATGACCTGCAGTTCTTCTGGCGCGCAGACGGGGCGGTCGATTGGCAGGCCCTCGGCCCGGTGCTCGACGCTGGCGTGGTGTCGGACGAGGGCGGCCGCGGCGAACATGGATCGTTTACCGGCGCTTTCGCCGGCATGTTCGCCTTCGACACGTCGGGTGCGGGACTGGCGGCGGATTTCGATCTGTTCCGTTACGTCAGCCTCTCAGAGTGAGAATATCAGTCTGTAAGGTAACGCTTATAAGTACTCGATATCATTACGTATTTGTAATGTAGCGTTTCATATTCGGTTCAGGAAGCCGGACCTATTTTCGGGGTGCAAATAACGAAAGGATACCCCGATGAAACGTCTCCTGACCGCTCTGGTCGCCAGCTCCTTCCTGATCACACCGGTAGCAGCCTTTGCCCAGCCGGCAGGTTCCTTCGAGGTCGCACAGAACTACGACCGCTATCAGCGTCGACCTGTCGACCGCCACGTGGACCGGCATGTCGACAAGCACGTGACAATCGAAAAGCGTGTCATCGTCAAGAAGAAGGAACGCTGGTCGCGCGGCCATCGGTTGAGCCCCGCCGAGCGCCGCCACATGGCGCAGGTGCGCGATTATCGCCGCTACAAGCTGCGCCAGCCGCCGCGCGGCCAGCAGTGGGTGCGTGTCGACAACGACTTCCTGCTGATCAGCCTTGCGACCGGCGTCATCGTCGGCCTGACGTCTGCGCGTTGAACGATTTGATCGAGGGCAGCCTTTCGGGCTGCCCCTTCAAACTTATTACAGCCTCTGAAAGAATCTATTGACGAAGGGCGAAACCCCCTCTCCTCATCCTCGCCCTTGTGGCGGGGATCCAGTGGCCCGACGTCTGTCGGGCCAAAAGACCCTTTAGCCCAAGGACTTGGGCTGACTGGATTCCTGTGACAGGCACAGGAATGAAGGAAGTTTCCGATCGCCTTGAGCTTGCCAATGGTCGGCAGATAACCAGCGGCAACTTTGTCAGCAGTCCGGGGGCGCTTTATGGCTACCCCTTCGATTTTCCCTACACCGTCGTTCGACGCAGCGACGGAATGTCCGCGGCTTCAGTCCGACCCCGCTCTCCGAAAAGCAGTCGCTCCAGCGGGCCGGGCGGGGCGAGTGCCTCCTCCCCATTATCCTGTCCATCAAAGAACGGATCGAACATCGGCACGGGCCTGCCGGCGGCATTGAGGCCCATGCAGGTGAAGCGCGGTCGACGTGGTCTTGGACCGGCCGCCTGCATCAGGCCGCCCGCTGCGACCAGTTCGCGAAGGGATCGGGCAGATCCCGCCAACGGTCCGGCTGGAAGCTGGTGTCATTGACCAGGCAGGCGTCGAGTTCGGCCGTCAGCATCGCCTGATCCATGGGGTCGGCGCCGATGAAGACGATCTCCTGGCGGCGATCGCCCCAGACGGGATCGATGTAGGGACCGACAGCCTTCAGGAAGCCCGGGTCGCGCGGCCATTGCTCCCTAGGCACTGCCGCCCACCACAGGCCCATCTTTGATGTTCTGACCAGCGGCCCGGCCTGGCTCAGTTCGCCGACATGATAGGGTCGCGTCGCCAGCCAGAAGAAACCCTTGGCCCGCACCACGCCCTGCCAGGAGCGATTGAGAAACGCCTGGAACCGGGTGGGATCGAACGGGCGGCGGGCCTTGTAGACGAAGGAGCGGATGCCGTATTCCTCGGTTTCCGGAATATGATTCTTGAAACCATGCAGCTCCTTGTACCAGAGCGGGTGCTGTTCGGCCTTGGCAAGGTCGAAGCGGCCGGTGCCGAGCACGTCGCGCAGTTCCACCTGGCCGAAATCCACTTCCACCAGCTGCGCATCCGGGTTCAGCCCGACGATGATCTTGCGTGCGGCATCGCGCTGCTCTGATGTAGCCGTGCCGATCTTGTTGAGCACGACGACATCGGCGAACTCGATCTGCTCGACAAGCAAGTCGACCAATGTGCGGGTATCGCCTTCGCCTGCCGTCTCGCCGCGATCGGCAAGGAAATCGAGCGAGGAGTAGTCAGCAAGCAGATTGGCGGCATCGACCACGGTGACCATGGTGTCGAGGCGGGCGACGTCGGTAAGGCTTTCGCCATCCTCGTCGCGAAAATCGAAGGTGGTTGCGACGGGCAGGGGTTCGGAAATGCCGCTCGATTCGATCAGCAGGTAGTCGAAGCGGTTCTGTTCGGCGAGATCGCGGACTTCGCGCAGCAGATCGTCGCGCAGCGTGCAACAGATGCAGCCATTGGTCATTTCAACGAGCTGCTCTTCGGTGCGCGACAGGTTGGCGCCGCCGTCGCGGATCAACGCGGCGTCGATATTGATCTCGCTCATATCGTTGACGATGACGGCTACACGCAAGCCGTCGCGGTTGGACAGCACATGGTTGAGCAGCGTCGTCTTGCCGGCGCCAAGGAAGCCGGACAGCACGGTTACGGGAAGTCTTTCCATCGTTGTTTCCTGTATGTTATACCATTACGCTTGACGCGCCTATAAAAGGCGGACGCTTACGCCCGCCTGAACAATCCGGTCGCTCGTGGACTGGCTTTGCCATCGGCCGCGAGGCTTCGGCCTTGTGCGCCGGTCCTGCCTCGACCGGTCTCAGTCATCGGTTAGACCTGTCCGCCGGTCACTTCCGGGGCTTGATCTGTCCTTTCGTCATCCTCGGGCTTGACCCGAGGATCCAGCGGCTGAAAGCCCCACAGGGAGGCACGCTGGATGCTCGGGTCAAGCCCGAGCATGACGGAGAGGGGCGGCGCGTGGCGCGCCTTTGCCGCCTTGGGAGGACGGCTATGCCGCCTTGGGAGCACGGATCAGCTTGCCGAGGCGAGGCAGGTCTTGAGCGACGTGCCGATACCTTCCATCAGCTGGAAGTAGAGGTCCGGCCCGGCATCGAGCGTGGCCGCCTCTGGATCGAGCGTCCCGGATTTCGCCGGCGTGCCTTCGATCACCACATTGATCAGTTTCGGTTCGAACTGCGGTTCGGCAAAGACGCAGGTCGCACCCAGTTCCTTGATCTTGGCGTGGATCTGCGACAGCCGATCGGCGCCGGGCAGAACCTCCGGGCTGACCGTGATCGAGCCCGCCACCCGCACCTGGTAGCGATGCTCGAAATACTGATAGGCATCGTGGAAGACGACGAAGGGCTTGTCCTTCACCGGCGCGACGGTTGCGACCAGGCTCTTGTCCAGCGCGTCGAGGCGCTGGTTGAGTTTCTCGAGATTGGCCTTGTAGGCGCCGGCATTGTCCGGGTCGGCCTCTGTGAGCGTCTTTTCGATCTCGGCTGCCATCGCCCTAGCATTTTGCGGGTCGAGCCACAGGTGCATGTCGAAGCCTTCGTGATCATGGCCCTCATGCGCATGATCGTGGTCATCTGCGGCAGCAGCCTCGGGAGCTGCGGCATCGTCGTGTTCCGCTTCGCCCTCGGCGTGCTTGTGGCCCTCCTCACCATGGCCCTCGTCGTCGTGATCATGCGCCTCGAAGGCGCGCCTTCGCGGAACTTCAGCTTCTCAAGACCCGGCGCTTCGCTGAGCTCCACCACCTTGGCGCCGCCGCTCAGCGCATCGAGCGGCTTGTCGAGGAAGGCTTCGAGCCCCGGGCCGACCCAGAAGACCACCTTGGCCGCCTGCAGCGCCGCGGCGTTCGACGGTTTCATGTTGTAGGTATGGGGCGAAGCAGCACCCTCGACGATCAGCGACGGTTCGCCGACGCCCTGCATGATCGAAGCGACGAGCGAGTGGACAGGCTTGATCGAAGCCACCACATTGGGGCCGGCCGCTGCAACGGGCGAAGACAGCAGGATTGTGGAGGCAAAGAGCAGGGCGGAAGACGATTTCATCGGTTTCTCCGGGCTTGAATGTCACGCAAGGCCCTGAACCGACTATCGTTTTCGGCCAGGGACAGGCGCAGTTCGGACACTTGAAACACCGAGCATACGTCCGGTTGAACGTGTCGATGTTTCAATGTAATGTTATTACATCAATTGCGTTATGCTATAACGTGTGCGATAGCCAGTGGCAACCGCCAATCCGGAATTTTTTGATGCTGAATTTCCGATCCCCAGAAACGACACCGCTGGTGCGGTTGAACAATGCCGGCGTCAGCCGCAACGGCCGCTGGCTGGTGCGTGGCGTGGAGTTTTCCATCAGCCCGGGCGAGATCGTCACGCTGATCGGCCCCAATGGCTCTGGCAAGTCAACGACCGCGAAGACGGCGATCGGCGTGCTGAAGGCCGACGAAGGTTTTGTCGAGCGCAAGCCGGGCCTGAAGGTCGGCTATGTCCCGCAGAAGCTTGCAGTCGACTGGACGCTGCCCTTGACAGTCGAACGGCTGATGACGCTGACCGGCCCGCTGAAGGGCAGGGAGATCGAGGAGGCGCTGTCGGCGACCGGCGTTCTGCATCTGGCGAAAGCCGAGGTGCAGCATCTGTCGGGCGGTGAATTCCAGCGGGCGTTGCTCGCGCGGGCGATCGCCCGCAAGCCGGACCTGCTGGTGCTCGACGAACCGGTGCAGGGCGTCGACTTCAGCGGTGAGATCGCGCTCTACGAACTGATCAAGCAGATCCGCAACCGCACCGGCTGCGGCATCCTGCTGATCTCGCACGATCTGCATATCGTCATGGCCGAAACCGACACGGTCGTCTGCCTCAATGGCCATGTCTGCTGCCGCGGCACGCCGCAGGCCGTCAGCCAGAGCCCGGAGTACCAGAAGCTGTTCGGCAGGCGCGCTGCCAGCACGCTTGCGGTCTACAGCCACAATCACGACCACACGCATCTGCCTGACGGGCGCGTGCTGCATGCTGATGGTTCGATCACCGAGCACTGTTACCCGGGCGACGGCCATCACCACGACGAGGACGACAACGTGCATGACCATGGCGAGGATTGCGGCTGCGGCCACCACACCCGCCTGCATGGCTTCGAGGTGAAGGAGAAGCGCGATGCTTGACGATTTCTTCGTCCGGGCGCTGATCGCCGGCATCGGTATCGCCGTGATGGCGGGGCCGCTCGGCTGCTTCGTCATCTGGCGGCGCATGGCCTATTTCGGCGATACCATGGCGCATTCGGCGCTGCTGGGTGTGGCGCTGTCGCTGCTTCTCGATCTCAACCTGATGGTGGCGGTGTTCATCGTTGCGGCTGCCGTGTCGATATTACTGCTGTTCCTGCAGCGGCGCGGGGCGCTGTCGACCGATGCGCTGCTCGGCATCCTGTCGCATTCGGCGCTGTCGATCGGCCTCGTCATCGTCGCCTTCATGACCTGGGTGCGCATCGATCTCGTCGGCTTTCTCTTCGGCGACATTCTCGCTGTGTCGGAATCCGACATCTACATCATCTGGGGCGGCGGCATCCTGGTGATCTTCGCGATCGTCTATCTCTGGCGGCCGCTGCTGGCCTCCACGGTCAATCCTGAACTCGCCGAGGCCGAGGGCATGAAGCCGGAGCGGGCGCGGTTGTTCTTCATGCTGTTGATGGCGCTGGTGATCGCCATCGCCATGAAGATCGTCGGCATCCTCTTGATCACCTCGCTGCTGATCATCCCGGCGGCCACAGCCCGCCGCTTTGCGACGTCGCCGGAAATAATGGCGGTTCTTGCCTCGGTGATCGGTGCGCTTGCCGTTACCGGTGGGCTTTTCGGTTCGCTGCACTGGGACACGCCGTCGGGACCGTCTATCGTCGTTGCTGCACTTGCGCTTTTCGTACTGAGTCTGCTGCCGATCGGGCGGCGTCGGTTGGAGACAGCGTCTCATTCCACGCCTGGAGGGCATCATTGATGACGACCCCGCAACTGACCAAGAACCAGACGATGGTGATGAATGCGCTCAGCCATTCCGAAGGCCCCTTGAGCGCCTACACAATCCTCGACAAGCTGCGCGACCAGGGGTTTCGCGCGCCACTGCAGGTCTATCGCGCGCTCGACAAGCTGCTCGAGTATGGCCTCGTGCACCGGCTCGAAAGCCTCAACGCCTTCGTTGCCTGCACATGCCCGCACGAGCACGAGCATGATCACGGGGTCACGGCGTTTACGATCTGCGAGGGGTGTGGGCAGGTAACCGAGTTCCACGACACCGCGATCGAGCAGCGGTTGTCGGCGCTGACGCGTGCACAGAACTTCAAGACGGAAAAGACCACCATCGAGATCCGTGGTCACTGCCAGAGCTGCGCCTGACTGAGCGCGGCGGGCTCGTCGCGCTTAGAGCAATTCCAGGAAAAGTGCGAAGCGGTTTTCCGTCAGCGTTTTGTGACTCCGTTTAAACCGGAAACGCTCTAGTCGAGCTTCGTCAGCTGCATCGCATAGCGCTGCCAGTTCTTGACGTAGTGGCTGGCCGAGCGCTTCAGCCCTTCGACGGCGGCATCGTCAAGCGTGCGGATGGCCTTGGCGGGCGCGCCGACGATCAGCGAATTGTCGGGGAACTCCTTGCCCTCGGTCACCAGCGCATTTGCGCCGACCAGGCAGTTGCGGCCGATCTTCGCACCGTTCAGCACCGTTGCGCCCATGCCGATCAGCGAGTTGTCGCCGATGGTGCAGCCGTGGATGATGGCGCCATGACCGATGGTGCAGCCTTCGCCGATGGTCACGGGAAAGCCGGGGTCGACGTGAATGACGGTGTTTTCCTGGATATTGGTGCGGGCGCCAAGCCGGATCAGCTCGTTGTCGCCGCGCAGCGTGGCGCCGAACCAGATGCCGACATCCTCGCCGATTTCCACCTGGCCGATGATGTTGGCATCAGGCGCCACCCAGTAGCTGCCCTCAGTAGGCGTTTGCGGACGCAGCGGTCCAAGGGCATAGAGCGGCATCGGGCAATCCTTGTTGTTGGAGCATTCCCTGAAACCGCGTGCAGCGCTTCCTTTATCGGGAGATGCGTCAAGACAATGCGATGGGGCGCTTCCGCGATGCGTTCCGAAACGAAAGCGGAAGCGCTCCGATCTTAGAGAACGGTAACGGCAAGCGCCGCGACGCCATCGACGCCGCAGGTCACCGCGTCGCCGCGCACCACCGGACCGACACCCGAAGGGGTCCCGGTCATGATGATGTCGCCGGGGGCGAGCGTGAACAGCCGTGAAAGCTCCGAGATGACTTCGGGTATCTTCCAGATCATCTGCTCGAGATCGCCCTGCTGGCGTAGCTCGCCATTGACCTTCAGCCAGATATTGCCGTTGACGGGATGACCGATCGCCTCGACCGGCACGATCTCGGAAACAGGCGCCGAATGTTCGAAGGCCTTGGCCGCTGCCCAGGGCTTGCCCGCCTTCTTGGCCTCGGCCTGCAGGTCGCGGCGGGTGAAGTCGATGCCAACAGCATAGCCGTAGACGCAGTCGAGCGCCTGTTCGACAGGGATGTCGGCGCCGCCGCTTTTCAAGGCGACAACCAGCTCGACCTCATGGTGCACATCGGCCGTGCGCGGCGGATAGGGGAAGGTCTTATCGGCCACCAGCAGGTTGTCCGGGTTCTTCTGGAAGAAGAACGGCGGTTCGCGATCCGGGTCGTGACCCATCTCGATGGCGTGGGCCGCATAGTTGCGGCCCACGCAATAGACCCGGCGCACCGGAAAACCCACGAGGCTACCGGCGATCGGCAACAGGACGGGTGGTGAAGGTGGAATGACTGTTTGCATGATTGTCCGGCTGTTTCGAATCCCAGCCGGACGTTAACACCCTGTTCGGGTGCTGCAAGGGTTTATCTCAGGCGCAGCAGGCGTAGGCTTGCAACTGGGCGCGCGTGAGAAACCGTCCATCCGACCGAGAGTTCAGTTCCGGATGGCTGTATTCGAGGCTCGGTACTTGAAGTTCCAGGGCTTGGCGCACGGTCATGATGCCGACATCGCGACGATCGCCGTCGCGCTTCACACTGACTTCAACGATGCGATAGAGATTCTGCTCGCTCATGATATCTCTCCCGTTTTCGTTGTCCCTTTTTTCTGGGACATTATGCTTTTTCCCTTGATGGGACTCAGACGCTTCGAAATTGGTTTTTGTGAGGCACCTCATGATATAGCGCAGAGAAATGAAGGCTTCACGACAGAAATCGGGCCATTTCCGGGAAATTTGCGTGCTATTTGAAGATGCTGCGCCGAATCGGCACGGTAACTCCACCACCGGATGCCATGCTCAGGCACTGTCTGGGGCGCGATCGCGCCGCCGCAAGTCATTTCTTCCAAGAGGGCGCAGATGCCAATCAACAGGCCCTCCGGCGTGCTCTTCGCATGCCAACGGCAAGGGGCGAGTGCAGGGCACTCAATGCGGGTGGCAAATGCCTCTTAATGCGCTTTCAATTCGGCTTCATTTGCAGCCGAGATGAACAGCGATCGCGCTTCTTCCACCGTGCGACGGCCGTCGATGGCGGCGCGGCAGGCGCTGCGGGCGGCGACGTAACTCGGTCCGCGCCGCGGCCAATGGTCGGCAAGGCAGGCAAGCGCGTCTGACGGGCCCTTGACGGTGCGGACATCGCCCGTCACGAAGTCGAGTTCGATCGGCTGGTTCCAGATGATTTGATGCATGCGTCTCCTCCTCGAGATCATCTCAATGAATGTCGGCATCGCGACTGCTTGCGACAGGGCTCCTCCCACGCGGCAAGGGTCAACTGTGCTAATGTAGCGCAGGATAACGCTTTTGTAAGCAGCTTTTCCGGGTGCGTCTTGCCGAAGCACAACCGCTGGACTTCGCCCCTAGGCCGAGGTCGATGTCTCCGCCAAGCGTGAGGCGAACAAGCGGCCGACGACAAGCAGCAATTGCTCATTGGTCGTGCCGGCCAGATATTCGTCGATCAGCATGCGTGCATGGCGGCGGGCACGGGCGCTGTCGCGCGGCCAGTGTTGCTCGGCGCAGATGTTGTCGAAGACGCGCTGCAGCGTGTCGATATCAGGCTGCGACAGCGCGATACATTGTGTCGAGCGCAAAGGGTTCACGTCTTTCTCCCCCGGCACCCAAGCCCCGGTGCCCGGCGAACTATGCCATAACCCCCCATAATAGAACCCCTTGGGAATAAGGGGTTCGCGAAGCGGATTGGAGAGAAAGCTCGATCAGCGCCAGGCGCTCGTCTGGACGGGCAGGGCGAATTTCGAGCGCGGGCATCTCCGCCTTTCTGAAGCATTGCCGCGACGCTGGTGCCCGCAGCGCTGTCGCCGGTTCAGGCCGGTCCGACGCCTGCCACCTTGGTCTGGCGGCCGCCTTCCTCGATCCTGACATAGTCGGGTCCGATCCGGGCGAATTGGTCGCAGCGCCTGCCACCATCCTCGAAGGTGATGCAGACTTCGTCGCCCGCAATCGTGTAGGTTCCGCCGTCGCGCACTTCGTAATCGCGGTAGCCATATCGGCCGTCGGCAAAATAGGAGGAGACGACGCCGTTAATGGTGTAGCGCAGCGACTTGCCGACGATAAGGGCCTGAAGATCGGTGCCGGAGAGCGTCGGCACGGAAGGCGGTTTCGGCTTCGCGATCTCCTGATCCTCGAGCGCCACTGACTGGCAACCCGCGAGCTGGAGGGTGAGGAGTGCCACGATCGCACGTTTCATGCCGTCTTCCCTTGTTCCTGCCTTCTGTATCGATACAGGGACGCTGCCCTAATCGCCTGTGATACCGCCTGTCAAGCCGAAGATGCTTGCGTCTGGTTGTTTGCGCGGCCCGGCCACCTGCGAATTCGTTTCCGTGCTGCGGTTCGAGCCATATCTACCGCTTCAATATTGCGCGTTGGCGAAGATCTCGCTCAACGTCCACCGGGTATCGCCCTCGGTGCTTTCGATGTCGTCGACCTGCCAGTTTCCGGCTTCGTTCATCAGACTGTAGCGCAGGGTGACGGGCGCCGAAAAATTCTCGAAGCGCACGGTGACGACAGCGGATGGGCCGGTGATTTCGGCCTTGCCGATGCGCAGGTTGGCGATGTCCCAATCCTGCCCGTTGATGACGGGGTCGAAGCCGATGGCGCCGACCTCACCCTGGCTCTTCTCCGCGTCGGTCTCGTAAAGCTTGGTGAGATCGTTGGAGAAAAACGCGTCGCGCTCCGAGGTGTCGCCGTCGCCAAGATATGGCGCATAGAGCGCCTCGATGAGCGCGGTCGGGGACCTGAATGGCTGAGCCCAGGCGCCTGTTGCAACCGCCGTCGCAAGCCCCAGCACAAAAGCAAATATGACATTTTGCATGAATGGTCCCCGATCGAGTCGCCTGTGATTTTTTATCAAGGATGACGGCTCGAGCGTGAGCCATTTTTGGTGCGTTTTTGCGCCCGGCTTTCCGGCCCCGCCGAACTGCCTCCGCCCGACGAAGGCTTCGGATGTCGCGACGCAAGTCTTGCAGGCGGCAGGGCGCAAGCCATCAAAGTCTGCCAGAAACTCTGGCGCGAAATGAAGCGTCTGTCGCAACAGCCCGTGGCGTTGCCGGCATTTCTGATCCGAAGCGTCCCGCCGTGCCGTTCGCGTGAGCAGCCACGCCCGATGACGGCGATCCGCAGCCAGGAGCCTTGCTGCCCGTCAAAGGCTCGCTTTCTTGCCTGCGCCATTATATAAGCCGGCAACGGTACAAGACGCTGGCCGTCGGCGGGCGCGTGGCCATCGCGCTGCCCTTTGCCGCCGCGAGCGAACAAGAGACAGAAGAAATGACTGAGAACGCAGCAAAATCTGCGGCCGGAAGAGCGTATTTCAAGGCTCCGATCTTCGCCGTGGCGCCGATGATCGACTGGACCGATCGGCACTACCGGTTTTTTGCGCGCCGGCTTTCGCGGCATGCGCTGCTCTATACCGAGATGATCGTCGCCGACGCGATCCTCAGGGGCGATCGGGTGAAGCTGCTCGGTTTTGATGCGTCGGAGCATCCGGTGGCGCTGCAGCTGGGCGGCAGCGATCCGCGCAAGATGGCGGAGGCGGCCCGCATTGCCGAAGCGTTCGGCTATGACGAAATCAACATGAATGTCGGCTGCCCGTCCGACCGGGTGCAATCCGGCACTTTTGGCGCCTGCCTGATGCAGGAGCCTGGCGTGGTGGCGGAATGCGTGGCGGCGATGAAGGCCACGGTCACGATCCCGGTGACGGTGAAATGCCGCATCGGCGTCGACGAGCAGGATCCGGAAGTGGCGTTGCGCGATCTGGTGTCGCGCGTCGTCGACGCCGGTACGGACGCGGTCTGGGTCCATGCCCGCAAAGCCTGGCTGCAGGGGCTCTCGCCCAAGGAAAACCGCGACATCCCGCCGCTCGACTACGCTCTCGTGCACCGGCTGAAGGCTGAAAACCCTAATCTTTTCATCGGCCTCAACGGCGGACTTCAGACTTTGAATCAGTCGCTTGACGAGCTCAAGCATCTCGATGGCGTGATGCTCGGTCGGGCCGCCTATCACGACAGCGCCATGCTTTCGTCGGTCGATGGCTTTTTCCCGCATCCGCTGACCGGCGCGCCGACGCTCATTCACGACGCTGCCGACTTCTCAGAGCGCGGCCACCGGCTGGACCTGTCCTTCTGGGCGGAATTGCGCGAAGCGATGGCCGATTATGCGGCCGGCCACATCGCCAATGGCGGCCGGCTCGCCCATGTCACGCGGCATATGGTCGGGCTGTTCCAGGGCTGGCCGGGTGCACGGCGCTACCGCCAGATCCTGTCGTCTGACGCCACCCGCCAAGGGGCTGGGCCGGAGGTCATCCACGCCGCCTTCGATGCCGTGTTCGAGGCGGCAGCCGCAAAGCAGGCGGCCGAGTAGGTCCGGAGACGTCGCGGAACGTCATCCTCTGCATGTCGCAGAGGGCCAGCGTCGGCACGGCCGGAATGTCTCACATGGCGACTAGGGACTGCGCCTACAGCTGCAACCTTGCGCCGCGGACGCGGCGCTGCTGGATTTCTGTGACGAGCACAGAAATGAGGGGCGACTTGTTCGAGGCAGAGCGGTGGCCCCGCTTGCTGGCCACATGGTGTGTTGTCGATCCTCACGGTGATCGAGAACGCCTGAGGCCAAATGAAAAGAGCTGGCGGACCCGCCAACATCGGCCGTCGTCCTCACACCGACGCGAGTCTCTCATTTGAGCCGGCGCCATACTCAGCCTTGAACCGCTGTCATCCTCGGCCTTGAGCCGATGATCCCCCTGGCCGCCCCGCGAATACTTGCGGATGCGGATGCCGAGGTCTCCTCGGTCGAAGCGAAGGCGGCTTCCGGCCAATGCGTCGGCACCCGCCCCGACACAAACCAACAGCCCAAGCGAAAACGGCGCCCCCTGGGGAGCGCCGCTTCCAAAAAGTCCAGTCGGACGATCCGGCTTACGAAGCCTGGATGTTGACGGCCTTCGGGCCCTTGCCCATGCGGTCAGCTTCGGTGTCGAACGTGACAACCTGGCCGTCCTTCAGCGTAGCAAGGCCAGCGGCCTGTACAGCGGAGATGTGGACGAATACGTCCTTAGCGCCGCCGTCCGGCGTGATGAAACCAAAACCCTTGTCCTGGTTGAAGAATTTTACGGTGCCCTTAGTGGCCATGGAAGAAGTCCTTTTCCTTCAGTCTTAAAGCTA
This sequence comes from Ensifer sp. 1H6, assembly GCF_001976035.1. Classification (NCBI taxonomy): domain Bacteria; kingdom Pseudomonadati; phylum Pseudomonadota; class Alphaproteobacteria; order Hyphomicrobiales; family Rhizobiaceae; genus Ensifer; species Ensifer sp. 1H6. The sequence goes on along the minus strand of NZ_MOAI01000002.1, from coordinate 309,892 downwards.
TACCCGCGCCCCCGTGAGGATGTGGGTGTGTCGTCTTCCGCATACAAGCGGATAGGCGTCGAGTAGTCACGATAACGGGGAAAGAACGTCCATTTGCCGCTTCCGGCCGGCCCGGCAAGCCGGGCACAAAAGAGAAAGTCCAGTCTCCGGGATTGAAAACGCCCGAACGGTAGCAGCAGTGACAGTATTTGCAAAAAAACGCAAGAGCCATTCGCGCGGCTTATTTCGGGAAAATGTGCCGCCAACCACAGCATTCTCAGGGGTTTTGGGGTTCTGCAATTCAAAGCGCCACAGCGACCTTGGCGCGTCTGATTAGACGCGCGGCGCTGTAGCGGCTGCCGCTTGGTGCAGACGAACGGCGAGGGGACGCAGAGCCGGGCGGGCTATCGGCGAGCATGTTGCAGACTGCCGCGTTCCGGCCGCTGGATGATCGCGATCTTGGTGTCATTCCTCAGCGGGCAACCATCGCCGCTATCGGCAAAAGTGGAAGAGGCGACCAAGGTTTTGGGGCAGGCGCGTGCCGCAGAAAAGAGCGAAGGTCACCCGCGGCGGGCGGAGTGCGTGTGAGGGCCGTTGATGGCGACGTCCGTTGATTGTCGCGGCCACGCGCGGGCCGATAAGCAGCCGAACAAGCGGGCCGAACGCGCATCGGTTTCCGCGTGCGCCAAGGTGCGTCGCCCTTCGATGGACCGCCTTCCGGCCATCGCTCCTGTTGCGGGCGACGCAGGTCACGTGGTCGGTTTGCGCCGTAACCATTGGTCCTGCATGGAAAAATCGGGGACGGCCCGTTTCCGACCACAATTTCGTCCCGACCACGGACGAACGTGCGCGCCGCCGCGTCGGAAGGGCGAGTGCTTCGGCGCGCCTCGACTTGATGAACGCGGCGCCCGGATGCGGTGATGATCCCATCACGCCGCATCAGCACTTGAACAAGTTTGGGATAACGCGCAGGCTTTACCGGTGATTGGTTCCGGTCTTCGGTTGCGTGCGTTAGGTCAGGCGGAGAAATCGGAATGCGAGACGAACAGGGGGCAGCGTGATCGATCCCTACGAGATGCTTGGCGTGGACCGCGACGCGAACGACCAGGCCATCCGCACGGCCTATCGCAAGGCGGCCAAGGCGGCCCATCCCGACTCGGGCGGCGATGCCGAGCAATTCGCCCGGCTGCAGGCGGTCTATGATCTCCTGAAGGATCCGGTGCGCCGCAAGGTCTTTGACGACACCGGCTACGACCCGCAGCTCGCCGAGCCGCGCGACCTCAAGGGCCTGATGATGCTGGAGACCCTGGTCAACGACTTCATTCTCGACGAGCGCGAGCCCGGCAGCTTCGACCCCGTCGCCGCCATGCGCCGCAAGCTTTCCGACGATATCGTCAAGAGCCGCTTCCACATCCTCGAGCTGGAGCGCCACCGCGCCCGCGTGCGAAAACACCTCGACCGCCTCGGCCGCCGGCCGGAAACCGACGTCCTCGGCTCGATGCTGCGCGCCCGCTCACGCTCGATCGCCGAGGCGATCAAGACCACCGAAGAGCAGATCAAGACGATCGAGCAGGCCTATGAAATGTTGGAAGGCTATTCCTACGAGCTGGAGGCGCTGGAGGTAAAGGCGCACGCCGCGGAGTAGCGCTGCTCGCATCTTGCCGCAGAAGGCAAGGGAGCCGTGCCGCTCGCCACTCGCGGCCCGACGCCGGCAGCCTGCGGACGTTCTGCCTCCAACTGGCCGTCACTGCGCTTGAAAACGCGGCGATCCGGTTCGCGTACAGCGCCGCGCGTCTTAATCAGACGCGCAAAGTCGCTGCAGCACTTTGAATGGCCGCCTGTTTTGCTATGGGCTTTGCGAGATGCAGGAATACTCGTCAACGGCGTGCAGCTGCAGCCGTCTGCACCATACTCGACGGTCGTTTTTGGGACACGCAAGGCGGTCGCGTCGGTTCAGAGCGCAGGGAATGAGTTTGCGGCGGTGGTGGCGGAACGGAGACGGGCTGGTGCAGGATCGGCATGACCATAACCACACGTTGCTTTCCTGGCTGTTTCAGGTTTAGCTGATATCGCCTTTAGCTGATATCACCGCACCGGGACTAGGGTGAACGCAGATGACCCGTCGCAGGAAACTTCATGCATCTCTGAGCGTCCTGGCGGTTGTGCTGGTCGCCTATCTGCTGGTCAGCTATTTCCTGCTGCCGGAGCTCTGGATCTTTCACGACAGGAGCCGGGTTGACGATTTTAGCGCCATGGTCACCACCACCGAGCAGGATATTCCCGGCGACCCTATCAACGTCGGCCTCGTTGGCTCCAAGGAACAGGTGATCCGCGCCTTCGCCGCGGCCGGCTGGGATCCGGCCGACAAGATAACCCTGCGATCCTCCGTCGACATCGGATTGAGCGTGGTGCTCGATCGGCCGGACCTCGATGCACCGGTCAGCCCTTTGTTCTTCGAGGGCCGGAAACAGGATCTGGCGTTTGAAAAGCCCGTCGGTAACAGCGCCGACGAGCGAAACCACGTGCGCTTCTGGCAGACCAAACATACCGGCTCGGATGGCAAGCCGCTTTGGCTCGGCTCGGCCAGCTTCGACCGCGGTGTCGGCTTCAGCCACGACACCGGCCAGATCACCCACCATATCGGCCCGAACCTGGACGCAGAGCGAGACTTGGTCATCGGCGATTTGCAAAAGGCCGGACAGGTTTCCTCGACCTACGACATCCCCGGCATAGGCGCCACCACGACCGGCCGCAACGGCGGTGGCGATCCCTATTTTACCGATGGCAAGGCGCTGGTTGGAGTGCTGGGGCAGGTGACGGCTGGCACTGGCGGCTAAAGCGTGGCCCGCAAGACGATGGCTCAAGCTCGGCGATGTCGTGAACTGACGACCGGGCTGCCGCGGATTCGAGACCGTCGGCCAACACCTCAGCCGTTGCGGACTTTGATAAAGTTCCTATCCTACAGCGCCGCGCATCTGACTAGATGGGCAAAGGTCGCTGTAGCACTTTGAACTGCTGCATGTTTCTTTAAAGCGAATAGGATTTAAGGAAACATGCAGTAGCCGCCCATGGGACGCGCCAGACGGACAGAGGGCAGTGGAATAACGGGAACGGGGCCGGAATGAGTGCGATCTTGATTGCCGTTGCCGCGTTCCTTTGCCTGAGTGTGGCGGCGCTTGGCATGATGCACCTCTATCCGAAGCTGCCGGCGCGTCATCGCGATGATGACACCAATACCGTCGTGCGGCTCGTTGCCAATATCTTCGTGGTCATGGCGTCGTTGGTCTTCGGCCTGATGATCAATTCGGCCAAGAATACGTTCGAGGGGATCGACGACAATGTGCATTCCTTCGCCATCAATCTGATCCTTCTCGACCGGACGCTCAGGACCTATGGCCTCGCCGGCAACGATGCGCGGCAATATCTGATCGCCTATGTAGAGGGGGTGATTGCCGATCCCGAAAGGGTCGACAATGTGCAGCACCAGGGACCCAATTCCACGCAACAGCGGCTGGATACGGTCGGTAACAGCCTCGCGGCCATTCAGCCCGCCGACAGCCTGCATGAATCCATGCTGGTGAGTGCCCGCCAGCAATATAACCGCATCGTCGAACAGCGCTGGACGATCGTCGAGCAATCGGAAGGCGCAATACCGATGCCCGTCATCGGCATGCTGATGGCGTGGATGACGCTGATCTTCGCCAGCTTCGGCTATCGCGCGCCGCAAAACGTCGTGGTCGTCGCCATGTTCGTGGTTTCGGCGATGTTCATCGCCGCCTCTGTCTATGTCGTGCTCGACATGGACATTCCGTTCACCGGCGCGATCCTGATTTCAGATGCGCCCCTGCATAGGGCGCTGGCGGAGATGAAGCTGTAGCGCGGAGCGGTGATGCATGCTGGGCTAGCCGCTGCCGTCCGCAAAGCTTTGCGCGATTCCGGGCAATTTGCCCGGCTGCAGGCGGCCTGCGTTCTCCTGAAGGATCTGGTGCGCCGGAAGATCCATGCCGACACCGGCTACGATCCGCAACTCGCCGAGCCGCGCGACCTCAAGGGCCTGATGATGCAGGAGCTTGATAGGCACAGGGGGGGTGGAGTTGAATTAGCCAGCCCATCATTCGATTAAGACGTGCGGGGGTACTCAAGCCATCGGGCCGGAGCGCGGTCTTATGGAAAGCTAAAGCAGAGGAAGCCCACGTGGCCGCATAAGGCAGTCCTGTTTGGCCAGGCCGCCTGAGGCGACGGAACTGGATGAGTTCAGTTCTGCCGAATGATTGACGACTCTGCGGCTGCTCTCCCAAAAAGAACTATGCTTTGATGTAGCGGAAGTTAAACGCAGATGCGTTCTCATTTACGGGTTTGATTCGACCGGAACCTCTCAGTTTCTGGAGTGCCAATTTAACTTTCTGCATATCATCCTCGCCGCGCGGTCATCTCGTCTGGTCAGGTCACGTCGACAAGATACTCATAGAAGTGGATCCCAAGCTTGACGCCAGCGATAGGCTTTGCAACCCGCGCCGCCCTCACATTGAATGGCGCTGCGCCTTGAGAAAGGTCCTATCCTTGGCGCGTCTGGTTCGCGCATACTGGGCGTGGTGTGATGAGAGCTGCGCCGGGATAACGCAAACTTGTTCGCCGTTGCCGACGCTACTTCCCCGGCCGCCCCGTCTTGCCCTTCGTCCGCCCCTTCTGACGCTTTTCGTCGACGGGGTCTTCATAGGAACCGACGCCCGGTTTGGCGCGGATGAGCGGCTTGTCCGGCACCTTGCCGATGACGGGTTTTTCGGTGCGGCCGACAGTCATTTCGTCGAGGCTGTTCTTGCGGAAGAGCGATTGGCTCTCGGCATCCTTGCGGCCGGCCGGCGTTGCCACGTCGCGGCCCATTTCGTCGAGTTCGGGCTTGCGAAACAGCGGGCGTTCGGTGTCGGTGCCCGGACCCATGTCGTCGAGCGACGGTTTCTGGAACAGGGAATTGTCGTCCGCGATGGTGGTGGGTCCTCGGCTCAAGGCTGAGGATGACGGCGAGGGGGAGGCCTTACCGCTATTTGGTGCCGTTGCCTTTTTCCGCCCCGTTCCACCTTCGATCGCCTTGGCTTCTTCCCGTGCCATCGGGTCGTCCATGGCGGCGAGTTCGGCGGCTTTGAGGCGCTTGATCTCGTCGCGCAGGCGGGCGGCCTTTTCGAAGTCGAGGTCGGCGGCGGCGTCGCGCATCTGCTTTTCCAGCGCGTTGAGGTGCGCCTGGAGGTTGTTGCCGACGAGGTGGCCGCCATCGGCAAAGCCCTTGCCGGCGACGCCGGAGATGTCGGCGCGCACGTGGTCCTTCTCGTAGACCGAGTCGAGGATGTCGGAGATCTTTGCCTTTACTGATTCCGGCGTGATGCCGTTGGCCTCGTTAAAGGCCATCTGCTTTTCGCGGCGGCGGCTGGTTTCGTCCATGGCGCGCTGCATCGACCCGGTGATCTGGTCGGCATAGAGGATGACCTTGCCGTCGACGTTACGCGCGGCACGGCCGATGGTCTGCACCAGCGACGTCTCCGAGCGCAAAAAGCCTTCCTTGTCGGCGTCGAGGATGGCGACGAAGCCGCATTCGGGAATGTCGAGGCCTTCGCGCAGGAGGTTGATGCCGACGAGCACGTCGAAAGCACCCAAACGAAGATCGCGGATGATCTCGATGCGCTCCAGCGTGTCGATGTCGGAGTGCATGTAGCGGACGCGAATGCCCTGTTCGTGCAGGTATTCGGTCAGGTCCTCGGCCATGCGCTTGGTCAGCACCGTCACCAGCGTGCGGTAGCCGGCAGCGGCCGTCTCGCGGATTTCGCCCAGCACGTCGTCGACCTGGGTTTTCGCCGAGCGCACTTCCACCGGCGGATCGATCAGGCCGGTCGGGCGGATGACCTGTTCGGCAAAGACACCGCCGGACTGCTCCATTTCCCAGCTGCCGGGCGTGGCCGAAACCGCGACGGTGTCGGGGCGCATGGCGTCCCATTCCTCGAAGCGCAGCGGACGGTTGTCCATGCACGAGGGCAGGCGGAAGCCGTATTCGGCCAGCGTCGCCTTTCGGCGGAAGTCGCCGCGATACATGCCACCGATCTGGCTGACGGAGACGTGGCTCTCGTCGATGAACAGCAGCGCGTTGTCGGGGATGTATTCGAACAGCGTCGGCGGCGGCTCGCCGGGATTGCGGCCGGTGAGGTATCGCGAATAGTTCTCGATGCCGGCGCAGGAGCCGGTGGCCTCCAGCATTTCGATGTCGTAGCGGGTGCGCTGCTCCAGCCGCTGGGCTTCGAGGAGGCGGCCGCCCTTTTCCAACTCGGCCAGCCGGTGCTTCAGCTCTTCCTTGATCGCCTTGATGGCGCCGTTCAGCGTCGGGCGCGGGGTGACGTAGTGCGAGTTGGCGTAGATTTTTACCGATTTCAGGTCGCCGGTCTTCTGGCCGGTCAGCGGATCGAACTCGGTGATGGCGTCGATCTCGTCGCCGAACATGGAGATGCGCCAGGCGGCATCTTCCAAGTGGGCCGGAAAGATTTCGATGGTATCACCGCGCACGCGAAACGAGCCGCGCTGGAAATCCATGTCGCGGCGCTTGTATTGCTGCGCCACCAGGTCGGCCAGCAGCTGCCGCTGGTCGAGCGTGTCACCGACGCTCATCTGGAAGGTCATGGCGGTATAGGTCTCGACCGAGCCGATACCGTAGATGCACGAGACCGAGGCGACGATGATGCAGTCGTCGCGCTCCAGCAGCGAGCGGGTGGCCGAGTGGCGCATGCGGTCGATCTGCTCGTTGATCGAGGATTCCTTCTCGATGAAGGTGTCCGAGCGCGGCACGTAGGCTTCCGGCTGGTAGTAGTCGTAATAGGAGACGAAGTACTCGACCGCGTTGTCGGGGAAGAAGTTCTTGAACTCGGAATAGAGCTGGGCGGCCAAGGTCTTGTTGGGCGCGAGGATGACGGCGGGGCGCTGGGTCGCCTCGATCACCTTGGCCATGGTGAAGGTCTTGCCCGAGCCGGTGACGCCGAGCAGCACCTGGCTGCGCTCGCCGGAGGCAAGGCCCTCGACGAGATCGGCGATCGCCGTCGGCTGATCGCCGGCGGGCTCGTAGTCGGAGACCATGCGGATCTCGATGCCGCCTTCGGATTTCGGCGGCCGGGCAGGGCGGTGCGGCGTCCAGAGCTTGCCGTCCTTGAACAGCGGATTGCCGCTCTCGATCAGCGCCGACAGCGCCTCCACGGTGGCGGTGACGCCGGAAGTGGACAGCTTGTCGGCATCCTCAAGCGACACGTCGAGGCCGGCGACCGGATTGAGGCCCGCCGCGGCGCGCGTCTTCGGGTCGGTCGTGCCGCCCATGGACGTCCCGCGGGACGTCCTTCCGCTCACGCTGTCGGCGCCTTGCGCCTTCGCTCCGCGTGGGCCTCGCATTGGCTCGGACGCCCCTTCGGGCTTGCGGCCTGCGGCCGATTTCGCGGCGATCTCCACCTTCTTGCGGTGCTTGCCGGCCTTGGAGGCGACCTCGCGCTGGCTCTCGAAGGCGGAAGCCTCGGCATCGGCCTCGAGCTGTTTCACCCAATCGGAGACGTTGCCGGATAGCGGCGTTCCCGACAGCGGCGCCTGCGGGGCTTCCTCGAAGCCGCCGGGCACTGTGGTTTTCCTGGGGGGATTTTTTGCAGACGTCTTCGGATCCTGGGCCATGGCGGGAATATGGACAGAGTCATAACGAAAATAAAGGGGGAATGAGTACAAAAGGGAAACGAAATGCATGGATTCTTCCGGGTGTTTACCGGTCCTGGGGCGACGGTTTGCCCATGTCGGTGGCCGAGCTTGCCCGCCAACGGGGAGAGGTAGTCTGCGGGCGCATGTGCGACCCCCGATCTAGCAAGATCAACTGGAGCTTGCAGTCGTTCCAACTGCTGCATCTTGCCGTCATCGGTTCCGGCTCAAGAAAACAGCCGGCAATGACGCCAGTCGCAGCTGAAAGCGCGACGCTTGCATCGTGTGCATCTTGGCTTCCCTATGGCCCGGCGGAAGCAGACTACCAGCCCGTTCGCCTTGGCCAGGCAATGCCCACCGTTTCCTCGTCTTCCTGTCGGCTCACGGCAGCTTTCGACGGGTGACTTCCGGTGTGTCGGTGCATTGAGTTGTCTATCTGGCGTTGTATTTGCGCCTGCCGTTCGTGAGGCAACATGCCCGGCGCATCTGGCGTTTTGGACGTATTGTTTTCGCGCCGGCAACGGGGAGGGGTTGGCTTTTGCTAGTTCTGGTTGCCGCCGGTTACCTCGAATGGGCGAGCAGACATCCGGCCATGCCGCGTGGTAAAAAGAGTGGTTTGGAGGGGCTCATGTCGCGTTTGCGCAGTGCCGCACTCATCGCTGTTAGTGCCACGCTTTTTTGTCCAGTGCCGAGCTTTACTGCCGAGCCCATTGGCCAGGCAGTCTCGATCAGGACGGAAGTCTCCGGCAAGAGTGGTCCGTTGGCGGTCAGGGACCCGGTCTACCGGGATGAACGGATCCGGACGTCAAAGTCCGGCCTTGGACAATTCGTCTTTCAGGACGGGACCAAGCTGGCTGTCGGCTGGGGATCATCCGTGGTCATCGATCAGTTCGTCTATGACGGCAGCAAGTCGGTGAAGAAACTGACGATCATGGCCGCCAAGGGAACCTTTCGCTGGGTCAGCGGCAAATCCAAACATTCGGCTTACGAAATCGTCACGCCGGCCGGCACCATCGGCGTGCGCGGCACGGCGTTCGATTTTTATGTCGGCAGCGATGGAACGACCGCGATGGTGCTGCTCAGCGGCGCGGCGAGCTTCTGCGGCGCCGGCGGATGTCGCCAGCTGACGCAGCGCTGCGACTGTGTGGTGGCAAAGCCCGGCGGCGCCGTCAGCCAGGCCAGCCGTGTCAACCGCCGTACGCTGCAAGCACTCGGCAACGCCCAGGCCTTGCCGTTCTTGTCTGGCGGCCAGCGGCTTTCCGGCGCCATGGGTTGGGCCGGAGGCGGCTGCGGGCTACGGGCTGCAATCCAGCGCGAGAGTTCTCCGGCGCAGCAACCGGATCCGGTCGTCCGCGAAGAGCCTAAGCCGGAAACGCCGCGACCACAAAAGCAGCTTCGCGAACAGGGCCATGACAAGCATGATCGAGGTGTGAAGCACGATCGAGGTGAGAAGCATGATCGCGGTGGCGAGAAGCACGACCAGGGCCGCGACAAGCAGGATCAAGGCGGCGACAATCAGGATCAGGGCGGCGACAACAACGACACCGGACCTGGCAGCACGGAACAGAGCAGCGGCAATCAGACCAACGGCACTCAGAGCAGCGCCGGCCAGAACGTCGGCGCCCAGAGTGGCGGCAACAGCCAGGATGGCGGCAAACGCGGCGGTGGCGACCGTGGTCGCAACACCGGTGAGTAGCAGGAGACCGCGCAATAGGTGCCCCACCGGGCTGCCAAACGCGTCCTTGATGGTGACAATGACGATTGATCGCTACTCGGCGATTCGGCTTTCCTGCTCGGCGGGAACATCGATGAAATGCTCCGCCCGGCGAGTGATCCTGCCGTAGAAGGTCACCAGACCCGGCGTGATCGCCGCCGCCTTGAGCTTGGCGGCATTGGCCAGGCTGCGGCTGGTCGAGGCGCGTGCACGCAGGTTTTCGATCAGCCTCGAATGTAGTCTGTGCAACTCACCGAAGTCGAGCGAAGAGGCGACGCCTTCGTCGCCGGCGACGGCAAAGAGCCGGGTTCGCGTCGTCTTTCCCTTCAGCCCCAGGGCGCCTGCTTCCAGCAGCGCGCAACCGGGCAGCGCCTGCGCCGTCGCTTCCGATACGAGAATGTCGAAGCTCACCTCCTTGCACGCCGCCTCGATGCGGGCGGCGATGTTGACCGTGTCGCCAACAGCCGAATAGTTGAAGCGCGTCTCGGCGCCCATGTTGCCGACACAGGCGATCCCCGTATGGATACCGATGCCGATACCGACCGCCTGCGTCGCGCCGAAACCGAAGGCGTCGTCGGCATTGAGCCGCGCCAAGGTCTCACGCATGCCGAGCGCTGCCCGCAGCGCCTTTCGCGGATGGTTGGCGACATCGACCGGTGCGTTCCAGAAGGCCATGATCGAATCGCCGATGAACTTGTCGAGCGTGCCCTCATTGGCAATGACGTGCCGGCTCAGCGCATCGAGCAGGGTGTTGAGAAAGGTAACGACATCGGTCGGCGCCATGCGCTCGCTGATCTCGGTGAAGCTGCGCACGTCGACGAACATGACCGTCAGTTCTCGATCGTCGCCGCCGAGCCGAAGGGCGTTGCGATTGTGTTCGATCCGATAGAGCAACGACGGTGAGAGATAGCGGCCGAAGGCCTGGCGAACCTCGCGGCGCTCGCGGTCGGTGACGAGGAAGCGGAACGCCGTGGCCGAAAAATGGGTGATGGACGCCGCAAGGATCGGCGCCAGCGGATCGAAGAGCAGGCCGGCATAGGCGAACGCGACCCATGAGGCGACGAGCGCCAGCGCCGTGATCGCCATGCCGCAGGCAAGCGCCATGACGGGACTGACGAAAGTCGTCAACAGCACGAGCAGGCAGCCGGCAATCGCAATCGCCAGGATTTCCAGGCCATTGGCCCAGTCCGGGCGAGAGAGATAGTGGCCGGAGAGGATCTGCTCGACGATCTGGGCATGCAGCGAGACGCCGGGAACGTTCTGGCCGAGCGCCGTCGTGCGAACGTCCTGCAGGCCGGCGGCGGAGGTGCCGATGAACACGATGCTGCCTTCGATTGCCGCGCTGACGTCGGGAGACATGTCTCCATCCTCGAGAATGCGCCGTGCGGAGACATAGCGCTCGGTTGTATCGGGACTGACGTAGAGCCAGAGTTCGCCGGCGGCGGTCAAGGGCACGACGAAATCGCCGATCTTGGCAGCCGTCATCGTATCGGGCAGGTCGGGCGCGCCGGCGATGACATAGGTCGATGCGCCTTGCGCCACACGCAGCGCCTCCATTGCGAGACTAGGGTAGAGTTGCTGGCCGTCGCTCAGGAACAGGGGCACCGCTCGCACGACGGCCGAGGAGTCGCTGGGGTTGAGGCTGATATGGCCAAGACCGGCGGCATTGCTCTCCAGTTGCGGTCGCAGCGGCGTGGCCGACAGAATGCGCGGCGGTGCGCCGATCGGACTTTCGCCGGTGAAGGCGAAGCCCGCCTTGACCGGCGGCAGGTAGCTTCCTTCGTTGGTCAACCCGAAGCCGAGGACGACGGGCTTTTCCGCGATCGACTGTGCAAAGACCTCGTCATTGTCGGGCAGGCGCTCAAGCAGCGTGGGATCGATCTCCGGCACGTCGCGCAATACGTTGCGTGGCGACAGCCGATCCGGCTCGGCAAACAGGATGTCGAAGGCGATCGCCGACGCCCCCATCTCCGCCAGCCTGTCCGTCAGCTTCGCCAGCCGGTCTCGCGGCCAGGGCCATTGCCCGAAGGCGCGCAGCGAGGCTTCGTCGATATCGACGACCTTGACCGGCATCGGCTCGTAGGCGCGCGGGGACAGCCGCTGATATTCGTCGAAGGTGACGTCGCGCGCCTGTTTCAGAAGCTGCGGATCGCTGGCGCGCAGCAATGTCAGGACTACCACGACGGCCAGACCGATCACGACGCCGAGCTGTTGCGCACGTGTCATGGCGCCTCACGGTATAGCGGGCAGGCCCGCCTTGCGCAGCCCGTCGGTGAAATGCGCGTAGTCGGCGGGATCGACATAGGCGGTGAGGATCTGCCAGTAGCGCTTGAGATCAGAGGGGGCGTTGGCGATCGCCTCGTCGATAAGCTTGCAGGTATCCTCCGTGCGCCCGAGCTGGCCGAGGCAGGCGAGCACAACGACCAGATTGAAATAGGTGCGCCGCAACAGCAGTCCGCGCTCGGCATGGTGCTGCGCCTCCTCGTAATTGCCGAGATGATAGTGGGCAAGCGCGAGCCGGTTAAGGAAGAGATAGGTCAGCGGATCGTGCGGGCTCAGACGCAAGGCCTTGTGCAGTGGATCGAGCGCTTCGGCGAAGCGGCCGATGAAAATGCGGGCCCAGCCGAGTGCCATATAGGCCAATGCGAGATTGGGGTTGAGATCGATCGCCTGCTGCGCTTCGGCAACGGCCGCATGCGGACGATGGGCTGCGAAATTGGCAAGGCACATGACGTAGTGCGAATAGGGATCCCGATCTTCGAGCGCGATGGCGCGCTCGGCTGCGGCGAGCAGTTCAGTCCTGTCGCGGTCGATATCGTCGCTGAAGCCGAAGAAACATCGGGCGTAGAGCGAACGCGCCAGCATCATATGGGCGCGGCCGAAATCCGGATCGAGCGCGATGGCACGACGATGCCAGTCGATCGCCTCGGAGAAATGCGCGGCCGTGTCCTGGGCGTTGTGCAGCAGCGTGCCGCGCATATGGCATTCGTAGGCGTCGAGGTTCTCGGTGCCGCGCAACAGCGCTCGCCGATTTTCGCCGATCAGAATTTCCGGCTCGATGGCGGCGACGACGTGCTGGGTGAGTTCGTCCTGGATGGCGAAGATGTCCGCCACTTCGCGATCGAAGCGCTGCGCCCAGAGATGCACGCCGGTCTCGGCCTCGATCAATTGCCCGGTGACACGCACGCGGCTTCCTGATCGGCGCACGCTGCCCTCGACGATGTAGCGCACGCCGAGATCGCGGCCGATCTGCTTCGCGTCCGCTGCGTGCCCCTTGTAGGCGAAGGAGGAGTTCCGCGCGATGACGAAGAACCAGCGACAGAGCGAGAGCCCGGTGATGATGTCCTCGGTCAACCCGTCGGCGAAGTAGTCCTGGCCGGGATCGTCCGACATGTTGAGGAAGGGGAGCACGGCGATCGACGGCTTGTTCGGCAGGCGGAGCGGCATGCCGGGCAGGTCGGGCACCGTCGGGTCTTCGCGCCAGTCGACGCTGTGCACCAGCACCGGCCGCGGCATGTTCTTGAGCGTCTGCTCGCCGAGCTTGACCATGGGGAAGTCGAGCTTGCCCTCGATCTGGTCGTGCAGCGTTCCCGAGATGCAGACGCCGGCCGGTCGCGCCACCTGCTGCAGCCGCGCTGCGACGTTGACGCCGTCGCCCAACAGGTTTGTGCCTTCGACCACGACGTCGCCGAGATTGATGCCGATGCGGAACTCCATGCGTTTCTCCGGCGCCAGATCGGCATTGCGGCGTTGCAGGGCGCGCTGGATAGCAACGGCGGCGCGGACCCCCTGGACGGCGCTGTGGAACTCGGCGACGACGCTGTCACCGGCAGTGCTGAAAATGCGACCGCCATGCTCGGCGACGAGGTCGCCGATCGTGGCGCAATAGGTGCCCAGCGTCGCAAGCGTACCTTCCTCGTCGGTCGCGACGAGGCGACTATAGCCAGCGACATCGGCAGCGAGGATGACTGCGAGCTTCCGTTCCAAAGGGGCAAGCCCCTCCCGCGGCGTACAGCTAGAGGAAATTAAGGGTAACGTAATTTAGCAATATCTAGAAGCGCGAAAAGCGCGGCGATCGTGTGTCGGCATCGATTGCTGCGCCGATTTTGGGGCCATTTGCGGGCCGAAGGCGCTTTCGCCCGTGGATTGCACGTTTGAAGCGATGGAAGGACCTGCGTTGTGTTGGGGGCCTCAATCCCTATTTCCAGCCGGCGACGTAACGTGCGAAGTTTACCGGCAGCGAGTGGCCGACGGCGACCGCAAAGCGCGAATCCAGCGTGAGGGAAAGCATCTTGATCATCGCGTGCCTGCATACCGCCGACAGCAACGTCGCCGTCTTCGAAGCCGCCGCGCGCGAACTCGGCCTTGCCGCGGGCGTGCTTCGCCATGCGGTGCGGCCGGACCTGCTCGAGGCTGCGGAACGGGCAGGCGGGCTCACGACGATATAGCCGAGGAGACGGCTGCAGCGCTGACGGCGCTTGCAGGCGGCGCCGACGCCGTGCTCCTCACCTGTTCGACGCTCGGGCCGAGTACCGCGATCGTGCGTGAAGCGCCGGTGCCGGTGTTGCGGACTGATGCCGCGCTTGCCGAAAAGGCAGCGTCGATCGGAGAAAAGGTGGTGGCGCTCTGCGCCGTCGAAACGACCGTGGCGCCGACCACTGCGCTTTTTGCCGAGGCCACGAAGCGAAAGGGTGTGGCGCTCGAGGTGCGTCTCGTCGCAGGCGCATGGGGTCTGTTCAAGGCCGGTGACCGCGATGGCTATCTCGCCGCAATCGCCGATGCAGCCGACGCCGCCTATAACGATGGCGCGGCGATTGTCGCTCTCGCTCAAGCCTCCATGGCCGGGGCGGCCGAGCTTGTGCGTCGAGGAACGCGCCCCTTGACGAGCCCGTCTGCGGGGCTGAGCGCCGCGTTGGAACAGATCGCGCAGATGGCCTCGCGGGTTGCGCGATGAGTAGAGTGTTTGATTGTTGATTCAGGTGTTTAGGGCGAAGATTTAAAATTCGGAATCCGGTTGCCGGCGTCACGGATTGCCGTGACGCGGCGGGTCTATGCGGAGAGGATCTTTCGCCCAGCAGCCAATTTTGGAACCGTGCTGTCTTCCTTTCAACCCCGCCGGCTTGATTGCCCCAGACGTCGACCTCCATCGGGCGCTATGCCTCGATGGTCATTCGCGCCATCCAGAGGCGTTCGGCGCCGCCTTTGAAGATGAGGCGAAGCAGCCGCTCGACTGGTTCGTCAACCGGCTGACCATCGCCACGGTCATTGGCGGTTTCGATGCTGCCGGCGGGCTTGTGCGTTATGCGCCTGACGGTTCCGCCGGGGGCGGATCGCGTGTGGTTGGCGAAGATATGGGGATAAGCGTTTGTCTTCATGGAGAAAACTCTAGAAACGTATCGTCGTTATCGCTTACTTGGGCGTTCTATCGAAAGACTGTTTCGACGGACCAAATTCCGTCGATAGGATGCCGCCATGAACGCCCTGATACGACTGACCCGTGAAGACGATGCGCCAGCGCTGCCCGATATCGAGAGATCGTCGGGTGAGGCATTTCGCACCGTGCCCGAGCTTGCCTGGATTGCTGACGACGACGTCCAGTCGGTCGCATCGCATCTGGAATTCGTTCGCTCCGGTCTTTCCTGGGTTGCGGTCGACGATCGCGACCGCCCGCTTGGATTTCTTTGCGCCGAGATCAGCGATGGTGCTCTGCACATCTGGCAGCTCGCGGTGCTGCACGAGCGGCAAGGCCTTGGACTTGGGCGCGCCTTGTTCGCAGCCGCTATCGCGCATGCGCGCGACCGCTCGCTTGGCGAGGTGACGCTGACCACGTTCCGCGAACTCGTCTGGAACGAGCGCTTCTATCGCAAGCTCGGCTTCCTGACGCTCGGCGAAGAAGAGCTCGGCTCGCGGCTGGCCCAGATCCTGGCGAAGGAGGCGACAAACGGCCTACCGGCCGAGCGGCGCTGCGCGATGCGCCTGTCGCTCGACGGTGCGCAGCCGGACATGCGCGACGATAGCCTCGTTCGTTGACCGCAGATCTTTCCGTCGTCGGCTAACGTCTAACTGCGACCACCTGACCGCGGGTGAACTGCGAAACCGTGACGCGACCCGATTGGTTGCCGCCAATCACCTTCGCCGTCGATTTGGACAGGGCGGAGATGATGCCGACGTGATAGCTGCGGCCGGTGCGCACAACGATGATGTCGCCGGGACGGGCATAGGACAGCTTGACCGGCGCGCCGAAACGCAGCCAGGAGCGGGCGATGCCGAAGCTTTGTGGCGGTGTTCGGCCAGCCTTACGGGCTATCAAGCCCATGAAGTGGCCGCACCAGGGGGTGCGGGCCGGATTGATGCCGAGCGCGGTCCGGAGCCGCTTGTTGTTCTTGACCTCGTGCAGGCCGTTATATTGCTGGGCCTGGGCCAACATGCCCGCCGTGGCCACATCCGGTGTCAAAAGCGCGACATAGGCAGCCGCGAGAAACGCCAGGACCTTCATGGTCAGGTCTCCTTGCCAAGTTGTTTGGTGCGTGCATCCCGGATGTGCCTGGCGATCGCCGAACACTGCCCCCGGTTTTCATCTGCATCGATCACTGTTTTCGGGGATATCGGCGGTTCGCGCCTCGTGCGTTGCACCTTGAACGCAGCATCAGCGCGTCGGCGAACCGCGATGAAACGCGGTGCCAACTTCACGGCGATTGCCGTCGGAGTGTGGTATTCCCCTGCCTGTCCCGTCGGACGGTGCGCGGACTTTGCTCACCGTCTGGTGCAAAATTGTGGCAAAGGGCAAAAAATACGAATATTCGTGCGCAATCTAATCCATTTGGGTTAGATATCGCCGTGTTTTCTGGGTTTGGTGCGTTATTTTTGTGTTCTGCCTGGCCCCTGGCGCAGGCACCGCGATCCATTGATCGCATCTTCGGGCCCTAATTAAGGCAGCAATGTCAATTGTAGCCGAATGCGGCAGAACGGGCAAAGCCATGGAAAGGAACAGGAATCGACGCGGGCGGCCGCAAAGGTCGGGCGACCGCGCACCAAGGCGCCGGAGGTCGGGCGGCAGAAGTTGATGGATGCCGGCGCGTCGCTGTTCCTCGAACGCATAACTCCATGCGACGACGATCAGCGGCATAGCTGCGCCGACCGGCGCAAATTAACGTCTTTACAGCAGTTTACCGGGATTTTGTCAACGACAAATTCAGGTCTCGTGCGCTGCCGATCGCGCGTCTCAGATGATGTTTGCGCTTGTCATAGCGCGAGCGGCAAGATCATCCTGCCGGAACGATTCGCGCCTTCGAGGATCCTCATGTCGTTCTCCATCAATCCGGCCTATCTCTGGCCGATCCTGCTGCTCCTGATCTCCAACGTCTTCATGACATTCGCCTGGTATGGGCACCTGAAATACACGTCGTCGCCGCTGTACATGGCGATCGTCGCCAGTTGGGGCATTGCCTTCTTCGAATATTGTCTGGCCGTGCCGGCAAATCGTATCGGCCACGAGGTCTACTCCGCGGCACAGTTGAAGACGATGCAGGAGGTAATCACGCTCTTGGTGTTCGCGGCGTTCTCGGTCTTCTGGCTGAAGGAATCGATCGGCTGGAACCATCTCGTCGGCTTCTCCCTGATCGCCATCGGTGCCTCGTTCATCTTCAAGGGGTGAGCGGGTCAGCCTACTGCATAATTCCTTAAATCGAATCTGCTTTAGCGGTAAAATTATGCAGCTAGTTCAAAGCGTTACAGCGTTCTTGGCGCGTCCTGTTTGACGCGCGGCGCTGTAATGGCGTCATCTGTCCGTCAGGACGCTGTCGCTGCAGGTGAACCCGCCGTTCGCTGAACGGTTCGCCTGACGCGACATGGGAGCCAGTCAGACGATCGTAGATTGTCTGGCCGCGCCAGCGCATGAAGGGAAAAACCCACCAGATCAGAGCGAAAAGCGTGAAGACCAGAAAGCTGGCCAACAGGATGACCTGGGCGGGAGCGCCGAAAACAGTCACGGTTTCGACTGCATCCATCAGAATGTCGCCGGTGCCAAAGATCGCTAACGCCGACAGGAGCATCATCGGCGCACCGAATACAGTGAGCAGTATTGACGGCAGCATCCGTAACGTCTCTCGCTTGGCGGCCGAGGCAAACGGCAGCGGTTCGCCGTTGCCCTGAACCACGCGCAAGGCGAGCAGCCGTTTGCCGGGCGTGGTGCCGAAGCGTGCTATGAAGCCGGCACTGCACAAGCAGAAGAAAACCAGCGGCGCGAGTTGGTCCAGAACGCCGCGTCCGACCTGCATGGATTCAAATTCAATCGGCTTGCCGGTCTCGTCGATCGCAAGACTGATCGAGCGTTGTGCCGGTTTGTCATCAACATCGATCAATGTTGAAACGAACGCCCTGCCTTCGGGCACTCCCCATATGGACGTCATGCAGATCTGGTTCTCACGCGTCTGTCCTGTGGCGAGCGGCCATTCGCGGTCGATTCTATCTGCAAGCGCGCTCTGCCCGGCAGGTTCGCATTGGGTTGTCGCGGAAACGAAGAAGCGTGGCGCTCAGGGAAGAACGAACGCAAGGGTGACCGCAATAACGATTGCGACGACGTAAAAGAGCAGAGTGTCAATCACAAAGGCTGCGAAGCGGCGCCAGAAGAAACGCGGAGGAACGGTATCGGCGGTCGCTGAGTTCATGTTCCAACCTACTATGCGGGCAATGATTGCATTGCTTCCACGGAGGGTTGTGTTCGTCAATGGGCATCGTCCCAAACAGCGATCGAAAGCGGCACCTTATCCCCGGCCGAACAATCGATCCAGGATTTGCCCTTCGAGCCGGGCGGTTTCGGGGCTGCCATGTCGGCGCGGGCGGGCGAGCGGGATCGACAGGTCGAGCGCAATGCGGCCTTCATCGATGACGACGACGCGGTCGGCAAGCGCCACGGCCTCGGCCACATCGTGGGTGACAAGTACGGCGGTAAAGTTCTGTTGTTGCCAGATGCGCTCCAGGAGCTGCTGCATCTCGATGCGCGTCAGGGCGTCGAGTGCGCCAAGCGGCTCGTCAAGCGCCAGGATGAAGGGGTGAGCGACCAGCGCCCGGGCCAGCGCCACGCGCTGCTTCTGCCCACCCGACAGCACCGACGGCCATTCCTCAGCGCGGTCGACAAGACCGACGTCTTTAAGGATCTGGAGCGAGAGGTCGCGGGCGACTTCGCCCTTGGCGATGCCGGTGAGGCCGATTTCGACATTGCGGCCGATCCTCGCCCAGGGCAAAAGCCGCGGCTCCTGAAACATGATGCGGCTGCGCCGCTCCGACGCCCTGCCGCCGGCAACGGTCAGGGTGCCACTCGTTGGGCTATCCAGCCCGGCGAGGATGCGCAGCAAGGTGCTCTTGCCGCAGCCGCTCTTGCCGATAACGGCGACGAACTGCCCCTGCGGTACATCGAGATCGATGCCGTCGAGAACGGTCTTGTCACCGAAGCGTTTGGTGATGCCGCGGAGCGAGAAGGCGAGCGGAGCGTTTGTCGAAACTGGTGACGGCGAGGTGGGAGCCAGGCTGGTCGCGGGGGTGTCGCTCGCTTCCTGTTTCTGTTTTGGATGTAGGGCGATGACGGACATCGGGATTGCTCCATTTTTCCTCGGGATCGGGCTCGTCCAGTTCAACGGCAATCAGGCCGGCTGGAAGGCCGGGTGCCATTGCAGCGTCAGTCGCTCGAGCAACCGTGCGAAGCTATCTGCGAGTTTGCCGAGCAGCGCGTAGATCAGGATCGACAGGATGACGACATCGATCAGCAGGAACTCCCGTGCCTGCATCGCCATGTAGCCGAGGCCTGAGGAGGCCGCGATCGTCTCGGCCACAATCAGCGTCAGCCACATGATGCCGAGCGCATAGCGCAGGCCGACGAAGATTGCCGGCAGGGCGCCTGGCAGGATGACGCGGAAGAAGAGTTCGCGCCTCGACATGCCGTAGATCCGGCCCATCTCCACGAGCTGCGGGTCGACTCCCTGGATGCCGAGCAGCGTGTTGACGTAGATCGGGAAGAAGACGCCGAGCGCGACGAGGAACAGCTTGGCCTCTTCGTCGATGCCGAACCACAGGATGACCAGCGGGATCAGTGCCAGATGCGGAATGTTGCGCACCATCTGCAGCGTCGTGTCGGTCAGATCCCGGCTCAAGCGTGACAGGCCGTTGGCAAGTCCGAATGCAAAACCGATCGAACCGCCGATGACAAAACCCGAAAGTGCCCGCAGCGTGCTGATGCCGATGTTTTCGACAAGCTCTCCCGAGGCGAGGAGACGGACGAAGGCGGCAAGCACGGCCGAGGGCGGCGCCATCACGCTCTCGGAAATCAGGCCCGCGCGGAAGCCGCTTCCCAGGCAAGGATCAGGGCGGCGGGCAGCAGCCAGCCCGCAAGGTTGCGCGCGACGGTGTTCGGTGCGGTTCTCACCATGGCTTAGGTCCTCGTCTGTTCGGGGCCTTCTGTCTTCGCGGCGCCGGCGCCGAAACTTCCGTCTCGACGCCGGCCGGTTCTCGCCTTGGGAGGGAGAGGGATCAGTTGCCCGGCGCGTCCAGACAGCATCGGAATGGTGATCTGCTTGGGGATGAGCCCGAGCTTGAAGAAGCGATCGGCGGTCTGCTGCTGGCCGGCGACGATATCGTCGGTGATCGGCCCGATCGAAAAGACGCTGCGGTTCGCCGCGATCGTCTGTGCCTCAAGCGGCACGCCGGTCACCTCATGCAAGGCGGCCGCCACCTTGTCGCGGTTGGCGTCGGCCCAGACGGAGGCCTCCTTCAGCGCTGCAATCGTGGTGGTGACGGCGTCTGCATGGTTGGCAGCGAAGTCGCGGTTGGCGAGGAAATAGGTGTTGACCTTCAAGGTCTCGGCCGACGTCGTCAGAATGCGTGGCTTGTAGCGCGTTTCGGCGATGGCGAAGAATGGATCCCAGACAGCCCAGGCATCGATCTTGTCGCTGGCGAA
This sequence comes from Ensifer sp. 1H6, assembly GCF_001976035.1. Lineage (NCBI taxonomy): Bacteria > Pseudomonadati > Pseudomonadota > Alphaproteobacteria > Hyphomicrobiales > Rhizobiaceae > Ensifer > Ensifer sp. 1H6. Next base: position 289,550 of record NZ_MOAI01000002.1, on the reverse strand, counting down.
GGCGGCCGCCGCATCGGCGGGGCTCAGATAAACAGGGGTAACGTCGCCGAAGCCGATGCCTGCCTTCTCCAGAGCAGCGACCACCAGATTGTGGGCGCTGGTGCCCTTGCCGACACCGATCTTCTTGCCCTTGAGATCCGCGAGCGTCTGGATCGGCGAGCCCGGCTTGACGAAGATCGCTTCGCCCTTGCCGTTCGACGGAAGTGCAGCGGCATAGACGATCGCCGAGCCGGCGGCCTGGCCGAAGATCGGCGGTGCGTCGCCGGTCCAGCCGACATCGATGGAACCGACGTTCAACGCTTCGACCAGCGGTGGCCCGGCGGTGAACTCCACCCAGGAAACGGCGATGCCTTTCGGCTCCAGCGCTTTCTCGATAACCTTCTGCTGCTGGGCGACAACAGGCAGGCCGGTCTTTTGGAAGCCGATGCGGAATTCCTTCAGCTCTTCGGCCATGACGCCGAAGGAGGCCAGTACTGCGGCGGTGAAGAGGCCGGTGCCGAAAAGCCGTCTGGTCAGTTTGAACATCTGTCCCGCTCCTGTTTGCTGGCGGGCCTAGGGCGCCGTCCGGTGAACTGGGATCAGTGTAAGAGAAGAATATAAAATTTATGGAGTTTGTTTGTTTTGTTGTCGGCGCATTTTGCGGAACGCTTTTGCGGCAGGAGAGGCAGCTCGGGAATAACGTCATTGTGGTGGTCAAGAACAGCCTTGGCGGTGTTCAATCCAAGAGGTCGAAGGCGCGGTACATCCAGACAAGCTGATAGGTGACGGCGCCGATGAGGAACGCGGCATGGAAACGCCGGTTCGGCGTCCAGGCGGCGATCAGGCAGAGCACAATGTAGGTCACGTTGCGGATCGGGTATTCCAGTCCGTAGGACGTGAAATAGGCCTTGCCCTTGAGCGCGGTGTCGACGAGGTCGACGGCAAAGGCGAGTGCCAGAAACGCAAAGAACCAGCTTCGCCGCGACATGAAGTAATGCTCGTAGTCGCTGTAATCCTCCAGTGTCGTCGGAAACAAGAGCACGCAAAGAAAGAAGAAGACGCAGCAATAGAGGATGAGAAAGAGATAGACGGTGACGTCAAGCACAGGCAGGGCATGGAGGTGGAATTCCCACCACCAGAAGTGCACGAGAAAGACGAACATGAACAGGACCCAGCCGAGGTGGATCCAGTAGACCCCGGTCTTTCCCGGATGCTGCACGAAGAGGGCAAGCCCGCTCAGCAGTCTCGCAAGGCTGAGACTGACGACCATGCCCATGACGACGCGGATATGCGAGAAAATCGCCGGATCAGGTAGGGTCGGATCCATGAACGCTCCTCCTATTCCTCCGGTACCGCCTTCGGCTTGCCATTTTCGTCGAGCGCGACCATGACGAAGATCGCGTCGGTCACCTTTTCCATCAGATGCGAGAGATAGCGCTGCGCCCAGGCCTCGACCTTGAGCGTCATCGATGTGCGTCCGACCTTGACGACATCGGTGTAGATGCAGAGCGTATCGCCGATCTTGATCGGTAGCGCGAAGGCCATTTCCTTCACCGCTGCCGTCACCACGCGGCCACGGGCCCGCTCGGCGGCGCGAATGCCGCAGGAAAGGTCCATCTGCGCCATGACCCAGCCGCCGAAAATATCGCCGGCGGCATTGGCGTCGGCAGGCATTGCGAGCGTGCGCAAGGTCAGTTCGCCGGTCGGTTTGTTGTCTGCGGTCATGCGGCCTGTCTCCCTGTGTCGGGAAAGATGTAGCGCATGGTTGCTTCGTCAGGGAAGAGCGGCGGGCGACAAATCGCGTTAGTCCATGATGGCGAACGCCATTCCTTTCGAAGGTGATAATTCAGAATTGTAAAAATTAGGGATCGTTTGTTAGGGGCTTTGCAAAGCGCGGTCCCTATCCTGCACGCTTCTACTGGAGGCAGGGGACTGGGGATGAAACGATTCAGGATTTCGGTGCGGCTCTACGCGCTCGTCGCGTTCGCACTTTTGACCATGGCGGCGGCGCTGACCTTCGGTCTGCTTCAGGCGCAGGACAAGCTCGTGGGCGAACGCAAGGCGATGCTGTCGGCAATGAACGAGAACGCCATTGCGGTGTTCGACGCCTACCACAAACAGGAAGTGGCCGGCACGCTGTCGCGCGAAGACGCGCAGAAGCGCGCCCTCGAAGCGATCAAGGCGATGCGCTACCAGGGCAGCGGTTACTTCTGGATCAACGACATGCATCCGACGATGATCATGCATCCGATCAAGCCGGAACTGGATGGCAGGGATCTTTCCGCCAACAAGGATCCCAATGGCAAGCACCTCTTTGTCGAATTTGTGAAGACGGTGGAAAAGAGCGGGCAGGGCTTCGTCGACTACTACTGGCCGAAGCCGGGCGCCGACGAGCCTGTGCTGAAGTATTCGCACCTCGCCGGCTTCAGGCCCTGGGGCTGGGTGGTCGGCACCGGCGTCTATTCCGACGACCTCACCGCCATGTTCCGTGAACGCGCGTGGCAGGTGGCCGGCATTCTTCTCGCCGCGGCGCTGGCGATCGTGATGGCGGCGCTGGCGATCGTGCGCAGCGTCGTCAAGCCGGTCGAAAAGCTGAAGGCCTCGATGCGGTCGATTGCCGATGAGGACCTGTCATCCGAAGTGCCGGAAACCGACCGCGGAGACGAGATCGGCCAGATGGCCAAGGTTCTCGTCGTGCTGCGCGACTCGGTGCGCGAGCGACTGGAGCTGCGCTTCCGCGAGGCCGAGCAACAGGACAGGCTGGCGTCCGAGCGGCGCGGCAATGAGCAGCGCCAGCGGGCAACGGCCGACGCACAGGCCGATGCGATGGAGACAGTCGGTGCCGCCCTCGAACTGCTGGCAAGCGGTGACCTGACGGCTGAAATTGGCGATATCGCCCCTGAGTACGGCAAGCTGAGGCAGGACTTCAACACGGCCGTTGCTGCTCTGCGCGATGTCATCGGTTCAATCTCGCATTCGACCGAGATCGTCACCGCCAGCGCTGGAGACATTTCGGAGGCGGCCAACAACCTGTCGCGCCGTACCGAACAGCAGGCGGCGGCACTGGAAGAGACGGCAGCTGCCCTCGACGAGATTACGTCGACGGTGCGTCATTCCTCCGACCGGGCCAACGAAGCGCGCAACATGGTCGATGAGACCAGGGCGAGTGCTGCGAAATCCGGCGGCATCGTGCGCAATGCCATCGACGCCATGGGGCGGATCGAGACCTCATCGAGCCGGATCAGCCAGATCATCGGCGTGATCGACGAGATCGCCTTCCAGACCAACCTTCTGGCGCTGAACGCCGGCGTCGAAGCGGCGCGGGCAGGCGAAGCCGGCCGTGGCTTTGCCGTGGTTGCGCAGGAAGTGCGCGAACTGGCGCAACGTTCTGCCGGTGCCGCCAAGGAGATCAAGGCACTGATCGGAACATCGGTGCGCGAAGTTGGCGCCGGCGTCGAGCTCGTGCGCTCGACCGGCGATGCGCTGACGGAGATCGAAGCGCTGGTCAACCGCGTCAACGAACAGGTCGCCTTGATTGCAACGGCAGCCCGCGAACAGGCGACCGGCCTGGCGGAGGTCAATACCGCCGTCAACAGCATGGACCAGATGACCCAGCAGAACGCCGCCATGGTGGAGGAGACGACGGCAGCAAGCCAGACGCTCGCAGCCGAGAGCCGCGAACTGAAGATGCTGCTGACCAAGTTCCGGTTGCGGGAAACAGCAAGGCAGACCGCTTACGGTCGCGCTGCCTGAGCACGACGCCAGCGTGATCAATGAAGGGCCTGTGTGCGGCAGCACGCGGGCCTTTCTGCATTTCGGACTGTATGCGGCACGCGCCGATCAAGCTGAAATTTGAGTGCGGTGTGAGGCGGGTTCGGCTTGCTCCCGTTCGTTGACGACCGAGCAGTTCAACCATTGGTTTGTCGAAGCGGGAGCGGGCTTGACCAATCCGTGTGCGGAGATAGATACGGCTGAACGGGAGGTGGAATGACGCGGCATGGCGCCGGGTCGCCTGTCTGCCGGTGTTAGAGGGATATTGATGGCGCTTCTCAGACTTCTTTTTACGCGGCCGGGGGCGGCAATTCTGTTGGCATTCGGATTTCTGTCCGCGTGTACCGTCGTGGTTGACGAGCCGAGGCCCGGTCCGGGGCCGATCCGTCCGCCGATGTGCACGATGGAATATGCGCCGGTCTGCGGGGCGCGGGGCAACCGCACGCGTACCTTCTCGAATTCGTGCCAGGCGCGGGCCGACGGCTTCAACGTAATCCACCGCGGCGAGTGCCGCCCGGATTACCGTCCGCCGGAGCCGCAGCCGCAGGCCTGCACGCGTGAATATGCTCCGGTGTGCGGCCAGCGCGGTCGCCAGCAGCAGACGTTCTCGAATGCCTGCATGGCGCGGGCCGATGGCTTCCGGGTGGTTTCGCCAGGCGAATGCCGCCGCGACGACGACCGTCCGCCGCAGGGCCAGTTCTGCACCCGCGAATACGCACCGGTCTGCGGTCAACGCGGCAGCAGAGTTCAGACCTTCCCGAATTCCTGCGAAGCGGGCGGCGCCGGCTTCCGGGTCGTACACCCCGGTGAGTGCCGCTAAGCACGCCTACTGCATGTTTCCTCAAATCGTATTCGATTTAAGGATAAAAACATGCAGCAATTCAAAGTGCTACAGCGACCTTTGCGCGTCTAATAAGACGCGCGGCGCTGTAAGCTGTAAGAACAAAGGCCCGCGTCGAGCAATCTGCGCGGGCCTTTTTGCGTCGGCATGCCATCGGTATCGCTGATGCCGGCGTCGCCGCGGAGAAAATCATGCCGCAGGTTTCATGCGTTACAGCGTCCTTTGCGCGTCAGCGCGGCGCTGTAAGCCCGACACGATTTCGACTGCCGACCTGCTTGATGTTGGGTGTGCCTCGCAAGGCTTCATTTACCGTGTTTGCATAAAATAGGTTCCAAATCGGGCTTTTTCGGCGGCGTGCCCGGTTTGCGACACAGGCGGCCTGCACCGTTTTGATTTCGGGTGGGTGCGCACGTATGGGCTTCTTCGAAAATCGATGCCGATTTTCGGGCGCATACGCTGGATGAAGGCGGCAAATCGGTATGGCGTATGTTTCCTCACTCCATCGTCCGTTGGCGGCGCTCGCGCTGTCGCTCTCTCTTGTCGCCTGCACGACCGATGTATTGACGCCCTCGGCCCGTATCGACGGCGGCGAACGCGTTGGTGCGATCAGGCCCGTTCCTGTCGATGCCGTGCCCGAGCAGGAGGTAGCCGCCTATCCTTCCGGAGAGCCGGTTTCGACTTTCAGCAACAGCGGCGGCACAACAATGCCTGCCTCGACGCATCAGCAGAAACGCCGCGCCTTGCCGATGATCGACAGCGAGGAGGCGGCGCGTTCGGGCGCCCAGCAGGTCAACACTGGTTCGACCGCCATTCCGTCCGAAGGCGTCAACATGGATCAGATGCTTGGCGTGGAGCCGGTGGTCGGGCTGGCGGAGGAGCAGAGCAACGAGATCGCCGAGGGCAATGCCAGCCAGCCTGTCGTCGGTGGTATCGGCGAGGACAATGTCCGCCAACTTGGCAGTCCGCCGCAGACCTTGAACGAGGCGCAGGCGAGCCTTGGCGGCGACCCGGATCTGCCACCGCTGACGGAAGAACAGATTGCAGCCGAAGAGGCTGAGCGTATCCGTGCCTTCGAGCGGCAAAAGGCGATGCAGCGCGCTCAGGAGCCGCAGCAGGTGGCGATGCTGCCGCGCACCCGCAATCCGATGGCGGAGCCGGAATCACAATACACCGGCCAGATGCCTCGCTCTGAAGTCGCCTGCCGCCAGCGGCTGCGCAAGCTCGGCGTCGAGTTCCGCGATATCCCGCGCATCAGCAACGGCCCTTCCTGCGGCATCGACTATCCGATCGAACTCGGCGGTCTGTCGGGCGGCATCGACGTCAAGCCCGCCGTCAAGCTCAACTGCGAAGTGACCGAAGCCTTCGCGAAGTGGGTGAAATACGAGCTGGCGCCATCGTCGCGCTATCGCTACTGGTCCGGCGTCAAGACGATCAAGCCGCTCGGCGGCTACTCCTGCCGCACCATGAACTCGCGCCGGGGCAACCCGATGTCCGAGCATGCGCATGGCAACGCCATCGATGTCGGCAAGTTCGTGCTGAAGAACGGCAAGGAAATCGACGTGCGCAAGAAGGGCTTCTTCGCCTTTCGCGAGAAGGGGCTTTTGAAGGCCGTTCGCACCGACAGCTGCAAATACTTCAATACGGTTCTCGGCCCCGGCAGCGATCCCTTTCACAAGGATCATTTCCACTTCGACCTGCGGACGCGCAAGACCGGTTATCGTCACTGTGATTGAGCATCCGTCAGCATCGCGCCTATCGTGAGCCGGCAAAAAAAGAGGCCGGCGGAGGTGGTGCCGGCCTGTATCCGGAGAAAGGGGGAGGCTCCGGAGATCAAGTGATGCGTGCAAATCACGTGGCGGGCGTGCCGCGTGCCACGCCAAACTGATTGAAAAGCATCACCGTTTTGTGACAGAACTGCCGCGTCGGCGGCAATGTTGCGTTCGTTCGCCGGATTCCCACTATTACGATGGAGCACGCCGTGCCGCCGGTTTCGGAACTGATGATGTTTGCCCTGGCGCTGGCCGCCGCCGGCGTGGTCGCAGGGCTGCTTGCCGGTCTCTTTGGCATTGGCGGCGGAGCGATCCTCGTTCCCGTCTTTTACCAGGTCTTTGGGCTGCTCGGCATCGACGATGCGGTTCGCATGCATCTTTCGGTCGGGACGTCGCTTGCCATCATCGTGCCGACCTCGGTGCGGTCCTTCCTGTCGCACTACAAACGCGGCGTCGTCGACATGGCGCTGTTGCGAAACTGGACCATTGCCGTGCCGCTTGGCGCGATCCTTGCGTCGGTCATCGCGGCTTCTATCAGCAGCGGAACGCTTCGGCTGATCTTTGCGGTGATCGCGCTTGCCGTCGCCTTTCGCATGCTGCTCAACCGCGCGAGCTGGCGGCTTGGATCCGACCTGCCGGCCAATCCGGTGAAATGGCTGGTCGGCGTGGCGATCGGCATCCTCTCGGGGCTGATGGGCATCGGTGGCGGCGTTCTCAACAACACCTTCATGACGCTCTATAACCGCCCGATTCACCAGGCGGTCGCGACGTCTGCGGGCGTCGGTGTGTTGATCTCTATCCCTGGTCTGTTCGGCTACGTCTGGGCCGGGTGGGGCATGCCGGGCCTGCCGCCGTTTTCGACCGGCTTCATCAACTGGATCGCCGTTGGCCTGATCATACCGATCACCCTGCTGGTTGCGCCACTCGGCGTGCGCGCCGCTCACGCCATGAACCGCCGGCAGCTCGAGGTCGGATTCGGCATTTTCATGATTCTGATTGCAGCCCGTTTTTTCTACAGCCTGTACGGTTAAGCCGTTTTTATACCGTAGGTTTTAGCGCTTCCTCATGGTTGATTTCAGGAATCGACCCAACTTTGGCGCGTCGTTCTCCCGTGGTGCGCAATTGTAACAAGCTGAATTTGCGGTATTATTTTCTCTGTGAGGATCGGTGCGGGCCGAAGTGGGTCGGTAACGCGTTTGTGTGTCGTCTGGCTTGCGTATAAGTAATATGATATTATATTACTTCATATAACAATCATGGATAGAATCCGGGCTTGTCCCGGACGCATTGTTTTAGGGTTCTACTCACTCCTTGATACGACGGGAGGACGGCATGGGAACTGTGATGCGATTTCCCGGCGTGCGCGCCGACATGACCGCGCATGCCACAGAAGTTTCGAAGATCCTGCGCACGCTTGCCAATCGCAACAGACTGCTGATCGTGACGACGCTTCTCGAAGGGGAGCATTCGGTGGCGGCACTTGAGGAATTGCTCGGAATCCGACAGCCGACGCTCTCACAGCAACTGACTGTGCTGCGGGAAGCCGGCGTCGTTTCGACGCGGCGGCAGGCCAAGCAGGTTTTCTATCGCCTGAGCCATGATAAGGTCGCCCGGCTCGTGGGCACGCTTTGTCAAATCTTCTGTCGCGAAGGCGCGAAAAAATGAATGAGTACTGGAATGCGCTTGCCGGAGGCCTGCTGATCGGGCTTTCGGCGGCAATACTGATGGTGGCAAACGGACGTGTGGCCGGTGTCAGCGGAATTGCCGGCAGGCTGCTGCAGGGTGTGCAGGCCTCGACCGGCATCGTCTTCGTTCTTGGCCTGCTGGCTGGCCCGGTGATCTACCGTCTTTTCTCCGGCATCTGGCCAACCGTCACCGTCACCTCCTCCTGGCCGTTGCTGGTGGTCGGCGGGTTGCTTGTCGGCTTTGGCTCGCGCATGGGTTCAGGCTGCACCAGCGGACATGGTGTCGTCGGTCTCGCCCGGCTTTCCCGCCGGTCGATTGCAGCGGTTGCGACCTTCATGATCGCTGCCGTCGTCACCGTCTATCTCCAAGGTTTCGTCCAATGAACGGCAGCGCCTTCCCGCGCCTGTTGGCAACGCTTGCCTCCGGCGTGATCTTCGGTATCGGCCTGTCGCTCTCCGGCATGTTGGATCCGGCCCGCGTTCGCGGCTTTCTCGACGTCACGCGCGACTGGAACCCGAGCCTTGCCTTCGTGCTCGGAGGCGCTGTCGCCGTCTCGGCGCTTGGCGTTCTCTTGACCCGGCGCATGCGGCGCCCGCTGCTCGACGATGCCTTTCATCTGCCTTCGAACCGCGTGATCGACCGTCGCTTGATCATAGGCTCGGCGATCTTCGGTGTCGGCTGGGGCCTTGTCGGCCTATGTCCTGGCCCCGCGCTGGCATCGCTGTCGCTCGGGTTGCCGGCGACGGCACTCTTCGTGGTCGCCATGCTTGCCGGCATGGTGCTGCACGACCGGTTGCCGCGGGTGGGATCGCGTCAGCAAGGTGAGGGCCGAGGTCCGATCGGAATGGAAAGCGGCCGATTGTCCTGATGTTGACGCTCTGTCACCTTGTTTTTTGCGGGGCGCGGGCTGCAAATCGTGATGAAACGGCCCATATAGGCGTGACCTGCCGACTTCGCCCCCCGCATTCCGGATCAGCTTCATGGCACCAATCGTTTCCGTTTCCAATCTTTCGAAGACCTATGCCTCGGGCTTCAAGGCGCTGAAAGGCGTTAGCCTCGATATCGAGCAGGGCGAGATCCTGGCCCTGCTTGGTCCGAACGGGGCGGGCAAGACCACGCTGATCTCGATCATCTGCGGCATCGTCAACCCGAGTGGTGGTACCGTGACGGTCAACGGCCATGACGTCGTGCGCGATTTTCGCGAGACGCGGTCGATGATCGGTCTGGTGCCGCAGGAACTGACGACGGACGCCTTCGAGACCGTCTGGAACACCGTCACCTTTTCGCGCGGCCTGCACGGCAAGAAGCCGAACCCGGCCCATATCGAAAAGGTGCTGAAGGATCTGTCGCTGTGGGACAAGAAGGACAACATGCTGCGCGAGCTTTCCGGCGGCATGAAGCGTCGTGTGCTGATCGCCAAGGCGCTGTCGCATGAACCGCGCGTGCTCTTCCTCGACGAGCCGACGGCCGGCGTCGACGTCAGCCTGCGCAAGAGCATGTGGGAAGTCGTCGAGCGGCTGCGCGCCTCGGGCGTGACGATCATCCTGACGACGCACTACATCGAAGAGGCAGAAGAGATCGCCGACCGCATCGGGGTGATCAACGGCGGCGAGATTCTGCTGGTCGAGGACAAGACGGCGCTGATGTCGAAGCTTGGGCGCAAGCAGTTGCGGGTCGACCTGTCGCATCCGCTGGAAGCCGTGCCCGAAACGCTCTCGGGCTACAACCTGATGCTTGAGGGTGATGGTCATTGTCTGATCTACGATTATGACACCAGCGCCGACCGCACCGGCATAACCTCGCTGCTGGCGGCTCTTGCCGAGGCCGGCGTGCGCCTCAAGGATATTTCCACGCGGCAGAGCTCGCTGGAGGATATTTTCGTCGAGATCGTGGGAGCAGGACGATGAACATCGAAGCGATCAAGTCGATCTATTTCTTCGAGATGGCGCGCACGCGGCGCACCCTGTTGCAGAGCGTGGTGTCGCCGGTCATTTCCACCTCGCTCTACTTCATCGTCTTCGGCGCGGCGATCGGCGCGCGCATCCAGGAGATCAACGGCGTCTCCTATGGCGCCTTCATCACGCCGGGCCTGATCATGCTGACGCTTCTGACGCAGTGCATCGGCAACGGCTCGTTCGGCATCTATTTTCCGAAGTTCACCGGCACGATCTACGAGGTGCTGTCCTCGCCGGTCTCGATGATCGAGATCGTGCTCGGCTATGTCGGCGCGGCGGCGACCAAGGGGTTGATGATCGGCACGATCATCCTGTTGACGGCTTCGCTGTTCGTCGATCTTTCGATCGCCCATCCCATCGCGATGGTGTTCTTCTTCGTGCTGACAGCCGTGTCGTTCAGCCTGTTCGGCTTCATCATCGGTATCTGGGCCAAGGACTTCGAGCAGTTGAACCTGATCCCGATGCTGGTCATTCCGCCGCTGGTGTTCCTGGGCGGCAGCTTCTACTCGATCGACATGCTGCCGCCGTTCTGGCAGGCGGTCAGCCACTTCAACCCGGTGCTCTATCTCATCAGCGGTTTCCGTTGGAGCTTCTTTGAAGTGTCCGACGTCAACCCAGTCTTCAGCGCCGCGATCATCCTGGTGTTCCTGACGATCTGCCTGTCGGTTCTCGCTTGGATCTTCCGCACCGGCTACCGGCTGCGGAACTGACGGCGGAGAGCCAAAACCTGCGGGCGCCAGCCGATATCAGGCGGGCGTTGCGCCTGTGCCGAAGACGATAGCGGCGCCAACCAGGAAAATAGCGATCAGCGCTTGAAACAAAGTCCACACGACGCGCAGGGCCGCCTGTGATGTCGACAGACCGAGGTCGGACTTGAACCAGCGCGTTTCGACGATCACGTACCAGACGAACGCGACAAGGATGAAGGCGAGGCCTGCGGCAAGCGCCTTCTGGTTTTCCGCTCGGGAGAGCAGCGTACCGATGCTGAGTGCAAGCGCGAACGGCGCCGTGATGTAACATTGGCTGTAGAAGGGCGCCCTCAGCGTGTGTCTGGTCAGCCGCACGCCCTTGCGGTGCAGCAACTTGACTGCCATCAGCAGCGGCAGAATGCTGAAGGCGACGGCGCGAAACATCAACAGATTGGAATGGCTTGCAAGCAGCGGCGGCGGTGCCCAAGGCGTCGTCTGGTTGACAAGCCCGAGTTCGACGCCGTGGGCGAGCAGCAGCGTGATCAGCAGAAAGAGTGGCGGGCTCAGCGTCTCGGTATATTGCTCGGACACATCGTCCGTCAGCTCCACATCAGCATAGCGCATCATCGCCTGCGGTTGCCGCAGTGTGCGCCACATCGTCAGCGGATAGAACAGCAGCCATGACACGAGTTCATAGAGAAGCTCTTCGATCGACTTCAGCAATCGCATGAAATCCATGAGGCGCTTCTCCTTGACGTCTGTCGTGCAAAAATAATCGGCGGTTTTGCGATGGCGATAGGCGCAGGCCGGATCTCGCCAACATGCACGAAGACGCGTTCGCCGCAAATGCCCGATCAATCGCGCAGTCGAAGCTCGTCGGTGCGCATCTGCAGGAAGTCGAGCGTCGAGAGGAAGGTCATGCCGAGCAGGCTCTGGTCGAGCTTGCCTTCAGCGGCGACCGTCGCACGGATGTCGTTGCGCACGATCGGGCCGATCGCGACCTCGGAAAGCAATACGGGTGCGGCCATCGCCTGCCCATTGGCGGTCATGACCGTCATCGTGTAGCTCAGATTCGCCGGATCGAGACCGATACGCTCAGCATCTTCATAGGTCAGCGCAATGCTGCTGGCGCCGGTATCGACCAGCATGTTGATTTCCTTGCCGTTGACCGCGGCATTGGTCTCGAAATGACCGTTGATCATCTTCTGCAGCACCACTTCCTGACGACCCTCGCTGTCGGTGATCACAGTCGCGCGGCCCGGCATCAGACCGGAGAGCACCCGGTTGCCGAAGCCCTGAAACTCGAAGCGGTAGACATAGGCCGAGACGAGCGCCAGCACGATGAGCAGCCAGATCGCAGCCTGTCGGGCGCCTTCGCCAAAGCGGCGGCGGCTTTGCCAGATGCCGGCACTCAAGAGCGTGGCAATTGCGCCGAGTGAAACGAGCTGGCCGAAATCGTCATTTGCCAGTCCGAAGGTGCGGCCGACGTCGTGATTGACGATCAGCAGCAGGAGGCCGATCGCAAGGATCGAGAGCAGGATCAAAAGACGTGTCATGCGTCGCCGCGTTCCCTGGCCATGCGCGCGCGGCGCGTTTCGCGCCGGGGCTTTCGCACCATTGTTTCAAGCCTTGCCGGGAGCGCCAGCATGATCGCGTGTCTGTCGGCATCGGTGTAGAGCGTCCAGGCGCCGATCTCGTTTCGTGTGCGACCGCAGCCGAAACAGTAGCCGGTCTTTTCATCGATAGAACAGACGAGAATGCAGGGAGATTCCATGGTCCTGAACTGACGGTCCCGGGTTGCGGCGAATGGGACTGCATGTTCCTCAAATCCCATCCGGTTTGGGGAAACATGCAGCATTTCAAAGTGCTACAGCGACCTTTGCACGTCTGACAAGACGTGCGGCACTGTAGCGTTGTTTCGAATGATTATATCGGCGTTTCAAACTGTCAGCGCAAGGGCGCTGAGAACAGCGATCTCCGTCAGTTGCTGGGTAGCGCCGATGGTGTCGCCGGTGTGGCCGCCGATCTTGCGGGTGGCCAGACGGCCGAAGGCGGCAACGGTTGCGATGAAAGCGACGAGCGAGAGGATGAGGGCAAGGGCCGGGGCCTTGGCGAAATAGAAGAGCAGCATGGCGGCGAGCACGCCCGAGGTAAGCGCGAAGGATGTCGCTGCCGGGTCCGGTTCGCCGGCCGAGGCGGCAACCCCGTCGCGGCGTGCCGGCGGCAGCCGTGACCAGTGCCAGACCATGGCCGCACGGCTGAGGGCGGCGGCACCGAGGATCATGAGGCCTGCGCCAGTCGGCGTGAACAGCGGCAGGAAGGATGCAAGCGCCGACACGCGAAGGCCGAAGGAAAGGATCAGCGCCACGGCGCCATAGGAGCCGATGCGGCTGTCCTTCATGATCACCAGCGCCGCCTCCCGGTCTCGCCCGCCGCCGAAACCATCGGCGGTGTCGCCGAGCCCGTCCTCGTGCAGGCAGCCGGTGATGAGCGCCTGCACCGCGACGACCACGAAAGCGGTGAAGAGGGAGCTGACCTGAAGCGCAATCAGCAAGGAGGCGACCGCGGCTGCGGGCAGGGCGATCAGCATGCCCGCCAGCGGAAAGGCGCGAACGGCGCGATTGAGCCGGCCGTCATAGTCAACGAAATGGCGTTGCGGCATGTGGATGCGGCTGAGGAAGGCGACCGAGCGCGCCACATCGTCACAAAAGTCGCGAAGATAGGTCATGGCCCCTCCAAATTCCGGTGCGCCGAATCGCCGCGCGTTCGGCGGATCATGCTCCGGCGACGCGGATTGGCGCAAATGTCGTTGCCCGAAATTTCCTCGCCCTCTATGAGGAGCGTGGATTGAACTTCACGAAATGCAAGGATTCTTCTCCATGAGCGCCAGCGGCCTGCCGTTTGATGATTTCCGCGAATTGTTGCGCAACCTGCCAGGCCCGAATTCGGCCGCGCTGGTTGCCGCGCGCGATCGCGATGCGCAACTGACGAAGCCGCCGGGCGCGCTCGGGCGGCTCGAGGAGATCGCCTTCTGGCTCGCCGCCTGGACGGGCAAGCCGCCGGCGGTCAACCGGCCGCTCGTCGCGATCTTCGCCGGCAACCACGGCGTCACCCGCCAGGGCGTGACGCCATTTCCCTCGTCGGTGACGGCACAGATGGTCGAGAACTTTGCCGCAGGCGGTGCCGCGATCAATCAGATCTGCGTCAGCCACGATCTCGGCCTGAAGGTCTTCGATCTGGCGCTCGACTATCCGACCGGTGATATCACCGAGGAGGCAGCACTTTCCGAGCGCGACTGCGCGGCAACGATGGCCTTCGGCATGGAGGCTGTCGCCGGCGGTACCGACCTCTTGTGCATCGGCGAGATGGGCATCGGCAACACGACCATCGCCGCGGCGATCAATCTCGGCCTTTACGGCGGTTCTGCCGAAGACTGGGTCGGTCCGGGCACCGGTTCGGAAGGAGAGGTGCTGAAGCGCAAGATCGCCGCCGTCGAAAAGGCAGTCGCGCTGCACCGCAACCATCTGTCCGACCCGCTCGAGTTGATGCGCCGCCTCGGCGGCCGTGAGATCGCGGCCATGGCCGGCGCCATCCTGGCAGCCCGCATGCAGCAGGTGCCTGTCATCATCGACGGTTACGTCGCGACGGCCGCTGGCGCCATCCTCAAGGCTGCCAATCCTTCGGCGCTCGACCATTGCCTGATCGGCCACGTCTCCGGCGAGCCCGGGCATATGCGGGCGATCGAGAAGCTCGGCAAGACGCCGCTGCTGGCGCTCGGCATGCGGCTTGGCGAGGGCACGGGTGCAGCCCTTGCCGCCGGCATCGTCAAGGCGGCTGCCGCCTGCCACGGCGGCATGGCGACGTTTGCGCAGGCCGGCGTCAGCAACAAGAACTGACGAAGAAACGGCGGGCCTTTGAGCAAAGGCCCGCGTTTGCTGTCGATTGGCTGTCGTCGCTGCTTCGCTACGCGTGTCGGGCCTTGCTGGCCGCATTCTTCTCGCCTATCCAGAGGCGCAGATGCACGCCGCAGCCACCTGCCGGCGTCTCTGCAACCGAGACCGCCTTGCATTCGCCTCAATGACGATGTCGAAGCAGCGCAGTTTATAGCCAGTCGAGATGAAATGGACGCCAACAACACCACGCCCCGCCGCGGCCAGACCGGCCCCGTCGAAAAGCAGACCGGGATCCGCCATCTGTTCGCTGCCGCCAGCTATTCGCTGGGCGGCGCCAAACGGCTGATCGGCGAGGCGGCGTTCCGGCACGAGCTGATCGCCTTCGCGGTGGCGATGGTCGCGTTCGCCATCGCCGGCGCCACCTTCTTCCAGTATGTCGCCATGGCGATCCTGTTCCTGCTGATGATGGCGTTCGAGGCGATCAACACGGCGATCGAAGAGATCGTCGATCGCGTCTCGCCGGAAATCTCGGAGATGGGCAAGAATGCCAAGGACCTCGGCTCCTTCGCCTGCCTCTGCCTCATCGTCGCCAACGCCGTCTATGCCGGCTACGTGGTGATCTTCGTCGGCTTCATGAGCTGAGCACGAGAGCGTTTCCGGTTTCCACGGACTCGTAGAAACGCTCGATCTCCTTTTTCAACATTTCATTGCGGAAAACGCGTCGCATTTTTCCAAGGAATGCTCATCGGTCAGCCGGACTGATCCGATAAAGCACGTGCGGCCGCAGCGGATTGCCTTCGGGCACCGTGACGTCGTCGAAATCCTCAGCCGGATCGGTCCGCATTCCCAGCTTTTCCATCAATGCCCGTGAGGGATGGTTGATCTGCGAGGTGTAGCCGATGACTTCGGCAAGTCCGAGCGTCGTCCAGGCATATTGCATGCAAGCGCAGGCCGCCTCCAGCGCATAGCCGTTGCCCCAGTAGGGCCTTCCGAGGATCCAGCCGATCTCGACATGCGGACCATCAGGAATTTCGTTACCGGCAATGGAAAGGCCGAGCCCGCCGATGAGGGCCGCATCCGTGTTGCGCTCCAGTGCGATGAAGGCAAAGCCGTGTTGGCGCAAGTGGGCATCACACTCTGCGATGACGCCCGCGGTTTCTTCAGGTGTCAGGATGGCGGGATAGTAGTAGCGCCGGACTTCAGGATCGGCATTGATGACCGCAAAAGGCGAGACGTCGCGCTCCTGCCAGGGCCGGAGCCGCAGGCGTTGTGTCTCAATCTGCATGGATCAAGCGAAGCTTTTGCGGCGGCGGGCAGGGGCGGGCACATCCTCGACCGCGGGCAGGCTTTCGAGCACGCGGCGGGCCGGCAGGATGGCGATGGCTTCGGTGCCTTCGCGCAGCTTGGAGCGCAGGATGAACTCGCCATTGTGCTTGGCTAGGATCGCCTGCACGATCGGCAGGCCGAGGCCAGTGCCCTGTTCGGCGCTCTTGATGGCGATGGAACCCTGACCGAAGGCCGAAAGCACGATCGGGATCTCCTCATCGGGAATGCCCGGGCCATTGTCCTTGATCGAGAGATATTGACCGCCGCCGGCCGTCCAGCCGACCTTGACGGTGACTTCCCCGCCGGAACTGGTGAACTTCACCGCATTCGACAGCAGGTTGAGGATCACCTGGCGCATGGCCTTTTCGTCGACCCAGACGGCAGGCATGCCCTGCTCGAACTGCGCGTGGATGGCAATCGTCTTGGCGCGGGCGCGAAGCTGGACCATGCCGATGCAATCGTCGGCGATATCGACCAGGCTGACGGCCTCTTCGTTGAGGTCGTAGCGGCCGGCCTCGATACGCGACAGATCGAGGATCTCGTTGATCAGGTTCAGGAGATGTTCGCCCGAGCGGTGGATGTCGCTGGTATATTCCTTGTAGGTCGGGTTGTTGAGCGGCCCGAGAACTTCGGTCGACATGACCTCGGAGAAGCCGAGAATGGCGTTGAGCGGCGTGCGCAGCTCGTGCGACATCGAGGCGAGGAACCGCGACTTGGCAAGGTTCGCTTCCTCGGCGCGCCGACGGGCTTCGTCCGACATCGATTTTGCCACTTCGAGCTCGGCAATCAGGTCGTCCTTCTCCGATTGCATCGACAGAATGTGCACATTGGCGCGGTTCATGCGGTCGGTCATGAAGACGAGGAACAGCAGAGACAGCGAGATCACGCCGGTGAGACCGACGTGAACCGGATCGGCCGTGGTCAGCGAGGAAAAGGCGAGAGCGGCGACGACAGGTACGAACGTGTAGAGCAGGGCATTGCGCAGCAGGAAGGTGCCCATCGCGGTGGCAGCAAGCGCGATCAACAGGCCGGCGCCTTCGAACAGGCCATAGCGGATATCGCCGCAGGTTGCGCAGTCCTGCGTGACGAACGTCGCCCAGCAAAGGCCCATCAGCAGCTGGCCGATCAGGAAGCGGCGGCGCCACACCGGCACCTTATCGGCGGCGATGTCCTCCTTGCGCGCCTTTCGCGCCAGGAAGACGGTGACGGCGTGAGTCGAAAGCGTCATCACGGCCCAGACGACGATGCTCAGATTGCCAGAAAGGTAGATGCCGACCGCAGTGATGAGCGCAACCAGCAACGGCACGGCAATGGCGCCATGCAAGGCGGACCCGATATAGAGATTGAGCATTTCGCGTTCAAAGCCGGAAGGGGCGGACGAACCGGTTTGCAGCCGTTCGCGCGTCGCGCGTACCGTCTTCGAAACAGCCTTGTTTCGATGGCTTCGCGACTTGTCGACGATGATCTTATCTGTCGAGGTGCTGACGGCGATACTCATGCTCATATATGCAAAGGTTACAGCTGGTTGCAGTCTAGACAGCAATCCTTAAGAAGTTGCTGCCTCAGGTGAAGGATTCGACAACCATTGTGGCGCGATCGTGTTTGGCGATCGCCTTGAGACACCGAAAAACAAGGGGATGCGGACAAGTTGAGATCGGGCAGATCGAGATATCGGTTCACGGGCGGAGGCGGAAAGGGCGCGCCTGCCGGGCACATCGGGACCATCGGCGGTTGGGTCATTTTCCTGCTGCTCTGCGCCGGCGCCTATGTCGCCTCGCAACTGCCGCCGCCAGAGCGGACCGTGACAGGAGAACTCTCGGGGTTTGCGACCGCGAGCGATGGCGACAGCCTGCGCCTTGACGGCCGGCGCATACGCCTAGAAGGCATCGATGCGCCCGAGATCGGCCAGACCTGCAGACGCGATGGAGCGGAGTGGGACTGTGGGGCGGATGCCCGCAAGCGGTTGAAGGCAATGGTCTCGGGCGGCACGACGCTGTGTCGCCTGCATGGACGCGACAAATATGGCCGCGATCTCGGCACCTGCGAGACCAATGGGCGAGACGTCGGGCGCCAGATGGTGGCGACCGGCTATGCCGTGAGCTACGGCCGCTATCAGAAGGAGGAGGCAACGGCCGAAAGGCAGAGGGTCGGGCTTTGGGCCGGCGAGTTCACCCGGCCGCAGGCCTGGCGCCGCAGCAACCGCCATGCGGAAGAGGCGCCGCATGTGGTTGACGGTTGGCTTGAGGCGATCCGGCTTTGGCTGTTCGACCACCTATCGGCGCTGTTTGCGAGGATCGGCGATGGGTGAGGAACGGGATGATCTCGCAGCACTTCGCGCCGCTATCGCCGCCTGCCGTATCTGTCGCGACCAGCCGGCGCGCGGGGCGGAAGACCGGCTGCCGCACGAGCCGCGACCGGTTGCGGTCATTTCCAGCTCCGCGCGGGTGCTGATCGCGGGTCAAGCACCGGGCCTGCGGGTGCATGAAAGCGGATTGCCCTTCAACGACGCCTCCGGCGACCGGCTGCGGCAATGGCTCGCTGTCGATCGCGAGACGTTTTACGACAGGGACAAGCTGGCGATCGTGCCTATGGGGTTCTGTTTCCCCGGCTACGATGCCCATGGCAGCGATCTGCCGCCGCGGCGGGAATGCGCGCCTTATTGGCGCACGAGCGTGATGGCGGCGATGCCGCAGGTGGAGCTGGTGCTGGCCATCGGTCACTATGCGCAGCGCTGGCATATCGGGCCGGACTGTCCGAAATCAATGACCGCGACCGTCGTCGGCTGGCGTCGTTACGCCATGCGCAACGCCATGCCTGCGATCCTGCCATTGCCGCATCCGAGCTGGCGCAATACCGGCTGGCTGAAGCGCAATCCGTGGTTCGAAGCGGAGGTTTTGCCGTTCCTGCGCGAGCGCGTCGGTCTGTTGATTGTCTGAAAAAATATTCTTTATCTTTGTCGATTTCACGCTATAGAAAGAAAAATAATTCGAGAGGGACATCATGGATCGTCTAGACCGCAAAATCCTGCGCCTGTTGCAGGAGGATTCCACGCTGGCTGTTGCTGACCTCGCCAAGAAGGTGGGCCTGTCGACCACACCTTGCTGGCGGCGCATCCAGAAGATGGAAGAGGACGGCGTCATCCGCCGCCGTGTGGCGCTGCTCGATCCGGTGAAGATCAACACCAAGGTT
The DNA here is from genome assembly GCF_001976035.1 of Ensifer sp. 1H6. Classification (NCBI taxonomy): domain Bacteria; kingdom Pseudomonadati; phylum Pseudomonadota; class Alphaproteobacteria; order Hyphomicrobiales; family Rhizobiaceae; genus Ensifer; species Ensifer sp. 1H6. Next base: position 270,452 of record NZ_MOAI01000002.1, on the reverse strand, counting down.
ACGGTGTTCGTGTCGATCCGCACCAACACGCATTCGATCGAATGGCTCCGGCGCTTCTCGGAAGTGGTCGGCGAATTCCCCGAAGTCGTCGAGTTCTACCGCATGAGCGGCGACGTCGACTACCTGCTGCGGGTTGTCGTTCCCGATATCGCCGCCTATGACGCCTTCTACAAGCGGCTGATCGCCAAGATCGAGATCCGTGACGTCTCCTCAGCTTTCGCGATGGAGCAGATCAAGTACACGACCGAGCTTCCGCTCGACTACATGATGATCGATCAGGCGAAATCCAGCGAGGATTGAGGCTTGGTAAACGGGCGGCGGAGAACGCCGCTTAGAATGTGTTGCGGCCGTCGCTCCTTGGATCACTGTGGATCTGATGCGGCATGTAAAGATCGGCCCGGCCGTTCGTCTCCATAGCCGTGCAGGATGCTCCGGATTGGGATTGATATCCGCGATAGCGATTGCGGGGGTGCCGTCTGACGAAGATTGCGCGGCCCATTGAGCGTCGGGCGCGGCTATTCCCGAGGGAACGACTACACTTTGGCGCGCATGGGCGGAATAGCTGACCCAAAATGCGTTGCTCGCGGCATGGCCCAGCACCTCAGCCGCGAAAGCCGGCGCAGCGGAAGGGACTTCGCCTGTCGTTGAGAAGAGGACGCAATCGACGTCCAGCCCTTCATATTCTCGGAAGATTTCGGGATAATGCGTTTCCATACCCAGTGCGCATCCGAAGCGGACGCCATCAACCTCAAATGTCACCGGGATTTTCCCTGGCGCGTACATGAACGAGATCTTCGTGTTCGACAGCATGCGCTCGTCGTAGCGCGTCACCAGTTCTCCGTGATCGGAAACGACATAAAGGCTGTTATGCGGGCAATGTGGTGGCGTGAGTTGATGGACCGAGCCAAATACCGTCCACAGCTTGAGTTCTCTCGCTAGCTGGCTGGTTACGCTTAGCTCCTCACGCAAAACCGTCCATTCGAACCTGCTCCAATCGGATGGGCCGATCTCTCTGGGACCGGTTTCAGACATGATGCGCTTGTTGGGCGCGCACGTTGCTCCCTCGGGGAAATGTATTAGGCGCGCGCCGGTCTCGCGTGCTTCCCGCATGAGGCGTCGCATTTCCATTCCGCTGGCACGAAGGCCTGAAATGTCGTGGGGGTCGTCGAAGAGCGACGTTTGCGCGACAGCCAAACGCACCGATTTGGCGCCGGGATGATCAGGGGATGTTTGCCGAACGTGTCTGAGAGCTGATGTATAGGACTCGCCCGTTTTGGCTGCGCGAGCACGGACGCGGCGCTTGAGATTTCCATTTTTTGTCATTGTCGGGCCTTTCACGTCGCGGACGTCAGTTCCCCAGCAACCACGTCCGAAACGATCGGACCAAGACAATAGCCCGAGACAGAAGTCCCTTTGCCTCCGTTTAAGACCATGCTGAGGAAGGCCTTGGGAGGTTAGGCGAAGGTCACGCCAAGGGAAGGATGGCGTTGCCGTTTTGATTCGTCAAGCTCTTGAGAAGACCCGGATCGTTCGGTTTGCGCCCGACAAAGCAGCCGTCTTGTGTTGGGCGATCCGATCTAGGATTGAGCGCGATCCGTGCTGGCGCCGACGACACCGAGCCTCGCCAATACCTTGTCGCTGCTCAGTTCACGCAGGGCGTCCTTGCCGATCCACCTTGCTGTGCGATCGGTGCTGCCTGCGAGTTTTTGGGCAAGTGCCAGTGCAGGACCATGACAGGCGGCGTTGCGCTTGCCGATCTGGCGCAGCGCCCAGTTGACCGCCTTCTTGACGAAGTTGCGTTCATCTTTGGCGTGGCGCTCGATCAGCGGCAGCCAGGCAAGAAGGCTTGCATCCGGCTCCTTCTTCAGATGCACCGCGGCGGTCGCGATCATCGCGAATGCGATGCGGCGAACGAATTCTCGGGTGTCCGCCGCGAACTCCGGGATCAGGACCTGTTCGAAGCGCGCAGCCACGAAGACGTCGGCGATGGTGTCGACGACCTCCCAGGAATTGCAATCATCGGCCCAGAGCCTTGCATCATCGAGCGTCAACGTCTTCGGGTCGGCGGTGAAGGCGGCGAGAATACGTGCCTCGCGGATGCCGGACTGCCATAGTTCGAGCGCGCGGGCATGGTTGACCTTCACCAGCCGCGTGATCCGGTGGAGCTCGACATTCGAGAGCCCAAGCGCCGTCTCGGTGACGATGCCGAACCGTGCCATGCCGGCGAGGTTCTCCTGCGAACGCAGCGTCCGCAAGTGCTCGATGATGTCGCCGGCGCCCGAGGTCGGCGAAAGGCTCATTTTTCCAGCCGAGCGAGCAGCGAAGACGTATCCCAGCGGTTTCCGCCCATGGCCTGCACGTCGCCATAAAACTGGTCGACGAGGGCGGTCACCGGCAGCTTGGCGCCGTTGCGGCGCGCTTCCGTCAGCACGATGTCGAGATCCTTGCGCATCCAGTCGACGGCAAAGCCGAAATCATATTTGCCGGCATTCATCGTCTTGTGGCGGTTTTCCATCTGCCAGGAGCCTGCAGCGCCCTTGGAGATGACGTCGATGACTTTCTCGATGTCGAGACCGGCCTTCTTGCCGAAGTGAATGCCTTCGGCGAGGCCCTGGACGAGACCGGCAATGCAGATCTGGTTGATCATCTTGGTGATCTGGCCGGCGCCGGCCGGTCCCATCAAGCCGACCATGCGGGCAAAGGCGTCGATCACCGGCTTGGCGCGCTCGAAGGCAGGCTCGTCACCGCCGCACATCACCGTCAGCGCGCCGTTCTCGGCGCGGCCTGACCGCCGGACACGGGCGCATCGACGAAATGGGCGCCACGGGCCTGGGCCGCCTCGTAAAGTTCACGGGCGACTTCGGCCGAGGCCGTGGTGTTATCAATGAAGATGGCGTCAGCCGCCAGCGTTTCGAAGGCGCCGTCCTTGCCTGTGGTGACCGAGCGCAGGTCGTCGTCGTTGCCGACGCAGGCGAAGACGAAATCGGCGCCATCGGCCGCTTCCGCCGGCGTCTTGACTGCACGTCCGCCGAACTCGGCGGCCCACTTCTCGGCCTTGGCGAAGGTGCGGTTATAGACCGTCAGTTCGTGTCCGCCACGTACCCTAAGGTGGCCGGCCATGGGGTAACCCATCACGCCGAGACCGATGAATGCGACCTTTGCCATTTCCAAAACACTCCCGATTGCTCTGGGTGAGGTTTAGCCGATGGCGCGGGTGCGCGAAAGGGGCGAGGGAACAGGCGGACGCCTGTTCCCTCGCAAGCTTTTGTTTTCTGCTTAAGGTTTGAAGCGGGCGATCACGAGGTGGCCGGCGATCGGCTCGCCTTCTTCCATGCGTACGGTGATGTCGCCGACTTCGATCACTTCGAAACCGGTCGCCGTCAGGCGTTCGCGCAGATAGGTCTCGGCATGGGCAAAGCGCTGGTGCGCGCCGACCATGAAGGGGCGACCGGCGAAGATCTCGGCCGGCAACGTTTCGCTCGAAAAGATGAACAGGCCGCCGGGTACGAGATTGTCGACGGCGCCGAAGAACAATGCCTCGAGCGCGCCCATATAGGGCAGAACGTCGGTTGCGACGATCAGGTCGAAGGGTTCGTCGTCGTTGTCGTCGAGAAAGTCCACCGCTTCGGCGACGTAGAGGGTGTCGTAGAGCTCCTTCTCGTGGGCGATCTCAACCATGTTTTCGGAGAGGTCGATGCCGGTGATGTCTTCGGCCATGTCGCGCAGGGCGCCGCCGGTCAGGCCCGTGCCACAGCCAAGGTCGAGCACGCGGTTGAAAGGACCGAGTTCGAGCGCCTGCAGGCGCTGGCGCACGAGCAGCGGCACGCAGTAGCCAAGCTGCTCGACAAGCACGTTGTCGAACACGTCGGCATGCTGATCGAAGAGCGTCGCGACATAGGCGTCCGGCGCCTTCACCGGTGTTTCGCCGCGCCCCATCGAGGCGAGCCGCACGGATGCGCCGCCGTGATCCTCGGGATCGAGCGCCAGCACTTCGGCATAGGCATCGGCGGCGGCATCGAAGTTGCCGGATTTTTCCAGGGTGAGGGCGCGGTTGTAGGCTTCCGCCAGCGCTTCCTCGTCGATTTTCGTGGTGTTCTGGGTCATGCGCGCTTCTTACGTCCGAAGGCCGCTTTTGGCAATGCGCCGCAAGATGCAGCCCGCCGAGATCCTTGGGTCTCCGGGGCGCCGAAAATGCAAAAAACGACGGCCGGCGGCGAGCACGGGATTTATCCGGAGGGGGAAAGGGTTCATGATCGCAACAACAAGAAAAGACGGAGGAAATGCCGATGGCTGCCGAACTCAGTCCGCTGCTTGTGGGCACGGAAATCAAGGAGCCGAAGGGCCCGCCACTGCCCCAGACCTCGCAGGAGCAGATCAATGCCGTCGTGCATTATTATCGCGGCGAATTGGGGCGGATGGCCGGCTGGCGGGATCGCATCGACCGCACGTCCAACTGGGCGATTACCGTGGTCGCCGCCCTGCTGTCGGTATCGTTGTCGACGCCCAACTCCCATCACGGCGTGCTGCTGTTCGCGATGCTGCTGATCACGTTACTGCTTCTGATCGAGGCTCGCCGCTATCGCTTCTTCGACGTCTACCGCGCCCGCGTGCGCCAGCTCGAGCGCGGGTATTTCGCGCAGATCCTGGCGCCGGACGGCACTGCCAACCTTAACTGGGCCGCGTCGATTGCCAAGAGCCTGCGCAAACCGGCGTTCCTGATGAGCTACCGCGAGGCGTTGTGCCGCCGGCTGCAGCGCAACTACTGCTGGATGTACCTGATCCTGCTGCTCGCCTGGGCCCTCAAGATCTCGTCGCCGAAACTGTCGACCAATGGCGAGCCCTTCGGGCACGTGCGCTCCTGGATCGATGTCACGGAGAATGCAGCGCTAGGCCCTTTGCCCGGCTGGCCCGTCATCATGGTGGTGGTGCTGTTCTACGCAGTGGTGCTTTACGGCTCGCTGCACAAGGAACCGGGCGAGGGCGAGCTTGCCCATGGCGAGGTCCATGTCTGACGCGGCATAGGCGCCAAGGATTGTTGCATTTGTGGCCGACGGCGGTGCGTCGTTCTCTACAGCACCGCGCGTCAAGTGTGACGGGCCGGGCGCGCAGCAACCTGGCTGCATGATTTTGCGCTCAATAGAAACCTGATGCAGCGGAGGGCGGGTTCAGTGCAGGTTGAACTCGCCGTTGAGTGCCCGCCATTCGGTGGCCGAGATCAGCTTGCGGTGGACGTAGCGTACCGAATGCAACGGGCCATCCAGCTTTTCCTGCCAGAACTTCAGGAAGCTGCGCATCTCCGGGAAATCCGGGGCGATGTCGTAGTGCTGCCAGATGTAGGTCTGCAGGAATGTCGGATGATCCGGCATGCGGTAGAGGATCTGGGCCGTGGTCACGCCGTAGCCCTTCAGCTGCAGTTCCATTTCGTTCGTCATATGAACCTCACTTCTCGCAAAGGTTGGTCTTTATGATGAAACGCTTGATTTATTAATCAAGTTCTAATATTTGCTTCAATATGAAATTTTAGGCGTAATAACAATAGCTTGGCAGCACTCCATGCAGAGTGCTGCCACGCTATTTCATTTCAACTCGGTCTTGGCGAGATAACGCTTTAGCGCTTCAGATGCCGGGTCAGGCGGTTTTCGAGCCAGGCCCAGATATTGCGCAGCACTTCCACCATCAGGAGATAGAGGATCGCCGCCCAGACATACATCTGGTAGTCGAAGGTGCGCGAAAAGGCGCGGCGCGTTTCACCCATCAGGTCGAACACGGTGACGATCGCGACGATGGCCGAACCCTTGATCATCAGGATGATCTCGTTGCCGTAGGGGCGCAGCGCCACGATCATCGCCTGCGGCAGGATGATCTTGTAGAAAGCGATGCGCTCCGGCAGCCCGAGGGCGGCTGCACCTTCGCGCTGACCGCGCGGCACGCTCTCGATCGAGCCGCGCAGGATTTCCGCCTGGTAGGCGGCGGTGTTCAGCGTGAAGGTAAAGAGGGCGCAGTTCCAGGCCTCGCGGAAGAACCACCAGAGGCCGACGGATTCGAGCTGCGGGCGGAAACTGCCGAGGCCGTAGTAGATCAGGAAGAGCTGGGCGATCAGCGGCGTGCCGCGGAAGAAGTAGACGTAGCCATAGGCAAGCCAAGACCAGATCTTGTTCTTCGACATGCGGCCGAGCGCGACCGGCAGCGACAGGAGGGCGCCGAGCACCACCGAGCAGGCGACCAGCATCAAGGTGACGCCAAGACCCGACAGGAAGCTCGGACCGTATTTGGCGAATTTCGCCGGATCCCAGCCGTTGACGACAGTCAGGAAGACGCCGACGCCGAGGGCGAGCCAGATGCCGAGCGTTACGCTGCCGACGAAGCGCGCCAGGGTGTAAGGCTTGGGCGGCGCCGGTGGCGGCGCTTGCGGCGGGATCATCGTTTCGACGAAGCTCATCGACCCATCTCCGCGCGTTTGGTCCAGCGTTCAAGGTTCGAGAATATGATCGACGAAACCATGGCCAGCACCAAGAAGAGAATGCAGGCCATGCCGAAGAACTCGAAGGCCTGCTTGGTGACGCGGGCGGCAATGCCGGTCTGGCGCAGGATGTCGGGCAGACCGACGACCGAGACCAGAGCCGTATCCTTGAGCAGCGCCATCCAGAGATTGCCGAGGCCCGGCAAGGCGATGCGCACGAGCTGCGGCAGGATGATCAGCCGCATGGTGCGGCCGCGATGGAGCCCGAGTGCCGCACCCGCCTCGTACTGGCCATGCGGGATCGCCTTGAAGGCCGACAGCAGAACCTCGGAGCAATAGGCCGAGAAGACCACGCCAAGCGCGATCATGCCGGCAAAGAAGGCGTTGATCTCGACCGGCCCTTCGTAGCCGAACGATGCCAGAAGCTGCTGCACCAGAATCTGCAGGCCGTAGTAGACGATGAACAGCGTCAACAGTTCCGGCAGACCGCGGAAGATGGTGGTGTAGATGTTCGATGCCAGGCGGACCGTGCGCTCTTCTGACTGTTTGCCGAGTGCAACGAAGAAGCCGATCAGAAGGCCGACCGGCAAGGTCGCGATGGCAAGGCTTGCGGTGACAACGAAGCCGTAGGCGATCTCGTCGCCCCAGCCGGCGTCGCCGCAGGCAAGGAGCGTACCGGGTGCCAGCCAGCGAAAGACGCCGACAGGGCCGCACAATGGATCCACGATGGAGCCGATCCAGGCTAGGATCGAGTAGAAGCCGGTAAACAACCCGCTCATGTCAGAGAATTCCCCTTTGCGCTGTTCTTATGGATATGGATCGCGCTTATGTTTTAGTTTCTTGTCAAACAAAAACGGCGGAAGGGCAAGCCATCCGCCGTTGCATTTTTTTCATCAACCAACGTTTTTCCGGCATGATTCACTAGGAAAACAGGCCGGAAGCCGTCGATCAGCTGCCATAAACGTCGAACGGGAAGTACTTTTCGTTGATTTCCTTGTACTTGCCGTTGGCGCGGATGGCTTCGATCGCCTTGTTGAACTTCTCGCGCAGCGCGTCATCGCCCTTGCGCACCGCGATGCCGGCGCCTTCGCCGTTGATGACAGGATCAACCGGCAGCGTGCCGAGCAGCTTGCAGCATGCGCCGTCAGCCGACTTCAGCCACTCGGAAAGAACGACGACGTCGTCGATCACCGCGTCGATGCGGCCGTTGACGATGTCGAGCTTGTACTCTTCAGCGGTCGGATAGAGCTTGATGTCCGCTTCCTTCATATGCGCTTCGGCATAGTTGGAGTGGGTGGTCGAGCCCTGAGCACCAAGCGACTTGCCGGCAAGTGCTGCCTCGGTTGCTTCGGTGATCGGCGAATCCTTCGGCACCACGATCGCCGGCGGCGTGTTGTAGTACTTGTTGGTGAAGTCGACCTTTTCCTTGCGCTCGGCAGTGATCGACATGGAGGCGATGATTGCATCGAACTTCTTGGCGATTAGTGCCGGAATGATGCCGTCCCAGTCCTGCGTCACGAACGTGCATTCGACCTTCATCTCGACGCAGAGGGCCTTGGCGATGTCGACGTCGAAGCCGGTCAGCGTGCCGTCTGATTCGAGATTGTTGAAGGGCGGGTAGGCGCCTTCCGTGCCGATAACGACCTTTTCGCCATCTGCCATGGCAGAGCCAGCCATGAGCACGAAAACGGCAGCCGATGCGGCGGCTGCCAGCCGTCTGGAAATACGCATGATAGTCCTCTCTGTTGGCCGACATCCGGTTTCTTGTTCTTCACGGATGCCTATCTTGACCGGGGCGCTTGCCACCGGTTGAGGCGATATTCGTACTGTTTTCCCGCAAAAATCAACTGGAAAGCGACAACGCTCGCCGGGAAAAGAATTTCGACCGGAGATTGCACTGGCCATGATCCAAGCGAACATGAACGGTGCGTTCAGGGGCGGTTAATCTTGCTTTGGTTAGCCCTATTACGGGAACCGATCTGAGGTGCGGGCGTTGGGTTGGCGGCTCGTTTGGCCGGCAACACAAAAAAGCCGGAAGCTTGGATCAAGGCCCTTGAGAATTCACGCCTACCCCCTGTTGCCGAACTGGCTGTCCGGTGGGTAACAGTGGCAGGTAAGGGACCTCCCAGGACGAGGAAGGAAGACTATGTCGATTCGATCCAGACTATTCGCAACCGTGGCGCTACCGGTGCTCTCGGTGTCGCTTGCGGTGCAACCAGCCCTTGCCGACAGCCTGATGAAGCCGTTCGAAGTGGCGCAGGAAGGAAGCGGGCAGCCATCGGAAGAAGAGCTTCTGCTGCAGCAGCGCCAGGCGGAAGAGCAGCAGCGCGCAGCGGAAGAACAACAGCGGGCCGCTGAGGAGCAGCAGCGTGCGGCGGAAGCCGAAGCGCAGCGCCAGCAACAGGAACAGCAGGCCGCCGAACAGCAGAAGGCCGCCGAAGAGGAGGCTGCCCGCCAGGCGGCCGAGCAGCAGAAGGCCGCCGAGGAAGAAGCCAAGCGCCAGGCCGATGAAGCCAAGAAGGCCCAGCAGGGCGAGTGCGTCGTGCCGGAAGGCCAGGATGCATCCACCGCTTGCCCGCCGGCTGGTGGCGAAGCGACGACCGGTCAGCCGCCGGCGACCGAAGGCCAGAACGCCGGTGAACAGCCGCCTGCAACCGACGGGCAGAATGCCGGCGAAGCCGTAGCACCCGCCGTCGAGCCTCAAACCGAGCCGCAGACAGGCGAGGGACAGCCGGCTCCGGGCACCGAGCAGCCGGCGACGGCTGAGCAGCAGCCTCAGGTCCAGCCAGTACCGGAGGTGGTCGACACCCGCACCGAGGAAGAAAAGCAGAAGATCGCCGAAGATCCCGCGGCGTCAGACGAAACTGTCGTTCTGCCGGTTGAAAACGGCGCTGCCGTTCTCGACAGCGACAAGGACGCCGACAATGCCGGCGGCAACAAGTCGCGCGAAGACCGACAGAAGCAGCGCGAAGAACTGCGTGCGCAGGAAGAAGCCGCTCCGGCGCCGACCGATGACGCCTCTTCGCAGGCGCAGATACCGGCAGAGATTCAGGCTGACTTGCCTCAGAAGATCGAAGCGAACCTGAACGAGAAGGGCACGCGCGTCGAGGAAGTGCCGGTATTCGCCGTTCCCGAGACGACCAACATCGTCAACAACACCATTGTCAACAACACGGTGATCAACAACAACACGACCGTCAACAACGTGACGAACAACGTCACCAATGTGGAGGTGGTGCAGGAGATTGACAACCGCGTCATCCTCGGCGTTGGCGACCAGATCTTCGTTCGCGGCGACGATCGTCCACGCCTTCGCCGCGATGCGGAAGAGACCTTCTACGACGAGCTGCCGCGTGGCCGCACCCGCGAAACCATCGTTCGTCCCGGCGGCTACCGGATCGTCACGGTCTACAACCGCTATGGCGACATCCTGCAGCGCTCGCGTGTCGACCGTGATGGCAACGAGTACCTGATGATCTACGCGCCTGAGCGCGACGAAGGTCCGCGTCCGGCGATCATCGACGTCGGCTACGAGCTGCCGCCGATGCGCCTGCGCATCCCGGTTCGCGAATACATCGCCGATGTTTCCGAAGATCCGGACCGTGACTACTACGACTTCCTGGCCGAACCGCCGGTGGAGCGCGTAGAGCGCGTCTATACGATCGACGAAGTGCGGCACTCCGCGCGTCTGCGCGACAAGGTTCGCCGCATCGACCTCGACACCATCACCTTCCCGACGGGCAGTGCCGAAGTGTCGATGTCGCAGGCAAAGACCATGCGCAGCGTTGCCGCCGCCATGGAGAAGGTGCTGGCCAAGGATCCGGGTGAAACCTTCTTCATCGAAGGTCATACCGACGCTGTCGGCTCCGACCGCTCGAACCTGGTGCTTTCCGACCAGCGCGCCGAATCGGTCGCCTCGCTTCTGACCGAGGTCTACGGCATTCCTGCCGAAAACCTGGTGACGCAGGGCTATGGCGAGCGCTTCCTCAAGGTTCGCACCGAGGTCGCCGAGCAGCAGAACCGCCGCGTTACCATTCGCCGCGTGACGCCGCTGGTTCGCCCGGTCGCCCAGCGCTGATCAAAGCGCGGGCACAGTCGCCCGCGCAAATCTTCGGAAACCCGCCCGTCACAGGGCGGGTTTCTGCCGTTTCCATTCTTCTTCTTCATTCCGGATTGCCATGAAAACCGCTGCTCTTCTCATTGCCTCCCTTGCCCTGTTTGCCCAGTCCGCCACTGCGGCGCCGGCACTCGTCGAACCGGACCTGCGGCTTCCGAGCAATCCTTTGGGCAGGGACCAACCTCCGCGCGTGGCGTTGACGCTTGACGCCTGCAGCGGCGCAACCGACATGCGCATCCTCGGAACCCTGATCGAGAACCGCATTCCGGCGACGATCTTTGTGACGGCGCGCTGGTTGAAGCGCAACGGGCTGGTGGTCGAGATGATGAAGGCGCACCCGGACCTGTTCGAGATCGAGGATCATGGCGCCATGCATGTGCCGCCGATCGACATCAAGGTCTCTGTCTATGGGTTGGCTGCGGCAGGCTCGAGCGCTGCCGTTGCGGCCGAGGTCGACGGTGGCGCGGCCGCAATCAAGGCGCATGGCCTTGCCGCACCACGCTGGTTCCGCGGCGCGACGGCGAAATACACCCACACCTCGATGAGCCAGATCCGCGAAATGGGCTACCGCATCGCCGGCTATTCCGTAAATGGCGACGGCGGGTCGCTGCTCGGGGCGGCCATGGCAGAGAAGCGCATCCGCACCGCCCGGGACGGCGACGTCATCATCGCCCATATCAACCAGCCGACGCACGCCGCCGGCGCCGGCGTCGCTCGCGGTATTCTCGACTTAAAGGCAAAGGGCTACAGCTTCGTCCGCCTCAACGATATTCCCGATGAAATGACAGTCGGCGCCACCAACTGACTCTGTTCGACCGCGTGTCGTGACTTCGCGCGGGTAAGCCCTGCGTTTCGCTTGCTCAGCAATGACATGACGGCGTTAACGAGCGCCGCTGTTGCTTTGCAAGCCGGTCACGCGCTCGACAAAATCGGCAATCGTATTCGTGTCGTCGAGATCGAACACGGGCAGATCCGTGTCCGTAACCGGGTGATCGGCGGCAATGGCGCAGATATGCGGATCGGTCGGAGCCAGAGGTTCGCGGTTGGCCGATTCCAGCCGACGGGACTCGATCTTCGGGATCGGCTCGCGCTTGTAGCCTTCGACCAGAACCAGATCGCACGGGGCGAGCCGGGCGATGATTTCCTCGAAACTCGGTTCCGGCCCGCCGCGCAGTTCATGCATGATCGCGAAGCGCGTGCCTGACACGATCGTGACTTCGTGGGCGCCTGCCTCCCGGTGGCGGTAGCTGTCGGCGCCCACCTTGTCGATGTCGAAGTCATGATGAGCGTGCTTGACGGTCGAGACGACGAAGCCGCGCCGTGTCAGTTCGCTGACAAGCCGGACCATAAGCCCGGTCTTGCCGGAATTCTTCCAGCCGGCGATGCCGAAGATTTTCGTCGCAGTCATGCGCTGTTCTCCCCGAGAATGCGAAGCCATTCCTCTGCCCGCAGCAGATCGTCTGGTGTGTTGACGTTGAAGAAGGGGTCGAACAATCCACTGGCTGTGGTGGTCATCGGAAAATCGACCGTGACCGATGGATGGCGCTCGATGAAGGCGCGCACGCGGCGTTTTGGGTCGGTTGTGATCCAGTGTTCTAGGTCATCGGCGAGCGCGACCGGCCATAGGGCAAAAAGCGGATGCAGGGCGTCATCGGATAACGCAACGGCAATCTGCTCGCGCTGCGTCATCGCATCGGTCAGGCGTTGGGCGAGGTCGTGCGGGAAGAAGGGCGTATCGGTGGGCACGACGAGGACATGCGTTGCTGCCGGCGTGATGGCGGCCGTGTGGCGCATGGCGGTCAATACACCGGCGAGTGGGCCAAGAAAGCCGGGCACGGTATCGGCGATGACAGGATGCCCCACGATCGTCTTCTGCTCGGCTGCGCCGTTGAGGTTGATGGCGATGCTTGCGACCTGTGGCCGGAGCCTGTCGATAATCCGCGATAGCATCGTCTTTCCGCCGAGGCTCAATCCGGACTTCGGATGACCCATCCGGCGTGAAAGCCCGCCGGCAAGGATCACGGCCGGCCACGGTGGGTGTCTCGCATCTGGTGTCTTGACTGTTGGCATCGGGCTTTCGTTGTTCCTATTCGAGCGGTCCGGTCAGCGAGCTTTGGGCTATCGGCTTCTTGCCGCGCCGGCTCTCGCGATAGAAGGTGTAGAGGCCGGAACCGATGATCACGGCAACACCAAGCAGCATCCATGCATCCGGCTTCTCCGAGAAGAAGAAAATGCCGATCGTGATCGCAAACAGCAGGCTGGTGTAGCGAAAGGGCGCGATAACGGAGATATCGCCACCGCGCATGGCAAGCACGATCGTCTGGTATCCGACCATCAGAAGCAGGCTTGCGGCAGCGATGTGGGTCAGCGTGGTCGAGGACATCGACTGCCATCCGCCAAGCGGTACGATCATTGCGGCACCGACCAGGGTCGTCACGAGCGCCGTCGTCACCGTGATGTAGAGCGAGGGGATGTCGTGGTCGATGCGGCGGGTGCAAAGATCGCGCGTGGCTGTGCAGAAGACACAGGCAACGACCGTGAGTGCGGCCGGTGTAAAACCTTCCGGCCCCGGGCGAAGGACGATCAGCACGCCGATGAAGCCGACGAAGATGGCGGTCCAGCGCCGCCAGCCGACCGGCTCGCCGAGGAATACGGCGGCGCCGAGCGTCACGGCCAGCGGCAGCGCCTGCATGATCGCGGATGCATTGGCGAGCGGAATCTGTCCGAGCGCCGAGATGTAGGTGATGGACGCCAGCGCCTCCATGATGATGCGCAGGATGATGACCGGCTTCATCATGGTGCGAAGCGGACGAAATGCCCGGAAATGCCGGGCGATGACGATCACCATCAAGGTGGTCAGCAGCCCGCGCACGAACAGGATTTGGCCGACATTCATCGCCCCGGTCACCGATTTCACCAAGGCGTCGTTGCAGGAGAAGGCGACCATCGCCAGGCACATGAAGACGATGCCGCGGAAATTGCTGGAGGATTGCATGCGGGCTGTCCTGCGGCGCCGGATCGGGCGGAAACCTGACGGCGGATGGGAAGGCGAATCCGTTGCCGGATCTCGCATACCGTTTAAGCATCGGCCGCCATTTTGTGCAAACACCAACCCGCCGACGGCGGATTTTTCTTCCAGCGCAAGTAGAATTTTCGGGCAATGGCGAGATCAACCCGGACGAAGACTGTCCGCCGTGCAGAAAATGCGTTCTCCCGAACCGGTTTCTATTCGCGGAATCTTAAGTTTCACTGCCTATCGTCATCGATGATTCCGCTTCCAATCGCATGACGCGATCGGTGGATGGCGTGCGCCGGAACCTTGGCGGCGCGTCATTCCAGAGATGTCGGTCGGGGCCTGGGAGGTGCTTCCGCCGATATTTCACCCGTGCTTCCAGCAAGAAGAAGCCACCGCGCGGACATGTCTCACATAAGAATAATCTGGGGTCCGCAATGTCTTTCATCGATCGTCTATTACAGCGACTGCGAATCGTCACGAAGGTTCTGCTCTTCGTGGTTCCTCTGGTGGCTCTGATCGCGGGTATCGGCCTCATCGGCTTCTTCACGGCGCGAACGCTGAACGGCCACATGACCGTGACGCGCGAAACCATCAACAATCTCTCGGATTTCCAGGCGCTGCGCAGCGCGCTCCAGAGTTTTGCCGATGCGCCGAGCGAAGAAACGCGAGGGGCGCTCAGCGCCCAGATCGACGAACAGGAAAGCGGCGTCCGTTCGCTTGACGGCTTACTGACGCGCGAGGCTGACAAGTCAGAGATCGCCTCCGTGCTGTCGCTCGGTGAAGCCATGCGCGCCCAGACCGAAAAGCTCTGGTCGATCAAGGTCGAACAGGATCAGGTGACGGCTTCGCTCGAGGCGGCGCTGACAGACATGACGACGCAGGGCAACAGCGCCTACAAACAGATCGACATCATCCGCAAGGAATCGGGTGAGAAGGAAGCGTTTGCCAAGGCGCTGCTGTTCGATGCCGCCGCCTATCAGGGGATCGCCGAGCGGATCAAGAAATTCCGCCTACCGGTGACGATGGCGGCGAACGCCGACGCCAAGATCGATCAGGCGGGCAAGTTGCTGCCGCACCTCATCAAGCAGATCGAGGACGCCGAGACGATCGCTTCCGAAAAGGTTCAAAAGCCGATTGCCGAGCTGAAGGATTTGGCGCTGAAGGTCCAGGCGATCCTTGCCGGCGCTGAAGACAGCGAGACCAAGAAGAACGCGTTGGTGCCGATCCTCAGCAAGTTCTCGAAATACGAGGCCGACTTCGCCAAGGAAGCGGCCAAGAACTCCGACACAGCCGCCAAGCGTTTCGTCGGCATGGACAGCGAGATCTCGCAGTTGAAGACGCTGATCGCGCTGATGGGCGATACCTTCAAGGGGCTAGACAGCACGCGGCTGCATATCAGCGAGCTACACCGCAAGCTCGACGCGGAAGGCCGCGATCTGGTGCTGGCCGATATTCAGGCCGTTCGTGACAGCGCGGCGAAACTGTCGGAGCTTGGTGGCAAGAATGCCGCGCTGCGTGACCTGCCGGCCAAGCTCAAGCCGTCGCTCGACAACATCGACAAGGGCACGGCCGCGCTGATCGACGTCGGCGGCGCTGGCAGGAAGCCAAGACCGCGGCCTCGACACTGGTTGCCGGTGCGAGTGCGACGCTGGAAAGCTTCGTCAGCAGCGCCCAGGAAGCCGGCAAGGTCGACAGCCAGCGTTCGGCTGACATGTCGATCGTGGCGATGGTGGCCGGAACGCTGCTTGCAATCGTCGGCGGCCTGATGCTGGTCGAGACCCTGCGCGGCCCGTTGAAGCGCGTGACCGAGACGATGACCCGGCTTGCCAACGGCGATCTCGACGTGGCGATCGAAGGCCGCAACCGCGGCGACGAGATCGGCGACATGGTGCGTTCTGTAGCGGTGTTCCGCGACAACGCGGTCGAAAACGTCCGGTTGGGACGCGAGGCGGAGGCCGCCCGTACGTTATCGGCGGAAGACGAAGCCCGCCGCGCCGAAGAGCGTGCCAGGATCGAGGCCGAACAGATGCAGGCGCTTAACGCGCTTTCTGACGTGCTGGCGGAGCTTGCCGCCGGCAATCTCGAAGAAGGCATGGCGGAAGACCTGCCGGCCGACTACGTGATCATGGCGCGCACCTACAACAACGCTGTCGAGGCACTGCGCGCCACGCTCAGCGATGTGCGTATGGTGACCGGCGAGATCACCGGCGGCACCAGCAATCTCTCGGCCTCGGCCGACGATCTGGCGCGGCGGACGGAGCAGCAGGCGGCCGCGCTCGAGGAAAGCTCGCGCGCCTTGCGCCAGCTGACAGAGATCGTTCGCTCGACGGCCGAAAGCGCCCGCAAGACCACTGTCTCGGTCGACGAGACCAATTCCTACGCCAAGCATTCTGGCCAGGTCGTCGCCAAGGCGATCGACGCCATGGCGGAGATCAACCGCTCGTCCGAGAAGATCAGCACGATCATCAGCGTCATCGACGAGATCGCCTTCCAGACCAACCTTCTGGCGCTCAATGCCGGCGTCGAGGCGGCGCGGGCGGGCGAGGCGGGTCGCGGCTTTGCCGTGGTCGCGCAGGAGGTACGGGAGCTCGCCCAGCGTTGTGCTGGTGCTGCGCGTGAGATTAAGGGGTTGATTTCCGACAGTTCGGCGCAGGTCAGAAGCGGCGTGGCGCTGGTGAAGGAAACCGGCGACGCGCTTGCAGTGATCAACGACCACATCGGCACCATCCATCAGCTCGTCAGCAACATCGAGGCCGCCGCCGCCGACCAATATACGGGGCTCAACGAGGTCAACTCGGCGGTGCACGAGGTCGAGCTGCTCACCCAGCAGAATGCGGCCATGGTGGAGGAAAACACCGCCGAGATCCACGGCCTGCGCCGGCAGGTCGAGGCGCTCAACGAAAAGATCGAGCGTTTCAAGACCGGTACCTCGACGGTCGCGAGCCAGGCCTATGGCCGTGGCTATGGATCGAACTACGCGGCTTGAGCGAGCCGGCGGGCGGCATCTGCCGGCTGCCCCTCACCCTAATCCTCTCCCCGCAGACGGGGAGAGGGCACGTGCCACGCGACAGGTTTTCGACTGCTTCGGCTCGTTTACGGCGCCATTCCCAACATGTCGATCGCGCATCCTTGCCCGACTCACTTCGTAGCGGTTGACCTTTGTCCGGCCCGCCGCGCAGGCTCAAGGCTCAAGGGAGGCGAGAGCGCTGCCACGCGTGCTCTTCTCCCCGCTGGCGGGGAGAAGAGGGCGGATCAGCCGCCGGTGACGCTCATGTGGCGGGCAACGGCCGGGCGGTTGTGCTCACGATCGATGATGAAGTCGTGGCCCTTCGGCTTGCGGCCGATTGCCTCGTCGATCACCTGGCCGAGATACACGTCGTCGTCCGAGGCCCGCAGTGCTGTGCGCAGGTCGGCGGCGTCATTCTGGCCGAGGCACATGTAAAGCGTGCCGGTGCAGGTCAGCCGGACGCGATTGCAGCTTTCGCAGAAATTATGGGTCATCGGCGTGATGAGGCCGAGCCGGCCGCCGGTTTCGGCGACCTCGACATAACGGGCCGGTCCGCCGGTCTTGTAGGCGATGTCGGACAGCGTGAACTGCTGCTCAAGCTGCCGGCGCATTTCCGACAGCGGCATGTAGTGATCGGTGCGATCTTCCTCGATCTCGCCCATCGGCATGGTTTCGATCAATGTCAGGTCCATGTCGCGACCGTGCGCCCAGCGCATCAGGTCGGGGATCTCGGCGTCGTTGAAGCCTTTCAGCGCAACGGCATTGATCTTGACCTTGATGCCGGCGGCTTGGGCCGCGTCGATGCCTTCGATGACCTTGCCGAGATCGCCCCAGCGGGTGATCTGGTGGAATTTCGCGGGATCGAGCGTGTCGAGCGAGACGTTGATGCGGCGCACGCCGCAATCGGCCAGTTCCGCGGCGTGTTTCGCAAGTTGCGAACCGTTGGTCGTCAGCGTCAGCTCATCAAGGCGCCCGGCCTCGATCTCGCGGCCGAGTTCGCGCACCAGAAACATGATGTTCTTGCGTACCAGCGGTTCGCCGCCGGTCAACCGCAGCTTGCGCACACCCTTGGCGATAAAGGCGGAACAGAGCCGGTGAAGTTCTTCCAGCGTCAGAAGATCCTTCTTCGGCAGGAAGGTCATGTGTTCCGCCATGCAATAGGTGCAGCGGAAATCGCAACGATCGGTAACGGACACGCGCAGATAGGTGATCGCCCGGCCGAACGGATCGATCATCGGGGCGGTTCTGTCCTCAAGCGGCCTTGCGCCGGCTTTCACTATCGCTGCTGTGTTCAAATGTCTTTCTCCCAGCCCCTTCAATGTCGCCAGCAAACGTGGTCGCGTCAAGGCGCATCCTGTCGCAAAGTGTTGATTGGAAAAGCCGGGTAATTCTCCACGGGCGATTCTTCAGTTAAGCGTGAGCTTGAAAACAGGAGCAGACATCATGAGCGAAATCTGGCCGACGGAACTGCGTGTATCGAAAGATCGCCACCGCCTCGTCGTCGCCTTCAATGACGGCGCAACCTTCGACCTTTCGGCGGAGATGATGCGGGTGCTTTCGCCGTCTGCCGAGGTGCAGGGGCATGGACCGGGTCAGCGGGTGACCGTGCCGGGCAAGCGCAACGTCCAGATCATCTCGGTGCAGCCGACCGGAAACTACGCCGTGCGGATCGGCTTCGACGATTTTCACGATACCGGCATCTTTACCTGGACCTATCTCCGCGAGCTGGGCGAGAAGGGCGAGGAGCTTTTTGCGGCTTACGAGCAGGAACTCGCCGACAAGGGCATGTCGCGCGACAAGACCGAAAAGCCACGCTGAACCATCTGAAAAGGAGAGGGTCTATTGGCCGAAGCATCTGATGCGAATGACCTGATGCAGGTGGTCGTGCTGTTGACCGCCGGTGTCGTTGCCGTGCCGCTGTTCAAGCGCATCGGGCTCGGGTCGGTGCTCGGCTATCTCATTGCTGGATTGGTGATCGGCCCGTTCGGCCTGCGCTTCTTCACCGAGCCGCAGGCGATCCTCCATGTGGCCGAACTCGGCGTCGTGATGTTCCTGTTCATCATCGGGCTGGAAATGCAGCCGTCGAAGCTCTGGAGCATGCGCAAGGATATCTTTGGCCTTGGCGCGGCACAGGTGCTCGCCTGCATTGCCGGCCTGACCGGTGTCGGGTTAGAGCTCGGCTTTGCGCCCATTCCCTCCTTCATCGCCGGCACCGGCTTCGTGCTGACCTCGACGGCGATCGTCATGCAGATGCTGCAGGAGCGAAACGAGATTTCGACGCTGAAGGGCCAGCGCATGATCGCGATCCTCCTGTTCGAGGATCTGGCAATCGTGCCGCTGCTGGTGCTCGTGACCCTGCTTGGCAGCAGCGGGGCTGCGAGCGAGCCGTCGGAGCGCTGGATGGCGATCGGCATTGCTTTTGCAGCGCTTGTGGCGCTGGTGATCGCCGGTCGTTACCTGTTGAACCCGCTGTTCCGGCTGTTGGCAGCCGCGGGCGCACGCGAGGTGATGACCGCAGCGGCGCTGCTTGTGGTCCTCGGTTCGGCGCTGGCGATGCAGCAGAGCGGCCTGTCGATGGCGATGGGTGCCTTCCTTGCCGGCGTGCTGCTTTCTGAGTCTGCATTCCGCCACCAGCTCGAAGCCGATATCGAGCCGTTTCGCGGCATCCTGCTCGGCCTGTTCTTCCTTGGTGCCGGCATGGCGATCGACCTGTCGGTGATCGCCGCCAACTGGCAGGTCGTTGTGATTTCCGTGCTCGCCTATATGGCGCTGAAGGGCGTGCTGATCTATGCGGTCGCGCGGCTGCTGCGTGCCTGCCACAGCGAAAGTCTGGAGCGGGCGGTGCTGATGGCGCAGGGCGGCGAATTCGCCTTCGTGCTCTATGCCGCCGCCGTCTCGGCCGGCATCATCGATGCCGAAGCCAATGCGACGCTAACGGCGACGATCATCCTGTCGATGATGCTGACCCCGATCGCAATCTTCATCCATGGCCGTCTCGCCAAACCCGAGCCGCCGAAGACTGACGATCTGGAAGTGCCTGAGAATGTCGAAGGCACGGTGCTGATGATCGGCTTCGGCCGTTTCGGCCAGATCGTCAGCCAGCCGTTGCTGGCGCGCGGTTACAAGCTCTCGCTGATCGACAAGGATGCGGACTTCGTGCGCGACGCTTCGAACTTCGGCTTCCGGTCTTTTACGGCGATGGATCCCGCAGCGATATCCTGCACGCGGCAGGCGCAGCCACCGCAAGGGCAATCCTCATCTGCGTCGACGACAAGGCGGCGGCGATCAAGATCGCCCACACCGCCAAGGAGGAGTTTCCGCTGGTGCCCGTGCTGGCGCGCGCGTTCGACCGCGGTCATGCCATCGACCTCCTGCACGCCGGGGTGGACTTCGAGATCCGCGAGACGTTCGAATCGGCGCTCGCTTTTGGCACTGAAGTGCTGAATGTTCTGGGCGAGGATGCTGAAACAGCTGCGGATGTGATCGAAGAGTTCCGCGACCTCGACAAGGAGCGCTTTGCGCTCGAAACCATCGGCGGCATCTATGCCGGGCGACAGCTGATCCGAGGCAACGCGCAGCCGTCCGACATTATCGCCTCGCGAACCGCGCGCGAGCGGGCGGAAGCGGAAGCCCGCGAGGCACAGGAAGGCTCAGCCAGCTAAAGACTGGCTCGTGCCCGGTCCGGCAGTCAGGCGAGTTCGTTCTCGTCCCTGAGCAGAACGGCGATGAGCCGCTCCATGGATTGTGCCACGACCATGCAGTCCTCGAGCGGTGCGCCCTCCATCGACTTTTCGATGAGGCCGGTCTGAACCTCCATGGCCTCTTCCGTCAGCGTGCGCCCGGTGGGTGTCAGCGACAGCCGAAGCACGCGCTTGTCCTTGTCGTCGCCGCGGCGCTCGATCAGCCCGCGTTTTTCCAGCTGCGGCAGCAGCATGCTCATGTTGGACCGCCCCACCAGCAGCTTGCGGGCAAGCTCCTGCTGCGAGATCCCGTCAAAGCGATAGAGGTTGATCAGGATGTCGAGATGAGGCGGCTTGATGTCGAGATGCGCGAGCGAGCGCGTCATCGTCTGCTGCATCAACTGACAGGCGCGCGCGACTGCAATCCAGCTACGAAAACGCGGGTGGTCCCAGGGGAAATGATGCTGTTCGTTCATCACTTGCTTTTTGTTCATCGTTGTACAATAATGTTCAGCATTGAACATATCAAGAGATTCTCACTATGGCATCCTTTGCGATCAAGGTCATCCGCCATGCGCTTGCCGGCGTGTCGGTCATTTCTCCCGAGGCCGCCGGCCGGCTCGCCTTCAAACTGTTCAGTGTTACGCCCGGCCGCAAGCCGAAGAGCGCCAAGGAACGCGCGGCCCTTGCCGCTGCCGTCCCGGTGATCGCCAAGGGCGAGCCGGTGACGCTTTCCTATGCCGGCGGGTGGGTCCTAGCACGGCATTTCGCGAGCCCGCGCAATGCCGCCAACGCCAAGCGCGTGCTGCTGGTTCACGGCTGGGGATCGCGCAGCGATTATCTCGCCACCATGATCGAAGGGCTGGTTGCCAGCGGAGCCGAGGTGGTAACACTTGACTGGCCCGGGCATGGCGCCTCGCCGGGGCGGACGCTGACGATGCCGGCCGCCGTCAGGGCGATCGATGCCGCCTGGCGGCATTTCGGGGGCTTTGACGTCAGCGTCGGCCATTCCTTCGGAGGCGCCAGCCTTGCCTGTGCGGCCGGTGGTCTCGTTTGCGACGTGCCTAGTCATGTCGCAAAAAAGCTTGTCCTGATCGGTGCACCGAGCGAGATGACCTGGCTTTTCAAGGGCTTCGGAAAAGTTCTTCGCCTTTCACCCAAAACCCAGGGCGCCTTCGAGCGTCGTCGAACGCCTGTCCGGCCGCCGGCTGGAGGATTTCGATGCGGCCAGGATCCTTGAGGTGCGGGCCGTTCCGACATTGATCATCCATGCGGAAGATGACAAGGAGGTTTCGGCCGACCATGCGCGCCGCTATGCGGCGGCCGGACCCAATGTCGAGCTTCACTGGGCGAATGGCTACGGCCATCGCCGCATCGTATCGGCAAGCCCGGTGATCGACAGGATCAATGCTTTCGTCCATGCCGAGGATCGAAAGGCTGCTGCCTGACCGAAGGCTGGTCGCGCATCCGCGTTCTCGCGTCCGATACGGCTTCGGAAGATTTCGCTGATGCCGTCATATGCCCGTCATGCTATCCGTCGAAAGGATCACTTCGACCGCGGTGTTACCGTCTTTCGCGAGGCGAGCGCCGCTGCTGATATTGAGTTGGCTGCATGAAGCCGGATAACGGTTTGGGCATCATGCATTTGCGGGAGGACGGCATGTCGATCATCACCTCGGTCGAGGAATTGAACGCGCTTTACGGCGGCGTCAGCGAGGCATCGGTGGCAAAGGTCACCAAAGTGCTGACCGCAGAGTACCGGCAGATGATCGAGGCATCTCCCTTTGCCGCACTTGCGACCGTAGGTCCCGAAGGGCTCGACTGTTCTCCGCGCGGCGACGACGAATGCGTTGTCCGGGTCGCCGACGACAAGACGGTTCTGATGCCCGACTGGCGCGGCAACAACCGCGTCGATTCGCTCGCCAACATCGTGCGCGACCCGCGCGTGGCGCTGATGTTCCTGGTGCCTGGATCCAACACCACCATGCGCATCAACGGCACCGCCGTTGTCAGCATCGATCCGGCGCTGACTGACTCCTTCGAGATCGATGGCAGGAACCCGCGCAGCGTCCTCGTCGTCACCATCGGCGAGGTCTATTTCCAGTGCGCCCGCGCCTTGATGCGATCGCAGATCTGGAATCCTGAGCGCTTCATCGATCCCGCGACGCTTCCGACGCCCGGTGCGTTGCTGAAGGCCGCCAAGGCCGATTTCGATCGGGATACCTATGACCGCGAATGGCCGGAGCGCGCAGCCCAGACCATGTGGTAGGCTGAACGGCCGAGCGGGTTTGCGAACGACCGCGGAGCCGACGCAAGCCAGAGATGGAAACGTGATGCGACGTGGATCTATAAGCGCGTGTCTTGGTGCCGCCGTTCTGCTTGTCTCGGCCTGTGTCAGCAGAGGCTTGGCGGCCGAGCCGACGCTCAGCGAAAAGCTCGAACTGCTCGCCAGGGCCTATCCGGAGGCGGTCGCCGAGGTCGGCCAAGACACGCTGACCCTGCGCGATGGCGGCCCGGCGCTGCCGATCGATGATGGCAGGCAGAAGAGCCACGCCGAAAAGCTCGCATCCGGCGATATCGAGGACAGTCTTTCGCAGATCTATCCGCTTGGTCCCTGTGCCAAGCCGCCGGGTGTGGATTTCGATCCGGGCCGCATCCGCAGCGAAGCCTTGATGAAACGTCTTTATGGGGGCAGTGCTGCGGGCGTCAGGCGCGATCTTGTCGTGGTTGACTGGTTCGGCGAGCGCCTGAGCGTCACCAGCAGGCACGGTGTGGCCAAGGCGTTGCAGGCGGTCGGGCGCGAGCTTGCCTCACGACCAAAGCTGAAGCGGTATCTCGTGCCCAGTGCCGGGACCTTCAACTGGCGCAACATTGCCGGCGCGCACACGCTCTCGGTGCACAGTTTTGGCGCGGCGATCGATCTCAACACCGGCTTTGCCGACTACTGGCGCTGGGCGGGCGGAGGCAAGAGCGGCGCGGCGCCCTACCGCAACCGCTATCCGCTGGAGATCGTCGAGGTCTTCGAGAAGCATGGTTTCATCTGGGGCGGCCGCTGGTATCATTTCGACACCATGCATTTCGAGTACCGGCCGGAACTGATCGGCAAGACAGGCGGGTGCCTCCGCCTGTCGATAGGCTGAGTGTGGACGCCTTGCCTTGACTGGTCGGTCAGTCGCGAACGACCACAGTCGTGCCGAGCTGGACATTGGCATAAAGGTGCTCGACATCCTCGTTGGCCATGCGGATGCAGCCTGATGACATCGCCTTGCCGATCGACAGCGGCTGGTTGGTCCCGTGAATGCGGTAGATCGTCGAGCCGAGATACATGGCGCGGGCACCGAGCGGATTGTCGATGCCGCCCTCCATGCTGGCGGGCAGCACCTTGCCCTTCTTGGCTTCACGAACGCGCATGTCCTCGGGCGGCACCCAGGTGGGCCATTCGGCCTTGCGGCTCACGGTGTTGGTTCCGGTCCACAGAAACCCCTTCCGCCCAACGCTGACGGCGTATTTGACTGCGATGCCGCGGCCGACGACGTGGTAGAGGCGACGCTCGGAATTGTCGATGATGATGGTGCCGGGAGCGGCGGTCTCAGGGAAGGCGACGAGTTCTCGCGCGATCGGTGACTGGCTGATGTCGCCGCGCTTGGCCTTATAGCTGGCGCCGCCTTGCGACAGGACCTGAAGCCAACCGGTCTTGGCGGCGTTGCTGTCGAGGGAGGCGACGGTGATCTGACCCTGTGCCTTTTCGCCGGCGATTGCGGCTGATCCTGTCATCAAGACGATCGCGGTGACGGCTGCAAAAATGCGCTTCATGTCGGTTCTCCCCCTCGGATTGTGGGAACCGATCGTGCTTTCCGTAGCCGTTGGTCCCTGTTGCAACTGTTCTAGCGATTGCAATCAGGCCTGGCTGTTTCCAAGGGAACGAGAGTGCTGACATGAAAATGGCGCCCGATGGACGCCATTTTCATGAAGGGTATCTCGGACGTTGCTAACGTCGGTAGA
Organism: Ensifer sp. 1H6; assembly: GCF_001976035.1. Lineage (NCBI taxonomy): Bacteria > Pseudomonadati > Pseudomonadota > Alphaproteobacteria > Hyphomicrobiales > Rhizobiaceae > Ensifer > Ensifer sp. 1H6. Next base: position 246,170 of record NZ_MOAI01000002.1, on the reverse strand, counting down.
TCAGCCAGTTGCGGCCGGATTCCTTGCGCATGCCGTCTTCGAACAGCATCGTCTTGTTGCGGCCGGCATTCTTGGCGGAATAGAGCGCGATATCCGCCTTGTTGTAGAGATCGACGGCATCCTCCGCGGCGGTCGCCATGCAGACGCCGACCGACAGGGTGATCGGGCCATAATTGACGCCGGTCTTGGAATTTCTAAAGGGCGTGCCGGCCAGTACGGTGCGAATGCGATCGGCGACCTGCAGGCATTCTTCCTGGCTGCTGTCTTTGAGTATGACCGCGAACTCCTCTCCGCCGGTGCGGGCGACAAAGGCGTCGCGGCGGACATTGGCGCGGATGACGCTGCCGACCGTCGCCAGGATCTTGTCGCCGACCGGATGGCCGAACGTGTCGTTCACCTTCTTGAAGTGGTCGATATCGGCAACCAGCAGGCCGGTGAAGTTCTTCTCATGATCGTTGTTGTAGACGGCGGCGAGATTGTCGTCGAAGGCACGGCGGTTGGCGAGCCGCGTCAGCGAATCCGTATTGGCGATCCGCTTGTATTCGTCGAGTTCCTGGCGGATGACCTCCATCTCGAAGGACTTCTGCACCACGGTCTGCACGCGCTCCTTGCCCTGGCTCATCGTGTCGGCGGTCGCCTCGGTGAGGATACCGATGGCGTGGCGCAGGATGTCGGCGCTGGACGCGCTCTTGCTCGTTATGTTGACATAGGCTTCGTCGAGAACCTTGTTGTAAGTCTCGAGCGCATATTGCTCGTCCTTCAACAGGTTGACCAGTTCGGTCAGCTTGGCCGCAAGGCTGGTGTGGGCGCGCTCGATACCGGTCGAGCGATGGATATGGCTGAAATATTGTGCGCCGATCGCGTCGAGTTCCTCCTGGGTCGCGCGGCTGCCGAGAGCTGCGAGTTCCTTGGACAATTGCGGATTCGAACCGAGGTAGGCTTCGTAATAAAGCTCGTAATTGCGCGGTATCGGCGACACGCCCATCATGCGCATCGCATGAGTTACTTGTGCTGCGATATCCGGAGCTTGCGTTTTTCCAGAGGTGGCCGTTTGCATTCGCAAACCCCCAATATTACTCATTGCTTACAGGTACTGATTTTTAGGGGCAAATGATTTGCGAAGTCTTAATGATTGCTTCTGCGAATGAAGACAATTCGACTTAACGCAGACAATGCAATGTCCCGTCGATCCGGGCGAGGGCCGAGCCGCGACGCGGATTAAGGCGCCGCGGCAGGGGTATACGGATCAGGCCGGGCTGATCATCGTTTCCGGACGCACGATGGCGTCGAACTCTTCGTTGGTGACGTAACCGCCGCCGACGGCTTCTTCGCGCAGTGTCGTGCCGTTCTTGTGGGCGGTCTTAGCGATCTTGGCCGCGTTGTCGTAGCCGATCTTCGGCGCCAGCGCCGTCACCAGCATCAGCGAGCGGTCGAGCGCTGCCTTGATGTTGTCTTCGCGGGCCTCGATGCCGACGACGCAGTTGTCGGTGAAGGAGATCGCGGCATCGGCGAGCAACTGTACCGACTGCAGGAAGTTATAGGCCATCAGCGGGTTGAAGACGTTGAGCTCGAAATGGCCCTGGCTGCCGGCAAAGGTCAGTGCGGCGTTGTTGCCGAACACCTGGACGCAGACCTGTGTGAGCGCTTCGCACTGGGTCGGGTTGACCTTGCCCGGCATGATCGACGAACCCGGTTCGTTTTCCGGCAGCGAGAGCTCGCCGAGGCCCGAGCGCGGGCCGGAGCCGAGGAAGCGAATGTCGTTGGCAATCTTGAAGAGGGCAGCTGCTGCGGCGTTGATAGCGCCGTGGCTGAAGACCATCGAATCGTGGGCGGCAAGCGCTTCGAACTTGTTCGGTGCCGTGGTGAAGGCAATGCCGGTGATCTTGGCGATTTCTTCCGCGACCTTCTCGGCAAAGCCGATGGGTGCATTGAGGCCGGTACCCACGGCGGTACCGCCCTGCGCGAGCTCGCAAAGGCCGGGCAGGGTCAACTCGATGCGCTTGATCGAGGACGCGACCTGGGCGGCATAACCGGAGAATTCCTGGCCGAGCGTCAGCGGGGTTGCGTCCTGGGTGTGGGTGCGGCCGATCTTGATGATGTGATCGAACGCCTTGACCTTGGCTTCGAGCGCCTCGTGCAGGTGCTTTAGCGCCGGCAGCAGATCATGGATCACCCGCTCCGCGCAGGCGATGTGCATCGCCGTCGGATAGGTATCGTTGGACGATTGGCTCATGTTGACGTGGTCGTTCGGATGCACCGGCGTCTTCGAGCCCATGACGCCGCCGAGCATTTCGATTGCGCGGTTCGAGATGACCTCGTTGGCGTTCATGTTCGACTGGGTGCCGGAGCCTGTTTGCCAGACAACCAACGGGAAGTGGTCATTGAGCTTGCCGTCGATGACTTCCTGCGAGGCCTTGACGATGGCATCGGCAATGGTTGCATCCAGGCGACCGAGCGCCATGTTGGTGCGGGCCGCGGCCTGCTTGACGATGCCGAGCGCGCTGACGATTGCGACCGGCTGTTTTTCCCAGCCGATCTTGAAGTTGCCGAGGGAACGCTCGGCCTGGGCGCCCCAATAGCGGTCGTTTGCCACTTGGATGGGGCCGAACGTATCTGTTTCCGTGCGCGTCGATGTCATCGTGATCCCTGCCTTCGTCATGCGGTTCATGAAGTCTGGGCGAGGGGACGCGGTCGCAACCGGCTGTCCCTTCCCCAAGGTGCCGGGCCTCTCTCTGCCCCGGCTGGCAAGGCTTGTAAAGAGGTGGCCCCGGAGCTGGCAATGCTACAATCGTTTGAAAGGCGGGCGTGCGACAAAGAGCGGCCTTTGCAGTCGTGCAGCGGCTGATTCGCGTGCGCGCGGCGAACCCGGATTCCTTGTGGCGTTTCAGCCACATTCGTTGCCTTCCTTTAAGGCTCGCATTGCTCGCCTTGCCGTGCGGGCCGGGTGGCAACGACACTAATGTCGATGCAAATCAAATTTTTACGCCCCCTCGAACGTCCTGGAAATCAAGCGGTTTTTTTACCACGCAGAGGTGTTTTCATGCACGTTCGGGGAGGCGCGTTTCCTTTTCATTCACCATCCTTTTCTATAAGTTTTAGAGCACGAGGGCGTGGCGAGAATCTGGCTAAAGCCGAGTTCGGCGACAACGCGATACGGGGACGTAGTTTCACATGAGAATTTTCAAGACGGCAGCGATCGTAGCGCTCATGAGCAGCTGTTCGATTGCAACCTTCGATGTGCGGCCGGCTGCGGCCATCACGTTGATGGACCTTATCCGCGGCGGCAGACAGAAGACGCCGAAGCAGGAGATGCAGTCCGGCCAGCCGCTGCCCGGTGTCGGTTCCATGGGGCAGCCGCAGCAGAGGACGGTCTCCACGCCGCTGCCGAAGGTGACCGGCCCTCGCTATTATACCTACAAGGCGGAACCTCTGCGCCGGGTCGATACCGGTAGGCTGCTCGATCCGGTCGTCACCGGTTCTGTGCGCAACGAAGCGCTGCCGCCAATGCTGCGTGCGGCGCTCACCGATGCCCGTCAATTCATGCCTGACGTTGAGGTTCGCACGACCTCGAATGTGGCAAAAGCCATCGAGACCCATTACGGCTCGCGTTCTGATTTCGTCTGGATCGACGGCACCGGTGTCAACGCGCGCGCAAAGGGGGCGATTGCCGTTCTTGCCGATGCAGCAAAGGTCGGTCTCGATCCGCAGGATTATGCCGTTCAGGTGCCTGCTGATGAATTCGACCGCGGCGATATGATCGCGCGCGAAAAGGAACTTGTTCAGTTCGAAATCGCGCTGTCGGCGGCAACGCTTTCCTATGTCGAGGACACGGTGCGTGGCCGCATCGATCCCAACAAGATCTCCGGCTATCACGATTTCAAGCGCAAGACCGTCGATCTCTCAGCCTTCCTCGATAGGATGTCGGCAAGCTCCGATGTTGCCACGCTGCTCAACGATCAGAACCCGAAGAGCGAACAATTCGCTGCATTGTCGGTTGAACTCGAGCGCCTTCGTGCAGAGAAGAGCGTGGAACAGCGTGTCGAGATCGCGCCGGGCACGCTCCTGAAGCCGGGCCAAAGCAATCCGGAACTTGCCAACATCGTCGCCGGGATCCGCATCAAGGGTTCCGAGACGCTGAAGTCGGATCACGCCGCAGTGCTCGCGGCCTATCAAGGAACCCCTGAGTACACGCCTGAGCTGGTTCTGCTCGTCGAAGCGTTCCAGAAGGAGAATGGCCTGAAGGCCGATGGCGTCGTCGGTCAGGCGTCGCTGCGACTCCTGACCGGTGGCGACACCGTGGCAAGCAAGATCAACAAGCTCGAAGTCGCGATGGAACAGGCGCGCTGGCTTCCCGATGGGCTCGGCAACCGCTACGTCTTCATCAACCAGCCGGCCTTTACCGCGTCCTATAGCGACAATGGCGCCGAGCAGTTTTCGATGCGCGTCGTCGTCGGTTCAAAGGCGAACCAGACCTATTTCTTCCAGGATGAGATTCAGACCGTCGAGGTCAATCCATACTGGGGCGTGCCGCAGTCGATCATCATCAACGAGATGCTGCCGAAGCTGCGCAACGACCCTGGTTATCTCGATCGGATGGGCTATCAGGTTGAGATAGGCGGGCGCTCAGTGCCGTCGTCTTCCGTCAACTGGACCGGATCGACCGCCTCGGTTGCCGTGCGCCAGCCGCCGAGCAGCGACAACGCGCTTGGCGAACTGAAGATCCTGTTCCCGAATGCGCATGCCATCTACATGCACGACACGCCGTCGAAGAGCTTCTTCAAGCGTGACCAGCGCGCACTCAGCCACGGTTGCGTGCGGCTCGCCGATCCGCGCCGGATGGCAGCGGCCGTGCTTGGCACCAGCGTCGAGGATGTCGGCAAGGAAATCGGCGGCGGCAGCAACAAGGCGTTGCAGGTGCCGCAGAAGGTTCCTGTTTACGTCGCCTATTTTACCGCCTGGCCGAACAAGGACGGTGTCATCGAGTATTTCGACGACGTGTATGAGCGCGACATGTACGTGAACCGCGCCCTCGACGCCACCCGCGACGCTCGCCGGGCCGAGGGGTAAGTCCCAATTAGGCGATGGCGCCACTCGCACTGGCACCGTGTTCGACGACAGAATTTCAGACCCCGTGGAGCTTCTCCATGGGGTTTTTCGTTTAGGTGGTGGTGACGCGAGAGGAACGCAGCGTGTTTTTGCGATGCGAGAAGCGGCGCGACGCAGGAACCTGCTACGTGCGCGCTGCCAATGACGATTGATCTTAGTGGGCTCTATCCTCGATCAGATGCGGATCAAAACCTCAGGCCCAGCGCCCGCGCGCTTACTTGCCGTTGAAAAGCCCTGTCACCAGCGCCGGCGTCAACTCGTCGAAGTGGCGGATGATCACTGTCGGCTCCAGGCTTTCGATCGGCACGTCGGAATAGCCGAACGGCACGGCGATCGACGGGATCGCGGCGTTTCGGGCGACCAGAATATCGTTGAGGCTGTCACCGATCATCACCGAGTGCGCGGCACTGCCGCCGGCATTGGCGATCGTGCGCAGCAGGTGGTCGGCATTCGGCTTGCGGATTTCGAACGTGTCGCCACCGGAAACCGCCGCGAAGCGATCGATGAGGCCTAGGCGCTCGAGCAGCCGGTTTGCCAGCATCTCCGGCTTGTTGGTGCAGACTGCGAGCTTGAAGCCCGCCGCCGACAGCCGGTCGAGTGCGTTGAGCATGCCCGGGTAAGGCAGGGAATCACCCGGCATCGAGCCATGATAGAAGTCGACGAACTCCTTCATCTGCCAGGCCAACGCTTCTTCATCGAGCGGCTTGTTGCGAAGCGCAAAAGTCCGCTCGATCATCGCGCGGGCACCGTGGCCAACGAGATGGGTGAGGTCGCGGTAGGTGACCGGCTCGACGCCGGCCTGGGTCACCGCATGGTTGAGGCTCGCCACCAGATCCGGCGCCGTATCGACAAGGGTTCCGTCGAGATCAAAGACGACAATGGGGGAAGACAAGAGGTGAACCTCGCGTAGCCGGAAAGAGTTGTCGTTCGGGTAGGCGAAGTTGCAAGAGAATGCAATGGCAAGTGTGTGTGGGAAGGGACCAGGAATCCGGGCCGGGCCCCTGATTTTGGCTTTTGTTTGCAGCTTTGGGCGTGTAAGTGTCTCAGCGGAAAACGGATGGAGAAGGTGGGTAACCGCATCCACATCCGGTGGGTAAAAAAGGGAGCGACTGGCGTATGGACGCCCGCCAAATGAAAATCAAAGCCGCGGCAGCGGCGCTCGAACATGTCGAAGACGGCATGCGTCTCGGCATTGGGACGGGATCGACTGCCGAGGAGTTCGTTCGGCTCCTGGCCGAGAAGGTCGCTGCGGGCTTCCGCATCGAAGGCGTTCCGACCTCCGAGCGTACTGCGCGGCTGTGCCTGGAGCTTGGCGTGCAGTTGAAGTCGCTGGACGAACTTCCGGAACTGGACCTGACGATCGATGGTGCCGACGAAATCGATGGTCAGTTGCGACTGATTAAGGGCGGCGGCGGCGCATTGCTGCGCGAGAAGATCGTCGCGGCCGCTTCCAAGCGCATGATTGTCATCGCCGATGAATCGAAAGTCGTCGATGTTCTCGGCGCATTCAAGCTGCCGATCGAGGTCAATCCCTTCGGCCAGGTGGCAACGCGCATCGCCATCGAAAAGGTGGCCTCGCGTCTCGGTCTTTCCGGTGACATCTCCGTGCGCAACTCAGGCGACGGCCCCTTCAAGACGGACGGTGGACACCTCATTCTTGATGCATCTTTTGGCCGTATTCCTGATGCAGATGCGCTCGCGGGAGAGCTGAATGCCATTCCGGGCGTGGTCGAGCATGGACTTTTCATAGGCATCGCGTCGCTGGCAATTATTGCCGGACCGGAAGAGGCACGCATTCTGACCGCATCTTGAGCCGGTTCCCGTCGCTCCCTGGGGAGCAGGGGCCGGTGAAGAAAACAGGTTACCACACATGCGGGCCTGGCGGCGGCAATCGCCCCGGCAGCATGCGACAAACACAGGAGCATGGATAAAAATGAACAAACTCGCAGGTCTTGTCCGCACTTTCGCAGCCACCGCGGTTCTCCTTTCTGCATCCATTCCGGTTCAGGCTCAGGACGTGTCCGACGCCCAGATCAAGGCCGCGCGTGCGACCATCGCTGCACTCGGCGTGACCAACAACTTCGACAACATTCTGCCGAACCTCGCCGAGCGTCTGAAGAATACTCTGATCCAGGCTTCGCCGAACTTCCAGGAGCTGATCACCGCGACCGTCGACGAAAAGGCTTTGACCCTGGCAGCGCGTCGCGCCGATCTCGAAAACGAAGCCGCGACGATCTACGCCAAGACCTTTACGCTTGAAGAGCTGAACGCCATTACCGAGTTCTACAAGTCGACGGCCGGCAAGAAGCTTCTGAACGACGGCCCGATTGCTTCGCGCGAATTGTTGAAGGCGGCAGACATCTGGGCAGCCGGCGTGTCGCGCGACCTCAACACCGAAGCCACGAAGTCGCTCGACGCCAAGGTCGGCACTTCGGCTCCGCCACGTATTGAAGGCACCGTTGAGACACCGCCCGCCCAATAATCCGCGGTCGGTCGGAGAGAGCTCGGGTCAGCTGGGCTAAACATCACGTTTTGGGGAGCCCGGAGCAATCCGGGCTTTTCTTTTTCTGCAGTGCAACACTATATGTGCCTGCGACGGGGGACTGCCCCCCGAGCGGGGCGTGCCGCCGGCGAAAATGCCTGGTCCGCGGTCCCCTAATTGTCCTAATTGCAGCTTGCACGACCTTCAGGAGTTCGCCCATGCCCGCTTTCGACTATGACCTCTTCGTAATCGGTGGCGGTTCGGGTGGCGTCAGAAGCGGCCGGCTGGCGGCAAGTCTCGGCAAGAAGGTCGCGATCGCCGAAGAGTTCCGTTATGGCGGCACCTGTGTCATCCGTGGGTGCGTTCCGAAGAAGCTCTATGTCTACGCGTCGCAATATTCGGAACATTTCGAGGATGCGGCGGGTTTCGGCTGGACCGTCGGCGAAAGTCGCTTTGATTGGCAAAAGCTCGTCGCTGCCAAGGAGCAGGAGATCACGCGGCTCGAAGGCCTCTACCAGAAGGGGCTCGCCAATGCCGGCGCGGAGATCCTGCGTACACGGGCTGAGCTTGTCGGCCCGAATACGGTTCGCCTGCTCGACACTGGCAAGACCGTGACCGCCGAACGTATCGTCATTGCTGTCGGCGGCCACCCGACGCCGCATGACGCGCTGCCGGGCCATGAACTCTGCATTTCCTCCAATGAGGCTTTCGATCTGGCGGAACTGCCGAAGTCGATCCTGATTGCAGGCGGTGGCTATATCGCTGTCGAGTTCGCCAATATCTTTCATGGTCTCGGCGTCGAAACGACACTGATCTATCGCGGCAAGGAAATCCTCTCGCGTTTCGATCAGGATCTCCGCCGCGGCCTGCACACGGCGATGGAAGAGAAGGGCATCCGGATCCTTTGCGAAGACATCATCCAGTCGGTCACGACTGACGCCGACGGCAAGCGCGTGGCGCAGACGATGAAACACGGCCAAATCGCCGTCGATCAGGTGATGCTGGCGCTTGGCCGCGTGCCGAACACCAAGGGCCTCGGGCTCGAAAGCGCCGGGGTGAACACGGATGAGCGCGGCGCGATCGTCGTCGACGCCTTTTCGCGCACGAGCGCGCCCGGCATCTATGCCCTCGGCGACGTGACCGATCGCGTCCAGCTGACACCGGTCGCGATCCACGAGGCAATGTGCTTCATCGAGACCGAATACAAGAACAACCCGGTATCGCCCGACCACGACCTGATCGCCACGGCCGTCTTCTCCCAGCCGGAGATCGGCACCGTCGGCCTCAGCGAGGAGCAGGCTGCGCGTCAGTTCGAAGAACTGGAAGTCTATCGTGCCGAGTTCCGGCCGATGAAGGCGACGCTTTCCGGCCGGAAGGAAAAGATGATCATGAAGCTGATCGTCAACGCTGCCGACCGCAAAGTGCTGGGCGCCCACATCCTCGGGCACGATGCCGGCGAAATGGCGCAATTGCTCGGCATTTCGCTGAAGGCCGGTTGCACCAAGGACGACTTCGATCGGACGATGGCGGTGCATCCGACAGCATCGGAAGAGCTTGTGACGATGTATGCGCCGTCCTATCGCGTGCGTAAGGGCGAGCGGGTCGGCTGAGCAGGGCGGTTGCTTTGCTGACGCCGGAAACCATGAATTCTGGTAGGATGCCTTTCCAAGCCATCGCTTAACGTCTATAAGCCCGCATCCGCGAAGTCACCGGCTTCGAGCGGGCGCGAAGGCTTGGCCACGCGCTGAAGCGGGGCGCGCGGACGCAGTGAAATTTCCGAATACCGGGCGGTGTCGAAACCGTCAGGGCGCGACCCGCGCGGACCGACGTCCGCGGCAGACAACAGGTGATCGAAATGGCACAGACTTGGACTCCGAATAGCTGGCGGCAGAAACCCATCCAGCAGGTTCCGGATTATCCGGACCTTGCGGCTCTTGCGGCAACGGAAGCGAAACTCGCGAAGTATCCGCCGCTGGTGTTTGCCGGCGAGGCGCGGCGTCTGAAGACTGCTCTTGCCAATGTTGCCGAAGGCCGCGGCTTCCTGCTGCAGGGCGGCGATTGCGCCGAGAGCTTTGCCGAGCATGGGGCCGACACGATCCGCGACTTCTTCCGCGCGTTCCTGCAGATGGCCGTCGTTCTGACGTTCGGCGCTCAGCAGCCGGTGGTCAAGGTCGGTCGCATCGCTGGCCAGTTCGCCAAGCCGCGCTCCTCCAACATCGAGAAGCAGGGCGACGTCGAGCTGCCGAGCTACCGTGGCGACATCATCAACGGCATCGAGTTCACCGAAGCGGAACGCGTTCCGGATCCGGAACGGCAGATCATGGCCTACCGCCAGTCCGCCGCGACGCTCAACCTGTTGCGCGCTTTTGCGATGGGTGGCTATGCCAACCTCGACAACGTTCATCAGTGGATGCTCGGCTTCGTCAAGGATAGCCCGCAGGCAGAGCGCTACCGCAAGCTCGCCGACCGGATTTCCGAGACGATGGATTTCATGAAGGCGATCGGCATCACCTCTGAAAATCATCCGAGCCTGCGCGAAACCGATTTCTTCACCAGCCACGAGGCGCTGCTGCTCGGCTACGAGCAGGCGCTGACGCGTGTCGATTCCACCTCCGGCGACTGGTATGCGACTTCGGGCCACATGATCTGGATCGGCGACCGTACCCGCCAGCCGGACCACGCCCATATCGAATATTGCCGTGGCATCAAGAACCCGCTTGGCCTCAAGTGTGGCCCGTCGCTGACGGCTGACGGCCTTCTGGAACTGATCGATCTGCTCAACCCGGCCAACGAAGCCGGCCGCCTGACGCTGATTTGCCGCTTCGGCCATGACAAGGTTGCCGAGCACCTGCCGCGCCTCATCCGCGCGGTTGAACGCGAAGGCAAGAAGGTCGTCTGGTCCTGCGATCCGATGCACGGCAACACGATCACGCTCAACAACTATAAGACCCGCCCGTTCGAGCGGATCCTGTCGGAAGTCGAAAGCTTCTTCCAGATCCACCGTGCGGAAGGCTCGCACCCGGGCGGCATTCATATCGAGATGACCGGCAACGACGTTACCGAATGCACCGGCGGCGCCCGTGCGCTTTCGGGTGACGATCTCGCCGATCGCTACCACACCCATTGCGATCCTCGCCTCAATGCGGACCAGGCGCTGGAATTGGCGTTCCTGCTCGCCGAGCGCATGAAGGGCGGCCGCGACGAGAAGAAGCTGGTCGTCAACGGCTGATACTGAGGCATTGCCGCACGGTTCAGATTTTCTGAACCTCGAGCGGTCGCTATGAAATTGACAATGCCGGGCCGGCTCGCGAAGCTGGCCCGGCATTTCTCGTTTCAGGAGGTCGGGGACCATGTCGGATATTCACAGCGGCAGCTGCCTTTGCGCGGCAGTGCGGTTCAAGACGCGGGGCGAACTGCGCGAGTTGATCTTTTGCCATTGCACGCAATGCCGCAAGCAGACGGGCCTCTATTACGCCGCGACCAATGTGCTGGATCGCGACATGGAACTTGAGGGGGCGGAGGACGTGACCTGGTATCGTTCGAGCGATGGCGCGCAGCGTGGTTTTTGCCGCAACTGCGGCTCGGCTCTGTTCTGGAAATCCGATAGCGCCGAATACGTCTCGATCATGGCCGGCGCCTTTGAGAAGCCGACGGATCTCCTACCCGGCTATCACATATTCTGTGCCGACAAGGGCGATTTCTACGACATTAACGACGATCTGCCGAAGTTTGAAGCGGGCCGGTCGTAGGACCGTTCAAGCCACTTCCGGCCGCCAGGCGATGACGCGATCCGTGCGCGCGAACCTCCGGCGACGCCGGGCCGCACTTAGTGAAGGAAATGACCTATTTCGCCAACCGGACTGCACCGTCCGTGGCTCGCTCATAGGCATTGGCCAGGGCCGCGAGCTTTATAGCCTGCCAGCGACAATACTCGTCGACCAGTCCGGCGCTCATCCAAAAGCGTCCACGGGAGCCGTCGTTCGATCGGCCGATGAAACCTGTGTCCTGCGCTTTGGTGAACAGTCTGCGCACGTGCGTGTTGGAGATGGTGTAGTGGTTGGCAAGCTCGGCGAGATTGAGTTCCAGCCAGACCTTTCCGTCCACGGGCGTCAGGCTTTTCGGACGCGCCATGAGGTCATCGAGCAGCAAGCCCCCGCATTCGGTCCAAACGAAGATGGCAACGCCTTCGGGGGGCTCGCTCCAATTCTTGTCGGACAGGAGCATTCGCGCCGCGATCGGCTGCGTGCGTCCAAGGACAGAGGTGTCGGCCTCGACATGTTCCAGACGTCTGCCGCCATCGAGGCGGTCGAGCGTGCCCATTTGGCTCATGAACCAACGCATCATGGCGCTCTCGCTGACTTCCGTCGGCTCAAGTGGGCGAACCTTCTTGTTCGTCCGCTCACCTCTGACATCGCGCAGCAGCTTGTAGGCGAGCAGCTCGGACAGGAATGCGGCTGCCGTGTTCCTGCTTGCGCCGCCGGTCTCGCGCATGAACTTCAACAACCGCGCGGCAGTCACTCCCGAATCGGGGTGAGACGGGTCGCGCTCAAGATGAAGCGCGTAAGCGGCCTGGGTCAGCGTCCATTTCTGGTGGGAGGCGACGAGACGAGCCACACGTGGAAAAATATCATAGACCGCCATCAGATCGCGAGCGCTGATCTGCAGCGTCTCGCGCAGGAGCGGGTTGCGCAGCAATCCGTCCGCCGTGAAGGCGAGCGGTTTCTCCGGTGCAGCATCCCCCTGTTTTGCAACCAACTGCATCTGTCGCGCACGTCTCCCGACGATCTCTCGCATACGCCTCGGGTTCCGATCCCTCGCCACGTGTGCTTCGATACTACTCAACCCATCTGCATGTAGCAGCTCTACCTTGCCCATAACGTGCGAACCCGTCATTTTGTTCGAAAGCATCGGCAATCGATTTTCCGTTGCCAGTCCCTTTGTGCTGTCGCGAGGCTGTTACTGCACCAGTACCGGTGGCTGACATTTGACGCCGGTGACGCGGACATCGGCTTCTCCCACGCGTACCCCCACTAGGAGCAGCAGATTGTAGAGCAGATCGTCCACCGGTTTCGTGACCGCGGCCAAGGTCTGGGCAAGCGCCTGTTGCAGGATAGTCGGGCTGCCGAGCGTCAGGAACAACACCTGAATGTTCAGGTCCAGATTGTTGAGCAGGGTCTTCGTCGTCGACGACAGGATGTCCTTGGTCGAAACGCTCTTGATCGAGCGTGCGGCCACTTCGGCGGGGCTGAAGGTGAGGCGGGACGCTTGAAGGTTCTGCGCCTCGACGTGAGCGATGGCGTCGATCTTGACCGCCAGCGCATCGACGATGCGGGCGCGCTCGACCCGAGCGTCGAAGGAGAAACTCGAAAGCACCTTCGGATTGACGTCACCGACGGCGATCTCAGCGACGCCCGGCACCGCGTCGACGACGACTGCCGCGTTCTCCGGCTTGCCGCCGTAGCAACGGATGTCGGCAAGTTTGGCTTCTGCGTGGGCAAGCTCGACATAGATCGGCAACCGAATGCGCATACCGGCAAGGGCCGCAAGCCCGTCTATGCCCCGCGGCATCCCTGACGAAGCGCTGGCCGGCTGCGACGCCCGGATCGGGGACATACCGTCCACGCGTGACCGTTGCCACGCCGTCGACCTTTTCCGTCCCGACGTCGCCGGGCGGCAGAACCTTGCCATCGACGGTCAACAGGCCGGAGGGCGTCGCAACAGCGAAATTGACATGGTTGTTGGAGAAGTACTTGAGAACAGCCTGCTCGGCGGAGGAGACGTTCGATGCGGCGGCGATGGCAGCAAGATCGACGGTCGACTGCATTTCCTGCTTCTGGACCGTGAGGTAACCGTAGTCGATGCCAAGTCCCATGGAGGCGATCACGAGCGGCATGACGAGAGCGGCGGATATGCCGACGTTGCCACCTCTTGATCGGGCGAGGTGTGCTATTCCCGGCGCTTTCAAACCCATATCAGATACCTCCCAAACGGATCGTAGCGAAGCGCTCGATAAATCGGGAGATCGCCGGCGTCGTACTTGATCCTCACGGTAAACTGGTTGGCGTTACCAGCATCGTCCTTGACGGTGACCGTCATACGGGACGGCTTGATGAAGGCTTGGTCCATGGTCGTGCGCTGGATGTAGTCCGTGGCAAGGCGTTCTCGCTCGCCTTCGGAAAGTCCGGCAATGGCGGTGCGCGCTGCGTCGGCGGCTATCTGCTGAATGGAGTGGGCCGCGCTGAGGTAGATGCCGTAGGCGATCAACGTCAACACACATAGAAAGAATAGAGGGGCGATGATTGCAAATTCAATTGCGGCAGCGCCATCGCGGCTGCCGAACAGGCGCGTTATTTTGGACATATCAGCAACTCCGACCGAACCGTGACTGCTTTTTCTCTGTCCCTGCGCCTTGACGGTGCTCCCCAAGTGTTAATTTTTCGATACGCTAATAGGTTGTTTCAATAGTCAGAAATAGCCTATTGTTGCAAAATACAAATTTGTGATTGAATTAGGAATCTTGCAGATTCTTGCGCGCTTTAGTGGCTTGTCCGGTGTCTATTCATTGTCGGGTATGTGCCGATACTGGGAAAGCTGGCGGTTAAGATTGGCGATGTCGGTCCTCAGCTCGGCGATCTCGCGCAGTAGCACATCGTCCACCTTGTGGTGCAGGGCGATCAACTCGACTTCCGACTTCAGATTGACCTCATAGTCCTTTGCCGCAGCGAAGCGATCGCGCTCGGCCTGCCGGTTCTGGGACATCATGATGACCGGCGCCTGCAGCGCCGCCAGCATCGAAAGCAGCAGGTTGAGGAAGATGAAGGGGTAGGGATCGAAGGCCCCGGTCACCAGCAAGACGGTGTTGATGATCACCCAGACGACGAGAAAGCCGCAAAAGCTGAGAATGAACCCCCAGGAGCCGCCAATCCTGGCAATGGCGTCGGCGAGCCGGTCGCCGACGGACAGCTCGGCGCTGAACGCGGCATTGGTGTCGGTTGCAACGGTGCGTCGTTCCTTGGCGCGGGTCAGGATGCGGCGCTCGATTTCGCCGAGCTCGGCCATCGGTTTGCCGAAGATGTGCTGCGAGAGTTCGTTCAAATGCGGCATGGCTATCTCCGGAAATGGATCGGACGATATCGAAAGCGTTTCGCGCAAAAGTGTGCGGCGGATTTGCGATAACGACACGGGCAAAAAACAAGAGCCTAAAGCGCAGTGAGCGAATCGGAAAGATCGCGACGCGCTTAAGCGCACCACTTCGACGAGGAAATCAACGGGATAGATGAGAAAGTGCACAGAGCCGGGCGGTTTACCGTCCGGCTCTGTTCAGAGGCCAGTGATGTCGCACGAACGTGTGCGGGTGTGGTTTAGAAGCCTGCGGCGTAGAGATCCGCGTGCGACTTGAAGAAGCGGTCGGTCGAGTAGCGCTTGCCGAACATCATGTCGTGCTGGAGGAAGCGATAGTCGCGCAGCAGGGCCGGGACCTTCGGCTGACGAGACCATTCGGCGACATCCTTGCCGTTCTTGCGGATCAGCATGTAGCGGTCGACGACGCGGTACTGGTCGTGCACCTTGCCGAGGAAGCCGGTATAGTAGGGATGCTCGTAGCCGGACTGCTTGAGGATCTGGTAGGAAAGGAAGGCCGGGCTGATCGTGCCGACATTCTTCTTCGGACCCGTCTTGTTCGACCAGACGACGAGCGGAGTTTCGTGCTGCGCCTTCATCTGGTCCTTCGAGCCCTTGCGCTCCGCGGTCACGCCCTTCATGAAACCGGTGTTGGTGTAGACCGTGTTCAACGGCGGCAGGTGGTCGCCGAAGAGCACGATGATGGTTTCGCGGTCACGTTGCTTGGCCCAGTCCATCAGCTTCTTCAGGCTCTCGTCGGCTTCCTTGACGCCCTGGGCGTAGGTTTCAAGCACCTGGCGATCGCTCTCCGGCAGGTTGCCTTCGACCTTGATGGTATTCTTGGCATAGCGGTTCGGCTCATAGGGGCCATGGCCCTGCAGCGTTACCGCGAAGAAGAAGAAGGGGTCATCCATGGCGTCCGCCTGGCGGATGATCTCCTTGGTCAGGGATTCGTCCGAGGCGAAAATGCCGCGCTTCTGCATCGGCGGCATATTCTCCTCCGACTTGAAGGTGTCGAAGCCGAAGGCCTTGTAGACGGCGGTGCGGTTCCAGAACCAGCTCTGGAACGGATGGATGGCACGCGAAACGTAACCCTCGCCACGGAAGAAGGTGGCAAGCGAGGGGATCGGATTGCGGATGTACTGTTGGTACGGAATGCTGCCATAGGGCAGGAAGGCATTCGAAAAGCCGGTCAGCGCTTCGAATTCGACATTGGCCGTCATGCCGCCGAACTCTGGCGAGAACACGTTGCCAGATTGCATTTCGCGGATCGTCGGCATCGGGTCGGGCGAAAGCTTGACGTTCGGCAGACGGGTCGGATCCCAGAAGGATTCGCTCATCAGCACGATGACGTCGGGCTTGCTGCGGTGGGAGGTGCCGGCCGGCAGCGGCTTGACCGGGATGCGATCGATCGCATCGGCCATGTAGCCGGCGGGCGCGTTGACGTTGGCCATCGGCAGATTGATCGCAAACGCCAGCGCAAAGCCGTTGTGACGATAGTTTTCGGTCTGGTCCCACATGATCGGGATGACCTTCAGGCGATCACGGATCCAGGAGAACTGGTTGTAATCCATGATGTGCCAGAAGGCGAAGAGCAGCGGCAGCGCAAAAGCTGCGCGAGCGATGCGCTCGCGGCGTGTCAGCTTGGGGAAGTTGCGCCAGGCGTAACGCAGCAACAGGCCGATGGTTGTAACGGCTGCGATGAGGCCGACAACGATGCCGACGGCCGTCCACGGACGATCCTTGACAAGCACAGGCATCAATTCGAGGATCTGGCGGCCAAAGAGGAAGTCGGTCGGATAGAGCGGGTCGGAGAGAAAGACCTGCTTCTGCTGGCAGATGATGGCCGGTATGATCGCCAGCGGCGCGAGCACCACGGCGGACTTGTGTTCGCGGCCGAAAACGCCATCGATGGCGAGAAGGATCAGGAAGAATGCACCGATGGTGGTCCATGCGGGGCGCGTCGGATCGAGGAAGTAGGCGACCGTGTCGGCCATGGACTGGCGCACGATCAACTCGACTGCAAAAACGAGGGCTGCCGCGATCGACAGCGAGAACAATGCACTGCGTGCGGAGGTCAGCGTCTTGGCGTGCCGCGCGGCAAATCCGGGTCTACCAGCGTAGACTCGTGATCTCCTCGCTACGGCTGAATCGATATTGGCCAACGTCTTCTCCAATTTCATCAATGTGTCGTGTAGCTGTCATACGACTGTCATTTTGAACAGGGGATGAATGACTTGTTCAGGGTGTTTGGAAACAGGTTTTCGTGACGTGAGGACGCGCGAGCCGGCGCCGATAACAAACCGGAAACGCAGAATTTTTTGGAATTTTTCGCTTCGCGGCGATTGGCTGTGGGCATTTTCGCGCGGATTGCGCTAAAGATCGGGGCGAAAGTCAGACGCATTCGTTCGAGAACAGACCGACAGGCCCGCTCATGACCGCTCACAAAGCCGCTCCCACCCTGCTTCGTATCGCAATCGCCCAGCTCAATCCGACCGTCGGCGATATCGCCGGAAACCTGGCGAAAGCGCGTGAGGCGCGCGCCGATGCGGCGCGCCAGGGCGCCGACCTCCTGCTGCTCACCGAGCTCTTCATTTCCGGCTATCCGCCGGAGGATCTGGTTCTCAAGCCTGCTTTTCTCAAGGCCTGTTTACAGGCGGTGGAAAAGTTGGCCGAGGAGACCGCCGACGGCGGCCCGGGCGTCATTATCGGCTTCCCGCGCCTGGCCAAGACCGGGCGCCACAATGCCGTCGCCGTGCTCGATGGCGGCAAGATCATTGCGGTACGCGACAAGGTCGATCTGCCGAATTACGGCGAGTTCGACGAGAAGCGGGTGTTCGACCAGGGCGAGATGCCAGGGCCGGTCAATTTCCGCGGCATTCGCATTGGTATCCCGATCTGCGAGGACATCTGGGGCGATCTTGGTGTGTGCGAGACACTGGCGGAAAGCGGCGCCGAAATCCTGCTGTCACCGAACGGCTCGCCCTATCATCGCGGCAAGGTGGACGTGCGCCATCAGGTCGTGCTCAAGCAGGTGATAGAGACCGGCCTGCCGATGATCTATGCCAACCAGCTCGGCGGTCAGGATGAACTGGTGTTCGACGGCGCGAGCTTCGCCTTCAACACGGACAAGTCGCTCGCCTTCCAGATGAGCCAGTTCGAGGAGGCGCTGTCGATCGTCGAATGGAAAAAGGGCGACAATGGCTGGCACTGTGCCGGCGGCCTGCAATCGCGCCTGCCGGAGCGGGAGGAGGCAGACTATCGCGCCTGCATGCTCGGCTTCCGCGACTACGTCAACAAGAACGGTTTCAAGAACGTCGTGCTCGGCCTGTCCGGCGGCATCGACTCGGCGATCTGCGCAGCACTTGCCGTTGATGCGCTCGGCGAGGAGCGGGTACGCACGATCATGCTGCCTTACCGCTACACCTCGAAGGACTCGCTGAAGGACGCCAAGGATTGCGCCGAAGCGCTCGGCTGCCGCTACGATATCGTGCCGATCGAAGAGCCGGTCGAAGGATTTCTCGGCGCGCTGGCCGATATGTTCGAGGGCACGGAATCGGGCATCACCGAGGAAAACCTGCAGAGCCGCACGCGCGGCACGATCCTGATGGCCGTCTCCAACAAGTTCGGCTCGATGGTGGTCACCACCGGCAACAAGTCGGAAATGTCGGTCGGCTACGCCACGCTCTATGGCGATATGAACGGCGGCTTCAATCCGATCAAGGACCTCTACAAGATGGAGGTCTATGGCATCTCGCGCTGGCGCAACACCACCGTGCCGCCGGGCGCGCTCGGTCCATCCGGCGTGGTCATCCCGCAAAACATCATCGACAAGGCGCCGTCGGCCGAGCTTCGCCCCAACCAGACGGACCAGGATTCACTGCCGCCCTATCCGGTGCTCGATGACATTCTGGAGTGCCTCGTCGAAAAGGAGATGAGCACGGAGGAGATCGTTGCTCGTGGTCATGACGAGACAACGGTACACCGCATCGAACATCTGCTCTATATCGCCGAATACAAGCGCCGACAGTCGGCGCCCGGCGTGAAGATCACCAAGAAGAATTTTGGCCGCGATCGGCGCTATCCAATCACCAACCGGTTCCGCGATCGGGGATAGACGGTGAGCGCATCCCCGAAGGGCGGGACGGCAAGGAAAGCCAGCCGGAGTTCACCGAGGAGGAAATCCGGCTGATCCGGCTGTGGTCGCTGAGCGACGTTTCTGCCGGTGGGCAGCTTTCGGCGCAGATCGCCTGTTTCGCGACGCCGGCCGTGTTCGGTGTCTATGGTCTTGCGACCGGTAGTCTCGTCACCGTCGGCGTCGCCTTCGTCTGCATTCTTCTGCTGCTGGCCTGGGGCTTGGTCTCGACCTGGCAAGACCAGCGCAGCGTCATCTTGATGCGGTCGATCTGCGCCAAAGTCTTGGCGGTGCTGCCACGGGGCGAAGAAAGCAAATAGCTGCGGTTGCGGCAGGAGAAGCGTATGCGCAGTTCCATCGAAACCTATGACATCGTTACCGCCGAGACTCGCGTCGTCTGGCAGACGGAGCGGCTGGTCGAGGCGCCGAATTGGTCTCCGGACGGGCGATATCTCATCATCAATGGCGACGGCCGGCTTTACCGGCTGGCCTTCGACGGCTCGGAGCCGGTCGAGATCGAAACCGGCTTTGCCCATCTCTGCAACAATGACCACGGCATTTCGCCTGATGGCAGCACGATTGCGATCAGCGACAAGACCGAGTTCGGCAAGTCGGCGATCTACCTGCTGCCGGCTTCTGGCGGCACTCCGCGGCTTGTCACCCCCAACCTCCCGTCCTACTGGCACGGCTGGTCGCCGGATGGCGGCGCACTGACCTATTGCGGTATTCGTGATCAGGTCTTCGATATCTATACGATCTCGGTCGAAGGCGGCGAAGAGCGGCGACTGACGCAGGGCGAAGGCCGCAACGACGGGCCGGACTGGTCGCCGGATGGAGCGTGGATCTACTTCAACTCCAGCCGCACTGGCCGCATGCAGATCTGGCGCGTTCGTCCCGACGGCACCGACGTTGAGCGCGTGACCGACAGCCCCTATGGCGACTGGTTCCCGCATCCGTCGCCCGACGGAAGACACCTTCTGGTTCTCTCCTATGACGGCGATGTCTTCGATCATCCGCGGGACCTGAACGTCCGTCTGCGATTGATGGAGATGGATGGCAGCAACGCGCGCGAGCTGTTCGAGCTCTTCGGCGGGCAGGGCACGATGAATGTTCCCAACTGGTCGCCCAAGGGGGATCGCTTTGCTTTCGTTCGCTACGAACCGGAAAGCTGAGAAGCCTACAGCGCCGCGCGTCTTATCAGACGCGCAAAGGTCGCTGTAGCACTTTGAATTGCTGCATGTTTTATCCTTAACTCGGATAGGATTTAAGGAAACATGCAGTGGACAAGAATATCGGCTGCGTGCTAGCGATCGTGTCGTTCGCAGGGCGCACCCGATCCGCGGGAAGGGCCAGACCCACCTGTTTCACTGGACTTGGTTGCCACACCTCTTTTCAGTCTGTGGGCGCGGATACCGGACGTGAATGAAAGGAGGTCTTTCATGATCACGCGCGATCTTTCCGCGAACGCTACCCTCTATTCCATCCGCAAGCAGGCCAAGGCTTTTCACAAAGCCCTGGAGGCTGGCGATGCCGCGGCACGCCAGCGGGCGCTGTCCTATTTCTCCGAGCCGGCCACAATCGGCCTGCAGGATGCCCAACTGGTCATCGCCCGGGAGTTCGGCTTCTCCAGCTGGACCCGATTGAAAACGCATCTCGAACGCGCTCAGGGCGGCAAGCCCGCCACCGAACAGCTTGCCAATCGCTTCCTCGCATTGGCGACCGTGTCCTATTTCGGCGACATCGCTGCGGACCCGGAGCGATATGCCCAGGCGAAAGCCTTGCTCGACGAGCATCCAGAAATTGCCCGTGAAAGCATCCATGTAGCAGCCGCTCTTGGCGATGGCGACGCCATCGACCGTTGGCTCGACACGGATCCGAAACTCTCCGGCAAGCGTGGTGGGCCTTACGATTGGGAGCCTCTGCTCTACGCGGCCTATGCCCGCGTTCCCGGCAGATCTTCCCTTGCAGCGGCTGAACGGCTCATTGCGTGTGGCGCCGATGCCAATGCCTTCTGGATGGACGACGGGCAATATCGTTTTACCGCGCTGACGGGCGTCTTCGGCCAGGGCGAGGCGGGCAAAGAGCGTCAGCCAGAACATCCGGATTGCGTCGCCTTTGCCGAACTCCTGCTTAAGGCCGGCGCTACGGCCAATGATAGCCAGGCGCTCTATAACCGCATGTTCGAGCCCGATAACACCTGCATCGGTCTTTTGTTGCGGTATGGGCTAAGCGCAAAGGACAGGAACAACTGGCTTGTCCGCGAAGACGGTCAGTTGATCGAGAACAGCGAAAGGGTCTTCGACTATCAACTTGCCTGGGCGCTGGAAAAGAAGATGACGGACCGTGTGCGGCTGCTGGTCGAGCATGGGGCCGACGTAAACCGCGTCGTGAAAGGTCGCACGCCCTACCAATGGGCCGAGCTCGGCGGTGATCCGACCCTTGCCGGCTATCTGGTGGCCCATGGCGCCACGGTCGCGGAACTCACCGATGTCGATCGCCTCGCGCGGGCGATCGGTGAGGGAAATGCGACGGCGGCAAAGGCGCTGGCAGCCGGGGATGCGGCGCTTGTTTCGCGCACGCAGGCGGCCCATCCGGCGATCCTGCATGAGGCTGCGGGTGAAGCCCAGCCGGCCCAGGTGGCGCTGATGCTGTCGCTCGGCTTCGACGTCAACCGCATGACGTCGCGCACACCGCTGCACGAGGCGGCATTGCACGGGCATATCGAGATGGCGAAGCTGCTGATCGCGCATGGTGCCAACACCATGGCGCGCGACCCGTATCATCACGCACCGCCGATCGGCTGGGCCGAATACAACGGCAAGGCCGATATGGTGCGCTTCCTCGAGACACAGCCGCTCGACCTGTTTGCGGCCGCTGCCTTCGACAAGGGAGAGCGGGTGCTCGAGATCGTCAATGAAAAGCCGGAGTTGCTCGACATCCCCTTCGGTCAGTTCCGTGGGCGTGGGCGGCCAAACCCGCAGAGCGACTGGATGACGCCGCTCGCTATCGCTGTCGTCAACAGGAGGCCATCCGTGGTGAAGCTGTTGCTCGAAAAAGGCGCGAACGCCAACCTGCGTGATGGTACTGGTACGAGGTCGATCCGCGACCTGGCGCGCGACGAAGGCGACGACGAAATCGTCTCCTTGTTGCGTCCGGCTGTGCAGTCCAACTAACAGTCGCACGACTGGTGATTGTCGGCTTTACTAGGCGGTTGAAGTCTTTAAGGCTTTCAAATACCAGCTTGCTTAAACTAAATTTCTGCTTTGATCTTTAGGGTGGCGTCTGACCGGTGCCACCCCTCGCCTTTGACGGCTGGTCCGGTGAGGGGGCGCTGGCGTGATCGAGCAAAAGTTTCGGCAACCGAAGCGCAACAGGGCGGTGTGGGCGATCCATGCGGCCTGTACCCTGGTCGCGATCCTGACGATCGCCAGCCTCATCTTCGTTCTCAACCGCTCCGTCGTCGAGGCCGATCGCTTCGGTCTTTCGGCGGAACGCCGGCTGGTGGCAAACGAATTGCGGCACCAGATGGAAGCCGCCGTCCAGTTTCAGGCCCAGGTTTCCTTCTGGAATGCGACCTATGCGGAACTTGCGGCCGGACGGCTGAGCGATACCTTTGTGGCCCCGGAATTGGCGGGTTGGCTGTGGGAGGACTACGGCTTTTCCTGGCTGATCGTCAGCGATGCCGACGGGCATGTCTCGACCGCGGTGAAGGATGGGCTGGTCGTGCCGGCGGAGGCGGCCGATGCCCCGCTTCACGACGTCGAAGATCTGCTCGACGAAGCCCGACGCCGCTACGACAACGCGTTGAGAAACAACAACGGCACCTATACGCTCGATATCCCCCAGCCTGATCGGCAATCGGTCACGCCGATCGTGCCCGGCATTCATGCCGTGGATATGCGCCAGATCGAGGGCCAGATGAGCATAGCCGTCGTTCAGGCCGTCATCCCGGAAACGCTGCAGCTGCCGGCCGAACGCCGCAAGCCGGTGTTCATGGTTTCGGTTCGCCCGCTGACGGCGCGGTCGCTGCGCGAAATCGAGGCAAAGCTTGGCGTAACCGGCCTCGCTTTCGTGCCATTGTCACAGCGGCCGGCCGACGGCGTGCACGTCTCCGCCGGTCGCTGCGCTGATGTCTCATGCCTTGTCGTCGCCTGGACGCCCAAATCGCCCGGCGGCTTCGTCCGCGCGGAAATCCTGCCGAGCGTCATCGTCATCGCGATCGCGGCTACCCTGCTGATGGCGTTTGTGGCCCTCAGGTTCTCCTCCGTCTTTTCCGCCCTGCAGCAGAGCGAGGCGCGAAACCGCCACATGGCGAAACACGATCGTCTCACCGGGCTGCTCAATCGCAGCGGCTTCGACGAAGTGCTCGCTGCGGCCCTGCTCGACGTCAAAAAAACGTCCATTCGCGCTGATCTTTGCCGATCTCGACGAGTTCAAGGCCGTCAACGATGAGCACGGCCATGCGGCGGGTGACGCAGTCTTGGTGACGATGGCCGAACGTTACCGCCTGCGGGTTGGTGCGCGCGGAACTGTTGCCCGCCTTGGCGGCGATGAATTTGCCGTCATCCTGCGGTCAACCGGCAAGGATGCGTCCGAACTTGCCACCGGTCTCGTCAACGATGCGCAGACGCCAATCGAGTTCGAGGGGCAGGTGCTGCGTATCGGCGGTAGCATTGGTGTGGCCTTTGCGCCGAGGCATGGCCGTACTGCTCGGTCGTTGCTGGCTGTAGCCGACGAGGCGCTCTATCTGGCCAAGCGACGGGGACGCAACCGCGTCCAGACGGCCGACGACCTTTCGACGGAAAACAACGATGCGCCGGACGATGAGGCTGACAGGCGCCATACCGGCTGAGCTGTCAGGCCGACGCCGTTCCATCGGCATGGTCATCGTCTGAACGGCTGAAGCGCCCGCCAAGCGGAGCGGTCACCCACAACAGCCGGGCATCGTTGTCGCTGGTCGATATGCAGGCGTGGCCAAGGCGCGCATCGAAGTAGACGGCGTCGCCGGATTTCAGCACGGCTGGCGCGTAGTGTTCGGTGTAGAGCGTGATATCGCCTTCGAGAACATACATGAAGTCCTCGTCGTCATGCCGGTCCCAATCCGGGAACTGGTCGAGCGATCGTGCTCTGACCAGAACCTCCACCGCCATGAAGGCGGTGTTGCGGACCTCTTCCATCAACAGCCGCAGACCATAGTTCGGCGTTTCGTGGCGGGTACCATCGTCCTGTCGGGTGATGCTGCGCCGACCGGCAGGCGGGCTTGCCTCGCCGGAGGCGAGAAAACTCAGGAGGTCGAGCGAGAATCCAGCTGCCAACTTCTGCATGGCGTGGAACGTCGGTGACATCTCGTTGCGCTCAATCTTCGACAGGGCCGAACGCGACAGGCCGATATGCTGGCTCGCCTCTTCTAGTGTCCAGTCGCGCGCGATTCTGAGCTCCTTGACCCTTGCACCGAGTTCGGCCGGACGCTCCTCAGTCGTGCGCAATCTCTGTTCGGCGGGGCGGCGGGTGATGGTCAGCTTCGGCATGGCGTCTCCTCGCGCAACAGATAGAGGCAAAATCGACGATTCTCAATTCTGTTGACGAAATCCACTATAGTAGATAATTCCCAATTGTTGAAGTTAACGGGAGGATGGACTGTGATCAACATTGCCGAAAGCAGATATGGAGTAGACGAGCTGCTCGTTGCCGATGCGGAGGCCGACGAGCGGCGATGGCTGCCATTTGGCGACAGTGCCTTTTCCTTGCCCTTGCTGTTTGACGTGCGCGGCGGGAGCTGGGTCAGCCTCTTCAAGGCGAAGGGAGCCGGCACGATCGAGCGGCATCGCCATTCCAATCCGGTTACCGGTTGGACGCTCGAGGGCACTTGGGGGTATCGTGAGCGCGACTGGATAGCACGACGCGGCACCTTCATCTTCGAGCCGGCGGGAGACATTCATACGCTCTACGTGCATCCGGAGGCCGGGCATATGAAGGCGCTGTTCCATGTGTTCGGCCCCCTGGTCTATCTCGACGAGGACGGCAACGCCGAAGGGTATGACGATGTGCTCGTCAGGCTCGATCGGTATGCGGCACACTGTAAGTCCGTCGGGCTCGGCGACGAATTCGTCCGTACGCTCATCCGATAGGGGGAAGTGATCATGCATGCATTGGTGTTCGACTCGTTCGGTGGGCCCGAGGTGCTGAGCTACCGCGAGGTTGCCCACCCGGCCGTGCCGCCCGGCCACATCCAGCTCGCCATGCGGGCGATCGGGCTGAACTTCGCCGATATCTACCGGCGCAAGGGCAATTATGTGCTCGCCGGCAAGGCACCCTTTATTGCCGGCTATGAAGGGGCCGGTGAGGTCATCGCGGTCGGTGAAGGCGTTGAAGGCATCGCCCTCGGCGACAGGATAGGGTTTGCCGACGTGCCGTTTGCCAATGCAACGCGGGTGACCGTGCCTTTGGAGCGGGCGATTCCGCTTCCTGTTGATATCGGCTTCGAGGCGGCGGCAGCGCTCCTGCTGCAGGGGCTGACGGCGCAGTATCTGGTTGAGGACAGCTATAGCGTCCGGGCCGGTGACACGGTTCTTGTCCAGGCGGCAGGCGGTGGCGTTGGGCAATTGCTGATCCGGCTCGCCATCGCGCGGGGCGCAAGCGTCATCGCCATGGCCTCGACGCTGGAAAAGCAGGCCCTTGCCAAGGCCGCCGGTGCTGCCCATGCGCTCGGATATGACGAGGGCTGGCCGGACAAGGTGCGCACCTTGAGCGCCGGTGGGGTCAATGTCGCCTATGATTCGGTCGGCATAACCTTGCTCGACAGTCTCTCGGCGGTGCGCTCGCGCGGCACGCTGGTGACATTCGGCATGGCGGGTGGGCCGGCGCCGCTGGTCGATCCGCGCTATCTCATGGAAAATTCGAAAACCGTCGTTGGCGGCGATCTCTGGGATTTTCTGACAGACCGGCAGCAACGGCTAAGCCGGGCAGAGCGTCTGTTCCAGGCCCTGCGCGCTGGTATCATCGAACGTCCGCGCATCGAGACCTTCGCACTGTCGGACGGTGCGGCAGCCCATGCGCGGCTCGAAGACCGCAGCTTTTCCGGAAAGATCGTGCTTTTGCCGGAGTGAGAGACCGGCCCCGTGTCGTCGCGGGGCCCGCCTTTCAAATGATGGGCACGTTGTAGGGTGTAATCACCTCGACGGCCGACAGTCGGCTTCCGCCCAGCTTTTGCCCGGCGCCGCTCCGTCGTGCGAGAATAGCGCGAAAAGTCATGCGGGCGTCGCTGCGCAAGTCATGATGCAGGACGAAATGGATCCGGCGTTGGCGCAGCAGCGCCAGATTGTCCTGGTCGAGGTCATGAGCGATGAACAGGCTGCAGTCGCGGCCGAGGCGCTCGAAGGCGGCCAGCACGGCGCGGTTGCCGCCGCCGATCGAATAGGCGGCATTGATGTCGGCGTCTGTCGCAAGCGCTCTTGCTGCAAGAACACCGGTTTCGGCGTCCTTGCCGTAGCCTTCGCTGATCTCGACGATGCGGATCGCCGGATAGTGCTCGCGGAGCACCCGGCGAAAGCCGATTTCGCGTTCCTCCTCGCCACGAAAACGGCTGCTCGAAATCGTCACGAGCACGGTTGCTGCCTGCCCGGCGAACCGTTCGCCCACGAGATAGGCCGCCGTCTCGCCGGCCGCGCGGTTGTCGGCCCCGGCATAGGCGGTGCGCGCCGAGTTCGGCAGATCGGTGACAAGCGCGACGACCGCAATTCCCGCCTGTTCGAGGCGGGCGACGGCGCCAACGATTTCGGGCACATCAGGTGCCTTCAACACGACGCCGTCGGTCCCACGCAGGCGGACGCGGTCGAGCAGCTGCGCGATGTCGTGCGGCCGCATGATCTCGGCAAAATGGAACCGGCAGCGAAACGTGGTCGGCATGAAGGTCGGCGCCTCGGTTTCGAACGCCTGCCTGACCGCCTCGGTGAAGCGCTCCGGCGCCTCCATCACGATATCGATCGCGCGCTTCTGGCCTTGCATCTCCGATCCCGATTGCTGCTTCTCCAGCTCGCGGATGGCGGCTCGCACGCGGGCTGCCGTCTGCCGGCGCACGCCGGGACGTTCATTCAGGACGCGGTCGACGGTCGCGGTGCTGAGTCCCGCCTGAAAGGCGATATCCTTGACCAGAAACGGATGTGCCAACGACGAACTCTCCTGATGGTTTTTTGATGGATTCCTGCTCTATATCACGATCTCACGCCGCCTATAGTCGGGACATCGAAAGTTTCTGAGGAGGAACGAGATGAAGACCGACAACAGGGCGCGCCAGCGCCTCGACCGTGTGTGGCTGAGCGAGGATGCCTGCGACATCGAGGCGTTCCGTGCGGAGGTGGAGCGGCAGACGAACCTTGCTGATTATCCACACGCGCTCGCCTGCGAGAAAAATGTGCTGATCTATGACAGCGCCAGCCTGGTTGCCGCCTGCGCCACGACCGAGGGGCGCCGCGCTGCCCTGGCCGAAATCTGCGAGGTGCTGGCAACCGGGCCCGGGGTGGCGGTGTTCAAGCACGCCTATGCCGACACATCAGTCATCGATGCGGCCAGCGGCATCTTTGACGCCATCATCGACGAGCAACACCGCACCAACAGTGGCGGCGGCGACCACTTTGCCAAGCCCGGCGCTAACGACAGGATCTGGAATTCGCTCGAAAAACACTGCCTGAAAAGCCCTGAGAACTTTGCCGCCTATTACGCCAACGCCATCATCGCGCTCGTCAGCGAAGCCTGGCTTGGTCCGAACTACCAGCTGACGGCGCAGGTCAATCGCGTCAATCCCGGCGGCGCGTCGCAGGCGGCCCATCGCGACTATCATCTGGGATTCCAGACCTCTGATGTCATCGAGCAGTATCCTGTTCATGTGCACAGGCTGTCGCCGGTGCTGACGTTGCAAGGTGCCGTTGCCCATTGCGACATGCCGATCGAGAGCGGTCCAACGCTTTTCCTTCCCTATAGCCAGACCTACGTGCCCGGCTATCTCGCGTTGAAACGTCCGGAGTTCCGGGCCTATTTCGACCAGCATCACGTGCAGCTGCCGTTGGAAAAGGGCGATGTCGTCTTCTTCAACCCGGCTCTCTTCCATGCGGCCGGCAGCAATCATTCGACTGATATCAAGCGCGTCGCCAACCTGCTCCAGGTCTCCTCGGCCTTCGGGAGGGCGATGGAGACCGTCGATCGCGCCAGGATGAGTGCAGCCCTCTACCCGGCGCTGACCGCACTCGTGGCATCCGGCACGCTTTCGGCCGATGAGGCGGCCAATGCGATTGCGTCCTGTGCCGAGGGCTATTCCTTCCCGACCAATCTCGATCGCGATCCGCCGCTGGGCGGTCTCGCGCCGAAGACCCAGGCGCAACTGATGCATGAGGCGCTGGCAGGCAGGTGGAGCGATGCGGATTTCAGAAGCGCGCTTGGCGAGCAGGCACAGCGCAAGCTGAGCTGAACGGCAGAATCGATCTTTCCGGTCCCCGGCGTTCTGCGGCGGGGGCCGGTCGCCCTGTTTTCATCTCACTTTCAATTCTGGGAGGACTTTCATGACCGAGCAATATGGCCGTCTCGACGGCAAGATCGCCATCGTCACCGGCGGGACGCAGGGGCTGGGCGCAACGATCGCCAACCTGTTTGCGGAACGTGGGGCTAAAGGTGTCGTCATCTGTGGACGCAACGTTGCCAAGGGCGAAGCGAAGGCCGAGCAGATCCGCAAGGCAACCGGCGCGCAGGTACTTTATGTCGAGGCAGACCTCGAAAAGGTCGAGGACGCGCGCAAGGTCGTCAGCGCCTGCGACGCCACATTCGGGCGCGTCGATGCGCTGGTCAATGCGGCGGCGATCACCGATCGCGGCACCATCCTGGACACCAGCCCCGAACTGTTCGACCGGATGTTCGCTGTCAATGTGCGCGCACCGTTCTTCCTGATGCAGGAAGCGGTAAAGCTGATGCGGCGGGAGGGCACGCAGGGCACCATCGTCAATATTGGCTCGATGTCGGCGATGGCCGGTCAGCCGTTTATCGCCGCCTATTGCTCGTCGAAGGGGGCGCTGGAGACGCTGACCAAGAACACCTCCTATGCGCTGCTGCGCAACCGCATTCGCGTCAATGGCCTCAATATCGGCTGGATGGCGTCCGAAGGGGAAGACCGCATCCAGCGCGAATTTCATGGGGCGGCAGACGACTGGCTCGAAAAGGCGGCCGCCAGCCAACCCTTCGGTCGGCTTGTCGACCCCAAGGAAGTCGCGCGTGCCTGCGCCTATCTCTCGTCGGATGAGTCCGGCCTGATGACGGGGTCGGTCATCTGCTTCGACCAGTCGGTGTGGGGCGGCTATGACGGCTCGCCGCATCCGGTCGCGCCGCTCTGACATCTGACGCTGTCGCGAGGCCCTGTGGAGTGACCGGCAAGCGACGCCGGACTTGCTTGTCATTCCCTGTGGGCTGTGCCCTTATGACGCCGTCAGGTGCCCGCAACGCGGGAGAATCGGGAATCCGGTGTTATTCCGGAACGTGCCCAACGCTGTGACGGGGACGACTGCCTCTAGGGATTTTGAGCTTGCTCAAGATCTTGCCACTGGATCTTCATGTGATCTGGGAAGGTGAGGCGGCCGGTTGATCCGAAGTCAGAAGACCGGCCTGGCAAGATAGACCGATATCCGCGCGGACGGCGGAAGGTTGTGCATTGTTGGGGATCGAACGATGCTGACTGACGCTAATGGCGGCCTTGCGGCTGCAGAGGCCTTTTCATCCGACGAGCGCGAAGCCGTCTATCGAGCCATCGAAACGCGCCGGGACGTGCGGGATCAGTTCCTGGCCGAACCCTTGCCTGACGATGTGGTGATGCGCCTGCTCAATGCTGCGCACCGGGCGCCATCGGTGGGTTTCATGCAACCGTGGAATTTCGTCGTGGTCCGGCAGGCCGAAACCCGCGAGCGGGTATGGCAGGCCTTTTCCCGCGCCAACGACGAAGCGGCATTGATGTTCGATGGCGACCGCCAAGCGAAATACCGCTCCCTGAAGCTGGAGGGGATCCGCAAGGCACCCTTGAGCATCTGCGTCACCTGCGACCGCACGCGCGGTGGAGCGGTCGTTCTCGGGCGCACCCATAACCCGCAGATGGATCTCTATTCCACCGTCTGTGCCGTGCAGAACCTCTGGCTTGCGGCGCGCGCCGAAGGCGTTGGTGTCGGCTGGGTCAGTATCTTTCATGAAAATGAGATCAAGGCGATCCTCGGCATTCCCGATCATGTCGTGATCGTCGCCTGGCTTTGCCTCGGATATGTCGATCGCCTTTACCAGGAGCCGGAACTTGCGGTTAAGGGCTGGCGCCAGCGGCTGCCGCTGGAGGAGCTGGTGTTCGAGGAAGGCTGGGGAACCTGCCGAAAGGCAGACGCTGCGATCAGTTGCTCTGAACCGGCTGGTAGCCCGGACCCTTCGGATGGCGAAGGTCGATCGACGTTTCCTCCTGGGGAAGGAACGTCGGCCCGATGACCCGCACCTTGCTCTTGGCGGGATCGTAGGGGCGCTCCTCCGCAGCCGCCTTGGCGGTAGGGGCGGCCGCTTCCTTCTTGCCCTCGATGACGATGATCGACGATTCGCTGTTGCCAGTGTTGCCACTGGAAGCCTTGGGCGTCGTCGCGATCTTTGGAATCTGGCAACCGCAAATGCCCGGCTTGCCGACGCCGCGCGTCCGATAGGCAAAGGCGTTTGGCAGTTCTTTATAGGGGCGTCCCGTCGAGGCGGAGACCATCTGGTCGCTCTCCTCGGTCGCCAGGTCGTGGAAAAATAGTTCTGTTTCGGCACCCGGGCAGCGGGCGCGGCAGGCCTGCTCGTCGCGGGCGAAGTCCACAGGGCTTGCCTCGGACGAGATCGGGAAGAAGGCGCCATCGCAAGTGCGCACGCACATGGTGCGAAGCGTGCCGGAATAGACGCCGCTTTCCGGCGGGTAGGTGCCCATTTCGCCGTCCCGCAGCATTGGTCCGTAGCTTTCGTCCGGCGGCAGATCGCGCAGGATGTTGCGGTACGTTTCCGGCTCGTCCGGGTCGGCGGTCGCAAATTCCTCGCTGCCACCATAGCAACCGTTGATCTCGAGGGCGGCGAGGATGCGCCGGCGCGTATCGTCTCCATCGCCTGACATCAGCTGCTGGCGCTCCGATTTGAGGATGCGCAGATTGTCTTCCATCTCGGCGATCAGACTGTTGATGTCTGTGCAGATATCCGGGTCGCCGCCGTTGAAGACGACGACGCTGCCTGTGCCGCAGCCGGCGCGTCGGCGATCGTTGCGCGCCCGGCGCAATTCGATGTTCTGTCGGGAAATCGCGCTCGCATAATCGCGGGTATCGGCCGTAGTTTCGATGGCGGCGGGCAGTTCGGCGAGCCGAGTGTTCAGGCGGTCGCACACGCTGGAGGCCAGCGCCTGATCGGCAAGAACCAGAAGCAGCGGCAAGGTCGCCGCGGCTAGGGTTTTCATGTTCCGGAACACGGGCGAACGTCCATTCCTGCAACCGCACGGCGCCACCCTTGTTGTCCGGGTTCGGTCGCTGTCGGCACTTCCTGTTTCAGCCCTATCATAAGGCTTGTCGCCGCCGGTGCAACGACAAGCCTCGCATTGCGTTAACAGCTCCGTCCGGTGGGAGGAACGGAAGGAGCGTTAGAGATCAGGCGGCGCGTGCCGTCTCCAGCGACATCGGCCGTTCAAGAACCGTGCCTTCGATCGCCGCTACGGCCTTCATGGCGCTGAGCAGCGACGGCGTCACTTCCCAGGCGACCGCTACGGCATAGACCGAGCCGATCCGGTGCGGGTCAGCGATGCGCTCGCCGGGGCAACCCATGCGGCGGAACATCCGCTCGAGGAAGACATCGGTCACCGTGACGATATGGCTGATGCCGGAGGCCAGCCCGAGTTCGCCGACACCGCACATCAGTTCTGCGGCGGCGACGGTCACCTGGTTGGAGGCGCGGTCCTGAGAAATCTCCGGGTCGATGCAGAAGCGGCTCGATTCCCAGATCGAGGCGCTGCGGATCTCAGGGTTGTCGCCAAGCAGGATCGGGAACGTATCGTCCAGCATGTTGGGGCCGAGCGTCGGCAGCAATCTCAGCGATCCGCGCAGTTTTCCCGTCTCCGGCGAATAGGACAGAATATAGAGCGGATTCGACTTGTCGTAATTGTCGATCTCCCATTCCCCATCGGTCTGCACGTCCCATTTCAGGAAATCGTGGAAGACGCGCTTGCGCAGCTTGAACATCTCGTCGATGGACTGTGGGTGCTGTCCGCGTGTCCTGCCGTTGAGGATCCTGATCATCTTCTTCTCCATCCTTGTTTTGGGGGATGGCGTGATGCTGTCAGTCCTCAGGCAGGGGCGAAACTGTCACTACCGACAGTTCCGGAAACCGTTTTTTCCCACTAAATATAGACGGGTTTTCAGATGAGCGAAGGAGGAGCGTCTTGAGGGTGGGTCAAACCGTCGGGATCAGTGCATGGCGAACGGCCTGGGCCACGGCCTGCGTGTTGGAGACAACATTGAGCTTTCGGCGGGCATTGGTCATGAAGAAACGCACGGTGCGTTCGGAAATGCCGAGAATGGTGGCAATTTCCCAATAGCTCTTGCCGGCCGCCGACCAGGTGAGAACCTCGGTTTCGCGACCTGTGAGGCGCGTATCGCGCGTGTTCAGCCCCCCTGTCATGGCGGCGTTTTCAAGCATGCCGGCATGAAACAGGTTGGCGGCGAGCTGGAAGTCGCGCAAGTGGTTGCGCCGATAGATCGACCACTCCGCGGCCGACATATTGACGTTGATGGCCAGCAAGGCGGTGCGGCCGGCCGGCGAGGGCAGCGGCAGGGCGACGCCTTCACTGGAAAGGCCGATCTCTTCGGCCGTCTTGAACAATGGCTCGCATTCGGGAAAGCGGTGGCGCGCCGTCGTCCATTCGACAGGCCTGACGCCACCGAGCGCCAGCTTGAGGATCGGGTCGATACGGTAGAGCTCCCGCGTCAGATAAAGCTCGGCCGCGTAGGCACCGAACGTGTGGTGCAACCGGCAGATCTTGAGCTCGTCGGCATAGGGCTCAGCTTCAAGATATAGGAGATGAGCGATGCGAAAGGTACGGCGCATCAACGTAAAGAAATGGGCCGGCTCGACACAGCCTCCGCATTCCAGAATTTCCAGCATGTCGAGGACAGCCTGTTGTTCAGTCATGCCACAACACCGATTTTTGCGCTAAACCCCACAATGGTTGGGGGTTCACCTTTTGTCCAGAACCGACAGCCGATTTGCTGTGGATTGTCGACCCTTGCAAACAATGGTTGTTGCCCAGGGTCGCGGCAGCATCACAGGGCCGCCGGGTGCGGCGGCCCTTAAAAACGAGGGCGTCGCTAGCCCGGATGGCTGGCTTCAACGACGGCGAGTGCCGCCATGTTGACGACGCCACGCGAGGTCACGGACGGCGACAGGATGTGCGCCGGCAGTGCTGAGCCGAGCAGGATCGGTCCGACATGCAGGCTGTCCGTCATCGTCTTGACGACGCCAAGCGTGATGTTGGCAGCATCCAGGTTCGGGAAGACCAACAGGTTGGCTTCGCCCGAGAGCGTGCTGTCGGGCATGACGCGCTGACGCAGCACTTCGGAGATGGCCGAATCGCCGTGCATTTCGCCATCGACTTCCAGATCGGGCGCGAGTTCGCGCACAAGCTGAAGCGCCTGGCGCATCTTGGTGGCACTCTCGGAATCGCGCGAGCCGAAGTTCGAATGCGAGACCAGGGCGGCATGTGGCGTGATGCCGAAGCGCCGGATCTCCTGCGCCGCCATGACGGTGGTCTGGGCGATTTCTTCGGCACTCGGGCAGTAGCTGACATAGGTGTCGGTGAAGAACGTGGCGCCACGCTGCGAGATCAGCAGGCTGAGGGCCGAGAAATCGAGCACGCCGTCGCGCTTGCCGATGATCTGCGAGACGTCGCGCAGGTGCTTGCTGTAACGCCCTTCGACACCGCAGATTAGCGCATCGGCTTCGCCGCGCTTGACGGCAAGCGCCCCAATGACGGTGGTGTTGGTGCGGACGATCGTGCGGGCAGCTTCCGGAATGACACCGAGACGGCCGACGAGGGCGAAATAGTCCTCGACGTAGTCGCGGTAGCGCGGGTCGCCCTCGGGGTTGACCACCTCGAAATCGATATCCGGACGAATGCGCAGGCCGTAGCGACGCAGGCGCGTCTCGATGATCTGCGGACGACCGATCAGGATCGGGCGGGCCGTGCCTTCCTCCAGCAGCACCTGGGCGGCGCGCAGCACGCGCTCGTCTTCACCTTCGGCGAAGATCACGCGGTTCTTCTGCGCATTCTTGGCGGCGGCAAAGACCGGCTTCATGATGAAGCCCGAGCGGAAGACGAAGCGGTTCAGCTTGTCGAGATAGGCGTCGTAGTCCTGGATCGGGCGGGTGGCGACGCCGCTTTCCTCGGCAGCCTTGGCAACCGCCGGCGCAATCCGGAGGATCAGGCGTTGGTCGAAGGGCGAGGGGATCAGGTAATCGGGACCGAAGACCGGCGTCTCGCCGGAATAGGCGCGGGCGGCCACGTCGGACGGCTCCTCGCGGGCAAGGCCGGCAATGGCGCGGACCGCCGCCATCTTCATTTCTTCGTTGATCGTGCTTGCGCCGCAGTCGAGCGCACCGCGGAAGATGTGCGGGAAGCAAAGCACGTTGTTGACCTGGTTGGGGAAATCCGAACGGCCGGTGCAGATCATCGCGTCGGGGCGCGCCGCGCGCGCTGCCTCCGGCATGATCTCGGGCGTGGGGTTGGCGAGCGCCATGATCAGTGGCTTTTCGGCCATCTGCACCAGCAGTTCCGGTTTCAGGACTCCAGCGGCGGAAAGACCGAGGAAAACGTCGGCGCCGCCGATACTGTCGGCTAATACCCGGTTGTCGCTTTCCTGCGCGTATACGGACTTCCATTCGTCCATCAGCACTTCGCGGCCCTTGTAGACGAGGCCTTCGAGGTCGTGCACCCAGATGTTTTCGGTCTTGGCGCCAAGCGTGACCAGCAGATTGAGACAGGCGAGCGCTGCGGCACCTGCACCCGAGGTAACGATCTTGGCCTTGGCGATGTCCTTGCCGGCCAGTTCCAGACCGTTGAGGATTGCGGCCGCAACGATGATCGCG
Source organism: Ensifer sp. 1H6 (assembly GCF_001976035.1). Taxonomy (NCBI): domain Bacteria; kingdom Pseudomonadati; phylum Pseudomonadota; class Alphaproteobacteria; order Hyphomicrobiales; family Rhizobiaceae; genus Ensifer; species Ensifer sp. 1H6. Next base: position 211,176 of record NZ_MOAI01000002.1, on the reverse strand, counting down.
GTGCCATGCTGGTCGTCATGGAAGACGGGGATCTGCATCTTTTCGCGCAACTGGCGCTCGACCTCGAAGCATTCCGGCGCCTTGATATCTTCGAGGTTGATGCCGCCGAAGGTCGGCTCGAGCGCGAGATGACATCGACCATACGCTCGATGCTCGCCGCGTCGATCTCGATGTCGAAGACGTCGATGCCGGCAAATTTCTTGAACAGGACGGCCTTGCCTTCCATGACCGGCTTGGAGGCAAGCGGACCGATATTGCCGAGGCCGAGAACGGCCGTGCCGTTGGAAATGACCGCGACAAGGTTGGCGCGTGCCGTGTAGTCGGCAGCCGTTTCAGGATTGTCGCGGATGGCGATGCAGGGCGCAGCCACACCGGGCGAATAGGCGAGCGCGAGATCGCGCTGGTTGCCGAGCGGCTTGGTGGGCTGAATTTCGAGCTTCCCAGGGCGAGGGTAACGGTGGAAGAAAAGGGCCTGCTGGTCGATGTCGCCGCTGACCGGACCTGTCTGGGATTTCGTTTTGTCGCCCGTGCTCATAGTCTGCATTCCTCTTTTTTGGACGTGGCCTTGTGGCATGAATTGCGAACCGCGTACAGTTTTTGCGCGGTTCTTTTAAGCCGGTGCGACGAAGCGGCCGGCGTCCGTGTCATCTTCCTGAAACACGAGTCTGGTTTTGACGGGCCCCAGAAGGCTCAATCAAGACGAGGCTGGTATGATGGCGGCACCGCAAATCAATTCCGTAAGACACCTCAGGACGTTGTTCATCTCCGACGTCCACCTCGGCTCCAAGGCCGCCAAGACCGACTTTCTTATTGATTTTCTGCGCCATCACGAGGCTGAGACCATCGTTCTCGTCGGCGACATCGTCGATGGCTGGCGGTTGAAGCGTAGCTGGTACTGGCCGCAGAACTGCAACGACGTCGTCCAGAAGCTGCTGCGCAAGGCGCGCAAGGGCACGCGCATCATCTATATCCCCGGCAATCACGACGAGTTCATGCGCGATTTCCCGGGTGTTCACTTCGGCGGCATCGAAGTGGCGCAGCGCCATATGCACAAGGGTGCCGACGGCCGCAACTATCTGGTGCTGCATGGCGACGAATTCGATGTGGTCGTGCGCAATGCGCGCATCCTCGCCTATCTCGGCGACTGGGCCTACGATACGGCGATCGCCATCAATATCGGCCTGGCCGCCGTTCGTCGCCGGCTCGGCATGCCCTATTGGTCGTTCTCTTCCTGGGCGAAGCTGCAGGTGAAGCACGCCGTCAACTTTATCGGTGAGTTCCAGAAGGTGGTTGCCGACGAGGCGCGGCGGCATGATGCGCAGGGCGTGATCTGCGGCCATATCCACCATGCGGTCATCGAGGATATCGGCGACGTGCGCTACATCAACACGGGCGACTGGGTCGAAAGCTGCACGGCGATCGCCGAACACCACGACGGCACCATGGAACTGATCACCTGGCATCAGATGCGCGGCGGCGTCGCAGAGGCCGAGGGAACGGCCGAAGCCGAACGGCTTCTGGCGCACCTGCTGACGCAACGGGCAGCCTGACGGGAACGCCGGCGAGGGCGCAAGCGTCGCTTGTAGTGAAATCTAGGTTATGGCGATCCGGCAGCGGGCTATGCTATTGCTGGCCGATAGCCATCAGGTTCTCCCATGATTCCCTCCCAAGCGCCCGCAACTGTGGGCCCTCCGCCGCGTCATTTTGCGCTTCGCATCGCCTTGCTCTTCTGCGCTCCGTTGATCGTCAACGGTTTCGCAATGCCGTATTTTCCGGTCTGGTTGAGCACGCTTTCCATGAGCGATTTCGAGATCGGCGTCGTGCTGGCGCTGCCGATGTTCGTACGCGTGATCACCGCGCCAATTGCCGGTGTGATCGCCGATCGGCTCGGAGAGCGCACGATCGTTTTGATCTGGTCAGGTTTCCTGTCGCTGGCGACGGCTTTCGTGCTGTTCTACGCCCGGGAGTTCTGGCCGGTTCTGATCATCTATACGCTGCAATCGGCGGTCTATTCGCCCTATGTGCCGATCGTCGAGGCGATCGCGCTTTCCGGCGTCCGGCGCTGGGGTTTCGATTATGCGCAGATGCGGCTTTGGGGTTCCGTCGCCTTCATCGGCGCAACCATGCTCGGCGGCTGGATGATCGGCATCTTCGGTGGCGACATGGTGCTGCCGGCGATGGCGGTCGGTTTCGGCCTGACGATCCTGATGGCCTTTGCGGCGCCAAAGGTCGGCCGACCGCGGCGCCCGTCACCGATCACGGCGCTGACCGAGCCTCCGCCGCAATCGTTGCGCCAGCTCGATCTGCAGCTATTGCTGATCGGCGTGACGCTGGTGAACGCCAGCCACGCCATGCTCTTCGCTTTCTCGGCAATCTACTGGCAGCATATCGGCTATAGCGGCACGGAGATCGGCATCCTCTGGAGTGCCGGCGTTGCTGCTGAAGTGACGATGTTCATCTTCGCCAAGGCGATCATCCGCCGCTTCAGCGTCTGGACGATGATCCTGTCCGGCTGCTCGCTGGCGGTCGTGCGCTGGATCATCTTCCCGATGGATCTCGGCTTTTCCGGCTATTTCGTGCTGCAGTGCTTCCACGCCTTCACCTATGCGATCATGCACACCGGCATGCAGAACAAGCTGGTGGAGCGCGTCGTCGAGGAGCAGGAGGCATCGGCCCAGGGGCTCTATTTCTTCTACACCGGCATTTTCACGGCGATCCTCACCTTCCTGTCCGGCTATCTCTACGCCTGGTACGGGGTGAACGGGTTCTATTCGATGTCGGTCGTCGCCTTTGCCGGCTGCTGCTTTGCCGTTGCCGCCTGGTATCTTCAGCCCCAGAGGCGTGGTTCCGGCGGAAAGACCAGCGAGGCTTCGTAGCGCAGGCCGGGCGTGCGATCGCGTGCCAGAAGCAGGGGCCCGTCGAGATCGACGAAATCCGCGCCCTGCGCCGCCAGGATTGCCGGTGCCATGCCGAGCGAGGTTCCGACCATGCAGCCGACCATCACCTTGAGGCCGAGCGACGTTGCCGCATCGCGCATGCGAAGCGCCTCCGTCAGGCCGCCCGTCTTGTCGAGCTTGATGTTGACGGCGTCATAGCGATCGACCAGGGCCGAGAGGTCGCCGGTCGCGTGCACGCTCTCGTCGGCACACACCGGAACGGGGCGGGCGATCGTGGCCAGGGCCTGATCATGGCCGGCGGCAAGCGGCTGTTCGATCAGGTCGATGCGCTGCTCGGCGCAGATGGCGAAGTGATAGGCGAGGCTGTCGGGCGTCCAGCCTTCATTGGCATCGAGAATGATGCGGCTCTCCGGCGCACCCTCGCGCACGGCGCGGATGCGGGAGGCATCGTCTGATGTGCCGACCTTGATCTTGAGCAGCGCGCGGTGGGCATATTGTGCGGCCTGGTTGCGCATCGCATCGGGCTCGGCAAGCGACAGCGTATAGGCCGTCGTCAATGTGCCAGGTGAGGAGAGACCGGCAAGCTCATGGACAGATTTGCCTTTCTGCTTTGCTTCCAGATCCCACAACGCACAGTCGACCGCATTGCGGGCCGCACCCGGCTTCATCGCCGACTGTAGCTCCGGGCGCGTCAGGCCTTGTTCGATCTGCGGGCATATGGCTTCGATTTCGGCGAGCACCGAGGCAATGGTTTCGTTGTAGCGGCCATAGGGTACGCATTCCCCCCAACCGCTGGTGCCGTCCTTGGTGATTCGGCATGTCACGACGCTTGCCGTGGTCTTCGAACCGCGTGAAATCGTGAATGTGCCCGCAATCGGGAAGTCTTCGGTTGTCGCTTCGAGCACAGTTGACATGAAATCTTCTCCGGCGGGGCCTATCTGGCGCTTAGGTCTTGATGTTACCGGCTTCGTCAGGATGACATCAAGGATGTGAGCCGTTATGACGGAGCAAGCTTTTACGAGCGGTTAGCAAATCGGGATGACAGAGACCAGGTGACGCGTTCCCAGACCAAGATCGTTGCGGATGTCGCGCTCAGTGGAGACGCCGGAGGCTCGGAACGCGCGTATGTCTTTTCAGGCGTCTGGCGGCACGAGACAGCTGAAGCCATGGCCGCCAAGCTCGAACAGCTTGCGCGCAAGGGCAGCAGCGTCAGGCAGTTCGATCTGTCGGGTGTGACGGCTATGGACACGGCCGGCGCCTGGATCATCCGGCGCTTCATGACGCGGCTTGCCGGACCTGAAAAGGACGAGATCCAGTTCGTCGACGGCGGTCAACGCTATGTCGAGCTGATCGGCGCGCTACCGGCGGAACTGCCGGCACCGGAGGACGAAAGCGAACATCTTCCGCTGTTCCAGCGGCTGTTCGCACCGGTCGGCGAGGTGATGATCGCCACTTGGAACGATACCGTCGCGGCGATGTACATTCTCGGCTCGGCGGTTCGCGGTGCCCAGCTCAAGCTCGGGCGGCACAGTGGCGTCTCGCCGGCGGCCATCGTTCACCAGATCGACCGCATGGGCGTCAAGGCCGTGCCGATCATCATGCTGATGTCCTTCCTGATCGGTGCGATCATTGCGCAGCAAGGCGCATTCCAGCTGCGTTATTTCGGCGCCGAAGTCTTCGTCGTCGATCTGGTCGGCATCCTGCAACTGCGCGAAATCGGCGTGCTGCTGACCGCCATCATGATCGCCGGGCGTTCGGGCAGCGCGATCACGGCCGAGATCGGTTCGATGAAGATGCGCGAGGAGGTGGACGCGCTGAAGGTCATGGGCCTCAGCCCCGTCGGCGTCTTGGTGTTTCCGCGCCTCGTGGCGCTGACGATCGCGTTGCCGCTCCTGACCATCATTGCCAACTTCGCAGCACTGACCGGTGCGGCGCTGGTCGCTTGGACCTATTCGGGCATCACCGTTGCGACCTTCCTGTCGCGCCTGCAGGAGGCCGTGGATTTCTCATCGGTTGCGGCAGGCATGATCAAGGCGCCGTTCATGGCGCTGATCATCGGCGTGGTGGCGGCAGTCGAAGGCCTGAAGGTTGGCGGCAGCGCCGAATCGCTTGGCCGCCACGTGACCTCTTCGGTGGTCAAATCGATCTTCGTGGTGATCCTGATCGACGGCCTGTTTGCCATGTTCTACGCAGCGATCGATTTCTGAGGCGGATGGAACGATGAGCACAGCAGCCACGGAAAGACAGCAGGATCCGGCCTACGAACACGAAGCGGTTCTGTCCGTGCGCGACCTGACGGTCGGCTTCGGCTCCCACATCGTGCTCGACAAGCTCAACCTCGAGATTTTTCGCGGCGAAATCCTCGGCTTCGTCGGTGCCTCGGGTACCGGAAAGTCGGTGTTGATGCGCACGGTGCTGCGGCTTCTGGCCAAGCGCTCCGGCACGATCAAGATCCTTGGCGCGGAATACGACAGGATGTCCGAGGTTGACCGGATCGCGCTCGACATGCGTCTCGGCGTGCTTTTTCAGCACGGCGCACTCTTTTCGGCCCTCACGGTGCGTGAAAACATCCAGGTGCCGATGCGCGAATATCTCGACCTGCCGCAGAGCCTGATGGACGAACTGGCGCGCGTGAAGATCGAGCTGGTAGGTCTGGCGCCGGAGGCGGCCGACAAATACCCATCCGAGCTTTCGGGCGGCATGATCAAGCGAGCCGCACTTGCCCGCGCGCTCGCGCTCGACCCCGATCTCGTCTTTCTCGACGAGCCGACATCAGGCCTCGACCCGATCGGCGCGGCCGAGTTCGATGAGTTGATCGCCAAGCTGCGCGACACGCTCGGATTGACCGTGTATATGGTGACTCACGACCTCGACAGCCTGTTTTCGGTTTGCGATCGCATTGCGGTGCTCGGAAACAAGAAGGTTCTGGTCGAGGGGACCGTCGAGGACATGTTGGCCTGTGACGATCCTTGGGTGCAGTCCTATTTCCGGGGCAAACGGGCGCGGTCGATCGTGCGGCACGACGAATAGCGTCAGGAAGCCGGCGGGCGATCCCGGGTGTCTTGGACATCTTCCGGGGTGTCTGAAGCAGAAGAACGGCCGATAGGATGGCCACTGAGGTAGTCGGGACGAATGGAAACTAAAGCGAACTACGCCATTGTCGGCTTCTTCACGGTGTTCGTGATCGCGGCTGCCTTCGGCTTCGTCTACTGGATGTCGCAATACGGCCGCAGCGGCGAGATGGTCGAGCTGGTCGTCAACATTCCGGGTTCCGCCAACGGGCTCTCCGTCGGCTCGCCTGTTCGCTTCAACGGCATTCCCGTCGGCTCGGTGCGCAATCTGGCGATCGACGCCAACGATCCGCGTTACTCGATTGCTGTCACGGAAGTCTCCATCGATGCGCCCGTGCTGAAATCGACCAAGGCGACGCTCGAAGTGCAAGGTTTGACGGGTTCTGCCTATATCGAGCTGAGCGGTGGCAACAAGGGCGATGAGAACATCCTGCGCAGCGCCGTTGAAAATGGTACGCAGGCGCGCATTCTTGCCGACCAGTCGAGCGTCACCAGCTTGCTCGCGACAGCGGACAAGATCATGGACCGCGCCGACGATGCGATCAGCGACATCCAGGGCTTCGTCAAGGACGTGCGCGGCCCCCTGACCAGCACGATCGGCAATGCCGAGAAATTCTCCAAGGCGCTTGCCGACAATTCCGGCGCAATCGACGACTTCCTGAAAAGCGTGACCGAGCTTTCGGCATCGATCAATGCCGCGTCGAAGAAGCTTGATTCGACCCTTGCCTCGGCCGACGTGCTGGTGAAGTCGGTCGATCCGAAAAAGATCGATCATATCGTCAGCAACGTTGAGCAGCTTAGCAATGACCTGAAGGCCGCCTCAGGCGGCGTTTCCGAAACCATTGCAGCGTTCAAGCGCACGGTCGAGACCTATGACCAGTTCGGCAAGAATGCGCAGAAGACGCTCGAGCGCGTCGATACGCTGGTGGCTGCCGTCGACAAGCAGAAGGTCGAACTTGTTGTCAACGACATTTCGGCAGCAAGTGCCGACGCCCGCAGGACGGTCGCCAACATCACGCAGTTTGCCGAGAAGATCACGGCGCGCCAGCAGGACATCGATCGCACGATCACCGACGTGACCCAGATGGCCAGCAAGCTGAATGCTGCCTCCAGCCGCGTCGACAGCATCCTCGTCAAGGTCGATGGGTTCCTCGGCGATGCCGACGCACCGTCGCTTTCGGCCGAGGCGCGCACCACGCTCGAATCGTTCCGCAAGATGGCCGACAACCTCAACGCCCAGATCGGCCCGATTGCAGACAATCTGAAGCGGTTCTCCGGCTCCGGCCTTCGCGATGTCGAGGCACTGGTGACCGATACACGTCGCACCGTGCAGAGCCTCGAGAATACGATTTCGACATTCGACAAGAATCCGCAACGCCTGCTGTTCGGCGGCGAAACAGTCAAGCAATACGATGGTCGCACCCGACGCTGAATCAGGTAAGACAAAGCCGGGTGGGGCCGGCGGGTTGCTTTCATTAAAGAGCGCTCTAAGGTGCTGCGAATTGGACAAGGGTTTGGGCAGTATGAATTTTCCGGGGCTGGTGTGTATGCGTGAGACGGGAGCGAAACGCTCTGCCCTGGTTTTCACGCTGGCTGTCTTGTTGGCCGGGTGCGGCGCCGGTGCTGCCGTCAACGATACATTCAGCCTTTCCGCGTCGCCGGTCGTCGAAGGACGGGCTGCGACCAGCAAGCAGATACTCGTGCCGGAACCGACGGCGCTGAAAGCGCTCGACAGCGACCAGGTCGTCATCCGTCTTTCCGGTTCGGAGCTGCAGTATCTGTCCAAGGCACAATGGAGCGACCGCCTGCCGCGCATGGTGCAGGCAAAGCTGGTTCAGGCGTTCGAGAATACCGGCAAGGTGGCGGGCGTCGGCAAGCCCGGCGAGGGGCTGGCGATCGACTATCAGGTGATCAGCGAGATCCGCTCCTTCGAGATCTCGACCGAAGGCGCCGATACGGCGGTCGTCGAGATCTTTGCAAAGATCGTCAATGACCGGAACGGCACTGTGCGGGCGCAGAAGGCATTCCGCGCCACGGCCGGCGTCAAGGGCACCGGCAACCCGGCCTTCGTCAGGGCCCTCGATCAGGCGTTCGCGACGGTCGCATCCGAGATCGTCGGCTGGACGCTCGGTTCTATCTGAGCCAGTCCTATCTTCCCTCTGCCGCCTCGATGCGGTTGACCACTTCTGCCACCCCCTTCGTCAGTCTTGCGGCTTCTTCGGCGCGGGCGGATTCGGCCTTCGTGGCGACATGCCCCGCAAGCACGATCGTATTTCCCTGGCAGACAACCGTGACGTCGGATGCATCGAGCCCGGGCGTCACCGCAAGGCCATGCGCCACGCGACGTTCCAGCTCGGCGGGGTGATCCCCGGTGCTGCGATCCGGTTCGCTGCCGTGAAATGTGCGCTTCTTGAAGATCATGGTCCGGCCCCCTTCCTCGATGGAAGGACAACGCGGCGCTCGACGATTTGTTCAGCTGTTCCAATCGAAACAGCGCAATCCAGGCTTTCGTGCGATGGCTCGGACATGCGGATCGCACGTCATTCCTGGCCGCAGAATTCGAACGGGGAACCATTCATGCGCCATTCTCTCTTCGCCGTCGCGCTCGCGATGACGACTGTCATTGCTCTCGCCATTCCGGCAAAAGCCGGCAACTACAGCTACGGTTATCGACAGACCTGCGTGGTCAAGACGGTGCAGACCTATGGCGCCTATGGCCGGGTGGTGATCAAGAAGGTGCGCATCTGCAAATGACGTCCGCGCACCTTCGGTTTCGTTCAAAAGGAGCCTCAGAAACGCTCTATCTCTTCATTTCCAAGTATTTCCTGACGGAAACCGCTTCGCACTTTTCCTACAGCGCCGCGCGTCTTATGAGACGCGCAAAGGTCGCTGTAGCACCTTGAGTTGCTGCGTGTTTTTATCCTTAAATCGAATAGGATTTAAGGAAACATGCAGTAGAAATTTTTTAGGGCCAGCGCACGACCGGGGGCAGGGACGAGAGGATCGACTCGACATTGCCGCCGGTCTTCAGGCCGAAGATGGTGCCGCGGTCGTAGAGCAGGTTAAACTCGACATAGCGGCCGCGACGCACGAGCTGCTCGTCGCGATCTTCCTCGGTCCAGGGCGTATTGAAATTGGTGCGCACGATCTTGGGGTAGACAAGCGCGAACGCCTTGCCGACATCACGCGTGAAGGCGAAGTCCGCGTCCCAACCGCCTTGCTCGGCCGGAGACTGAAGCCAATCGTAGAAGATGCCACCGGTCCCGCGCGGCTCGTTGCGGTGCTTCAGGAAGAAGTACTCGTCGCACCACTGCTTGTACCTGGCGTGATCAGCCACCGAGTGACGGTTGCAGGTGATCTCCATCGCGCGGTGGAACAGCTGCGTGTCAGGGTCGGTCATGACGCGGCGGCGGTCGAGCACCGGCGTCAGGTCTGCGCCACCGCCGAACCAGTTGCTGGTGGTGACGACCATGCGGGTGTTCATGTGAACGGCCGGCACATTGGGGTTCACGGGATGCGCGATCAGCGAGATACCCGATGCCCAGAAGCGTGGGTCTTCGCTGGCGCCGGGGATCTGCTCACGGAATTCCGGTGAGAATTCGCCGAAGACGTTCGAGGTGTGTACGCCGACCTTCTCGAAGACGCGACCTTCCATCATCGACATGCGACCGCCGCCGCCTTCGCCGCCGTCCCGGCTCCATTCCTTGCCGACAAAGCGGCCCGGTTCACGGTCGGACAGCGGGCCGGTCAGGTCGTCTTCGACAGCCTCGAAAGCGGCGCAGATCGTATCGCGCAGGCTTTCGAACCAGGCTCTGGCTGCTGCCTTCTTGTCTTCGATATCGGCAGGCAGCCCCTGGGGTAGTTGCGGTCGTTCCATGAAAATTTGTCCTGTTCGCGGCTTTGCGCGCCGGAAAGCCGCCGATTCGTTGATATGGGCCACAGTTCATATTTCCGCCGGATTGGCAACGGCGGAGGGGCCATCGGGCTACTGCATAATTCCTTAAATCAGATTCGATTTAAGGAGAAAATTATGCAGCAAGTCTAAAGCGCTGCAGCGTCCTTTGCGCGTCATATTTGGCGCGCCGCGCTGCAGTCTGCCGCATCGTATGGGCGGTGTAAAACGGACTCGCAATGGCCCGATACTCACACTATCTTTACCTCCAGAGGTATGGCCCATGGCAAGAATACCCGCAGGTCCGCCGCTCGATGGTTTGCGGCGCCAGATCGCCCGGCATCGCCGGGACAATCCGACACGAGGCGATGGCCTTTTCGTGCGTGAAACCTTTCGGCTCGATCGAAGTGCGGCCCGCGCCAAGGCGCGCGAATGGTTCGATACCTGGCCAAAAGCCGCCTATTGGACCGAAGTGGAAAGCTGGCGCCAGCTCGACGGCGACGAGATCGAGTTCACCATGCGCCGCCTGCCGACTGCAGACTGAGGCCTCCTAGGGCTGGCCGTCCTCTTCCGTCGCATCCATCAGCCGAGGGCCGGCGCCTTCCATCGAGAGCACATCGTAGGGGTTGCGCAGCGGACATTCCCTGAGCGACAGACATCCGCAGCCGATACAGCTCGTCAGGTGGTCGCGTAGCGCCATCAGGCTGGCGATGCGCGCATTCAGTTGCTCGTGCCAGCTTTCCGACAGCCGAGCCCAATCCTGCACCGTCAGGGGCCGGTCGTCGGGCAGCACCGTCAGCGCCGCCTGGATTTCCGAAAGCGGAATTCCGGTCCGTTGCGCCACCTTGATCACCGCCACGCGCCTCAGCACGCTTCGGGGATAGCGGCGCTGGTTGCCGCGGCTGCGGTTGCTGCGGATCAGACCCTTGGCCTCATAGAAATGCAAGGTGGAAACGGCGACGCCGCTGCGTTCGGCGACTTCGCCGACGGTCAGTTCGCGTCGCATTTCGCTGTTTCTTACAATCGTCATGGCGGGCTATTGACCTCAACTAATGTTGAGGTTTTATAGCATGAGCTCCATGGAATTCACAACAAGGAGCTGATCCCCATGACAGAGAAAATGACGCTTGCGGTGATCTACGGCAGCGCCCGGCAGGGGCGCTTCTGCGACACGGTCGCCAACTGGCTGATCCGTGAGATCTCGGATTCGAACGTCTTCAATCTCACGGTCATCGATCCGGCACGGCTGAGGGCATCGCGCGGCGTCGGCGCCACGGTCAATCCCGGCGAGTGGCTGGAGCGCAAGGTGGCCGAAGCGGATGCCTTCCTGGTGGTGACGCCGGAATACAATCACGGCTACCCGGCCGCGCTGAAGGAACTGATCGATTCGGTCTACGAGCCGTGGCATGCCAAGCCCGTCGCCTTCGTCTCCTATGGCGGCGCTTCCGGCGGCATCCGCGCCGTCGAGCAGTTGCGCCAAGTCTTTGCCGAGCTGCATGCGGTGACGCTGCGCGACGGCGTCCAGTTTGCCAAAGCCTGGTCGAAGTTCGATGCGGCCGGCAACCTCTACAAGCCCGAGGAGCTGCGTGCGCCGCTGTTCCTGATGATGGATCGGCTCATCTGGTGGGCGCGGACATTGAAGCAGGCCCGCAAGGCGACGCCCTACAACGAGGTTGCCGCCTGAATTTTGGGGCGCTGCCGTTGGCCGCGCCCATCGTCACCCCCCATCGGGAAAGGCAGGGCATTACCATGCGATGTTTTTCAGAGCAGTTGCACTTGCCGGATCGCCTCGCCGGCGATCATCGCAGCAGACATGGCGACGTTGAGCGACCGTTGCCCCTCGGCCATCGGGATGAGGATGCGGCCTTCCGCGCGATCATGCACATGGTCTGGCACACCGGCGCTTTCCCGACCGAACAGCAGGATATCGTCGGGCCTGAATTCAAAGCGGGTATAGGGCTCGGCGGCCTTGGTGGAGGCGAGCACAAGCCTTCGGCCGGTCGGCACCCGCCACGCCTCGAACCGTTCCCAGTTGATGTGGCGGGTGAGGGTGACCGAGGCGATATAGTCCATACCGGCGCGCTTGAGATTGCGGTCGGAAAGGTCGAAGCCCGCCGGCTCGATGACATCGACGGCAAGGCCGAGGCAGGCAGCAAGGCGCAGGATCGTGCCGGTATTGCCGGGAATGTCGGGCTGGTAGAGGGCAATGCGGAGGTCACTCACGTCTGTTCACTTTTCTTGCGACTTGTCTTTTGCGGCGGAGAATTCATGCGCCAGAATCCCCATCATGATGTCGTCGTGCCAGGCGTCGTCGATCAGCGCCGTCTCTCGCTCTCGTCCCTCGACCGAGAAGCCGCATTTGCGGTAGCTGGCGATGGCGCGCTCGTTGAAGGCAAGCACGCGCAGCGAAACACGGTGCAGGCCGAGCGCGCCGAACGCATGCGCCAATACAAGCTTGGTGACGGCAGTGCCAAGCCCTTGGCCGAGCAATTTCGGATTGAAGATGCCGATGGCAAAGGAGGCGCGCCGGTCGACCCGGTTGATATTGTCGAGCCTGACTTCGCCAATTGGCCCGTTGCGATCGATGATCCAGGCAGCTGGATGCTCGACGAGGTGTTGCACCCACGCTTCTGCATCCGCTTGTCCGAAAGCGCGGGCGAAGGTGGCGCTGCCACCGAACATGCGGTGGATCTCGGGATCCCGCCCGAGCGCCAGTCGCGCCTCGACGTCGCCCCCTTGCGGCCGCCTCAGATGGAAACCTTGTCCTTTCAATTCGGGAGGGGGCGTCGATGATGCGTTCATATGCGTCTCCTACCAATGCCGGACGCGCCTGCCATGTGTCGTTTCCGTTTGATTTCGCGGTGTCTAATCTGTGCCGAATGAGCAACATCCGACCGAACGATGAAAAAACAGGCAGGAAAGTGCCTGCGACAATCTGGCATGTCGACGCGATTAGGGGTAGAGAGAACCTCTCTTCAACGCGAACCGACGGAGGCAATGATGACTGTATTGATGTTGACACGCCTTCCAGGAGTGATGGGCCACCGTTTGGCCTGACCGGTTCCGCGACTTATCTTTCAAGAGATCGATGCGCGCTTCCGGAACTCCGGAAGACAAACCGCTATGGCGGGCAGCATTTCCGGACTGAAATTTTCACGATAAAGAATGCGGGGCAAATTCCCGCCTTCCTTCAAAATACTCTGAAGGAGCAAGTCTATGTTTGGCTGGTTTGAATCCCGCCTCAATCCCTATCCGACGGAAGAGCCCGTGCTTCCGCCGAAGAGCCTTTTCGGCTTCTGCTGGCACTATTCCAAGCCCGCAGTTCCGTGGTTGCTCATCATGTCGGTCTGCACCATGCTCATCGCCATCGGCGAAGTGGCGCTGTTCCAGTTTCTCGGAAACATGGTCGACTGGCTGTCGAGTGCCAATCGCGACACCTTCCTGCAGGCGGAAGGTCACCGGCTGATCTGGATGGGCGGCCTGGTTCTGATCGGCCTGCCGCTGCTGGTGGCGATCGATTCGTTCATCATGCACCAGGTGCTGCTCGGCAATTACCCGATGATCGCCCGCTGGCAGATGCACCGCTATCTGCTGCGCCAGAGCATGACGTTCTTCGCCAACGAGTTCGCCGGCCGCGTGGCGACCAAGGTCATGCAGACCTCGCTTGCGGTTCGCGAAACGGTGATGAAGATCCTCGACGTCTTCGTCTATGTCGTCAGCTATTTCGTCACGATGCTGATCGTCGTTGCCGCTGCCGACTGGCGGCTGGTGACGCCGCTCGCCGTCTGGCTGGTGATCTACATCTGCATCGTTACCTATTTCGTGCCGCGGTTGCAGAAGATTTCCAAGGAGCAGGCGGACGCGCGATCGATGATGACGGGCCGTATCGTCGACAGCTACACCAACATCGGCACGGTCAAGCTGTTCTCGCATGCAGGCCGCGAGGAAACGTATGCGCGCGCCGGCATGGACGGCTTCCTCGACACGGTGCATCGCCAGATGCGCAAGGTGACGCTGTTCCACGTGCTGGTCTACGCCAACAACAGCATCGCGCTGTTTGCAATCAGCGCGCTCGGCATTCACCTGTGGCTGACAAGTGCCATCTCGGTCGGCGCGATCGCGATCGCCGTTGGTCTGGCCATGCGCATCAACGGCATGTCGCAATGGATCATGTGGGAAGTCTCGGCGCTGTTCGAGAACATTGGCACTGTCTATGACGGTATCGGCATGATGACCAAGGCGCACGACATCGTCGACGAACCGGATGCCAAGGCGCTGAAGGCGGAAAAGGGTGCGATCACCTACGACAACGTCCGCTTCCACTACGGCAAGGCAAAGGGCGTCATCGATCACCTGTCGCTCGACATCAAGCCGGGCGAGAAGATCGGCCTGGTCGGACGCTCGGGTGCCGGCAAGACGACGCTGATGAACCTGCTATTGCGGTTCTACGACGTGGAGTCAGGCGCAATCCGGATCGACGGCAAGGATATCGCCACCGTCACCCAGGATAGCCTGCGCGCCCAGATTGGCGTCGTCACGCAGGATACCTCGCTGCTGCACCGCTCCATTCGCGACAACATCGCCTATGGACACCCGGAAGCCGACGACGAGGCGATCACCGCGGCTGCGAAGCGGGCGAATGCCTGGGAGTTCATCCAGGCGCTCGAGGACAACCAGGGGCGCAAGGGGCTCGACGCCCAGGTCGGCGAACGGGGCGTCAAGCTCTCCGGCGGCCAGCGCCAGCGTATCGCGATCGCCCGCGTCTTCCTCAAGGACGCGCCGATCCTCGTCCTCGACGAAGCGACATCAGCGCTCGATTCCGAAGTCGAGCAGGCGATCCAGGAGAACCTGTTCGCGCTGATGGCTGGCAAGACGGTGATCGCGATCGCCCACCGCCTGTCGACGCTGACGGAAATGGACCGCCTGGTCATCCTCGAGGCCGGGCGGATCGTCGAAACCGGTTCGCATGCCGAACTCGTGGCCAAGGGCGGCCTTTACGCCGACCTCTGGTCACGCCAGTCGGGCGGCTTCATCGCCGACGATACCGAGAAGGAAGAAGCGGCGGAGTGATCCGCTGTGACCCTGCCGCCCATGCGGGCGGCGGGGTTTTGCCACGTCACCTAACGCATTTGTAATGCGCCCGATGGTGGAAACCGATTGCTGTTGCCGCCGAACCGCCTATATCGGAAACATGCTCAGCGCCATCGTCAGCATCTTTGAGAACTGGATCAAGCCGTTTGCGCCGCGCGAGCGATTGCAGCCGCCGAAATCGCTGTGGGGTTTTGCCTGGTTCTACGCCCGCCAGGCCAAAGGGCCGTTTCTGGCGATGGCCATCCTCGGGGGCCTTGTCGCCATGCTGGAGGCGGGGCTCTTCTACTTCGTCGGACGGCTGGTCGATCTGCTCGACACTGTGAAGCCCGAAGCGGGCTGGAGCGGGCTAATTTCCGCCAACGGGCCAGAGCTTCTGTTCATGTTGCTGACGGTGCTGGTGTTCCGCTTCGTCGCGGTGTCGCTGGCAGCGCTCGTCGAGGAGCAGTCGATCATCACCGGCTTCCTCAATCTCGTGCGCTGGCAAACCTACACCCACGTCGCTCGGCAATCGCTTTCCTTCTTCCAGAACGATTTTTCCGGCCGGATCGTGACGAAAGTCTGGTCCGGCGCGCAGGCGACCAGCGATCTGATCGTCTCGCTGCTGCAGGTCGTCTGGTTCATCGTCATCTATACCGCCTCGACCATGGCGCTCATCGCCCAGCTCGACTGGCGGCTGGCGGCAATGGTCGCGTTCTGGATCGTCCTCTTCCTGGCGCTGGCGCGCTACTTCGTTCCGCGCATCCGCAAGCACGCGCGCGATACGGCTGAAATGGCCTCGATGCTGAACGGGCGGATGGTTGATGCCTATTCGAACATCCAGACATTGAAACTGTTCGGTCGCGACGACGAGAACGACCGCTATATCCGCGCCGGCTTCGATCGCTTCCAGCGGGCGGTGATCCCCTTCACGCGGCTACTGACGGCCGTGCGTGCCTCGCTTGCGCTGCTTTCGGGCATGATGATCGCGGCCATCGCCGTCTATGCCATCCACCTCTGGCTTGGCGGTGCGATCAGTTCGGGTGCGGTTGCCTTCACGCTGGCGCTGGTGCTGCGACTCAACATGCTGCTCGGCCGGATGATGACGCAGTTCAACTCGATCATGCGCAACATCGGCACGATCCAGAATTCGGCCGAGCTCGTCTCCCAGGCGATCGGTCTTGTGGACAAACCGGATGCCAAGGAGTTGTCGGTCAGCGAGCCGGAAATCCGTTTCGAGCATGTGAAGTTCCATTACGGCAAGAGTGCCGGCGTCATCGACGACTTCTCGCTCGTGATCCGTCCAGGCGAAAAGGTCGGGATCGTCGGCCGTTCGGGCGCCGGTAAGTCAACGCTCGTTAACCTGCTGTTGCGCTTCTACGACCTCGAGGGCGGGCGCATCCTGATCGATGGGCAGGACATTTCGACGGTGAAGCAGGAATCGCTGCGCGCACAGGTCGGCATGGTCAGCCAGGACACCTCGCTGCTGCACCGCTCCATCCGGGACAACATCCTTTTCGGCCACCCGGATGCAACCGACAAGCAATTGATCATCGCAGCCGAGAGGGCCGAGGCCTACGAGTTCATTCTCGATCTCCAGGACCAGCGCGGCCGCAGGAGTTTCGATGCCCATGTCGGTGAACGCGGCGTCAAGCTTTCTGGCGGGCAGAGGCAGCGTATCGCGATTGCCCGCGTCATGCTCAAGGATGCGCCGATCCTCGTTCTCGACGAGGCGACGTCGGCGCTCGATTCCGAAGTCGAGGCGGCAATCCAGTCCAATCTCGACCGGCTGATGCAAGGAAAAACGGTGCTTGCTATCGCACACCGATTGTCGACGATCGCCGCTCTCGATCGGCTCGTCGTCATGGATAAGGGCCGGATCGTCGAGGACGGAACCCACGCCGAACTGATCGCTCGGGGCGGTCTTTACGCTGACCTCTGGTCGCGGCAATCCGGCGGCTTTCTGGCACGCGAAGAAGCGGCAGAGTAGGGCGGCCTCGTCGCCTTTTCTCCACCCTTCGAACGGCCGCCGGCCAACTGCAATGACGACCGTCAAGTCCTTGTGCCAATCGGCCGCGCTTTTCCCCGCGACAATCTGCCCACCCACCCTTGTCAAGGCTGGACATAATTTGCGATCAAGCATAGAACGCGCCGGATTGACGGGGAATCTGCGAGCCGTGTGCGCGCAGCACTTTTCGGATTCTGACGCCCGATAACGTGTTTGCAACAGCAAACCGGCTAAGGTGTCAGCACATTGATTGGGCGTGCTTCCTTGACCTAGGTGAAACCGCAAGGGCAGGGATCTCGCTGGGCGGATGCGGTTTCCGCAACATTGCGTGAGAGGATGGTTTAGCCGTGAGCGAACACGACATTTCAAGCGAGACCTCGGGCGAGCCCACTCGCCGCGATTTCCTTTACCTGGCCACCGGCATGGCGGGCGTCGTCGGCGCCGGCGCGGTCGCTTGGCCATTCATCGACCAGATGCGTCCGGATGCTTCGACGCTTGCTCTCGCCTCGATCGAGGTCGATGTGTCGAGCCTGCAGGCCGGCATGTCGCTGACGGCCAAATGGCGCGGCAAGCCGATCTTCATCCGCAACCGCACTGAGAAGGAAGTGGAAGAGGCCAAGGCGGTCGCTCTTGCCGACCTCAAGGATCCGGTTGCGCGCAACGCCAACCTTCCGACCGACGCCGAGGCGAACGATCTCGATCGCTCGCCGGCGAAGGCAAGGAAAACTGGATCGTGATGATCGGCTCCTGTACCCATCTCGGCTGCGTGCCGCTTGGTCAGGCCGGTGATTTCGGTGGCTGGTTCTGTCCCTGCCATGGTTCCCACTACGATACGGCCGGCCGAATCCGTAAAGGTCCGGCGCCGGAGAACCTCGCCGTGCCGACCTTCTCGTTCGTTTCCGACACAGTTATCAAGATCGGTTGAGGGGACTACTGATAATGAGTGCTGAACATTCAACCTACACGCCAACGACTGGCATTGAGAAATGGGTTGATTCCCGTCTTCCGCTGCCGCGTATGATTCACGACAGCTTCATCAGCTATCCGGTTCCCCGGAACCTGAACTACGCATATACCTTTGGCGCCATGCTTTCCGTGATGCTGATCGTGCAGATCCTGACCGGTATTGTGCTGGCCATGCACTATGCCTCCGACACGACCGTTGCGTTCAACTCGGTCGAAAAGATCATGCGCGACGTCAACCACGGTTGGCTGCTGCGCTACATGCACGCCAACGGCGCATCATTCTTCTTCATCGCCGTCTACCTACACATCGCCCGTGGCCTCTATTACGGCTCGTACAAGGCACCGCGCGAAATCCTCTGGATCCTCGGCGTGGTCATCTACCTCCTGATGATGGCTGCCGGCTTCATGGGCTACGTTCTGCCCTGGGGTCAGATGTCCTTCTGGGGCGCGACCGTTATCACCGGCTTCTTCTCGGCCTTCCCCTTGGTGGGTGAGTGGATCCAGCAGTTCCTGCTTGGCGGCTTTGCCGTTGACCAGCCGACCCTGAACCGCTTCTTCTCGCTGCACTACCTGCTGCCCTTCATGATCGCCGGCGTTGTCGTGCTTCACGTCTGGGCCCTGCACGTCACCGGCCAGACCAACCCGACCGGCGTCGAAGTGAAGTCGAAGACCGATACCGTTCCCTTCACGCCCTACGCGACCTTGAAGGACGCACTCGGCGTCTCCGTGTTCCTGCTGGTCTATGCATGGTTCGTATTCTACCAGCCAAACTTCCTCGGCCATCCGGACAACTACATTCCGGCTGACGCTCTGAAGACGCCTGCCCACATCGTTCCTGAATGGTACTACTTGCCGTTCTACGCGATGCTGCGCGCCATCACCTTCAATGTCGGCCCGATCGACTCCAAGCTCGGTGGCGTTCTGGTGATGTTCGGCTCGATCATCATCCTGTTCTTCCTGCCATGGCTGGATACCTCGAAGGTGCGTTCGGCTGTCTACCGTCCCTGGTACAAGCTGTTCTTCTGGATCTTCGTGGTCAACGCCATCCTGCTCGGCTGGCTGGGTTCGCGCCCTGCGGAAGGCCTGTACGTTGTCATGTCGCAGATCGGCACTCTGTACTACTTCGGTTTCTTCCTCGTCATCATGCCGGTCCTCGGCCTGATCGAAACGCCGAAGCGCATTCCGAATTCCATCACCGAGGCGGTGCTTGAGAAGAAGAATGCGAAGGCACAGCCGGCCACCGCACGTGCCTGATCAGAACAGCGATTGATAAGGAACCCACAACAATGAAAAAGCTTGTAACAGGCATTCTGTCACTTGCTGTCGTCGCTGGCCTCGGTCTCGGAGCTGCTGTCGCTGAAGAGGCGGCAGGTGGCGCGGAGCATGGCGGCGGCACGCCCCACTATCCGATCCACAAGCCTGAGCAGCAGGACTGGTCGTTTGCCGGCCCGTTCGGCAACTACGACAAGGGTCAGCTGCAGCGTGGCCTGAAGATCTACACCGAAGTCTGTTCGGCCTGCCACTCGATGAATCTGGTGGCATTCCGTACGCTCGAAGGCCTCGGCTATTCCGACGCACAGGTGAAGGCCTTCGCCGCGAACTACGAAGTTCAGGACGGCCCGAACGCTGACGGCGAAATGTACACCCGCAAGGCCGTGCCTGCGGATCACTTCCCGTCGCCGTACCCGAACAAGGAAGCAGCTGCTGCTTCCAACAACGGGGCTGCACCGCCGGACTTCTCGCTGATCGCCAAGGCGCGCGGCATCGAACGCGGCTTCCCGCAGTTCGTCTTCGATATGTTCTGGCCTTACCAGGAAGGTGGCCCGGATTATATCCACGCGCTGCTGACCGGTTACCATGAGCCGCCGGAAGGCGTTCAGGTCGCCGAAGGCACGCACTACAACCCTTACTTCGCCAACGCTTCTGCGCTGGCGATGGCCCAGCCGATCTCCAACGATCAGGTTACCTACGAGGATGGCACGCCGCAGACGGTGGACCAGTATGCCAAGGACGTTTCGGCCTTCCTGATGTGGGCAGCCGAGCCGCACCTGGAAGACCGCAAGCGCACCGGCTTCATGGTCATGGTGTTCCTGCTGATCTTCACCGGTCTCGTCTACCTGACCAAGAAGTCGGTTTACGCCAACAAGGAACATTGATCGCAGACTGGCTTCGCCAGCTTGATCGAAACCTTAGAAAGGCCCCGGTTTGTCCGGGGCCTTTTGTTTTGCGCGGTGTTGTTTTCGTTCGACGGTGCGAAATGCGCATGAGGTGGCTCTGCCTGGACGGGAAAGAGCAACCTGGTGTCAATGCGGTGATGGGGTATCCGAGCCTTGTCTCGTGTTGTCGAACCGTGGCGCGATTGGTTGCGTCGGACCAGTGGGTCGGATCGCTGCTACTTCCCGAAATAAGCGCCTTTGGGGGTATGTGCCGGCTGCCGCCGGAATGCACTCAAACGCGCTGATGCAACGCAATGCCGCGTAGCTACTATGGTGGTGGCCGCCAGGTCGTTCTCGTCATGAGGAGTGAACCGCGACATCTGTCGCGTCGGGCTAATGCCAGATGCATGAGATGCTCGCGGCAGCTTCCGCAGGAGATAGTTAAGGTGTGGATACATACCACTGCGGAACCTGGCAGGGCGTCCGCCTGGGCCTGGGCAGAATTTTAGAATGCTAGGCATGTCTGCTGTCTTCTGGTCAGCGTTTGCTGATCATGCGACGAACATGCCCGGGCTTTTCCAAGCTCGAACCGCGCCTTTCTCGATTGTGGTCGACGGTGCGGCAAACGCCGTTCTCCTGCACTCCGGCCCACACCGCCAAGATTGGCTGCGGGATACTCTTGTGGACAATGGCGTCGGCCAGCCGACGCTATGAAAGGGTCATCCGTTGGGTGCTTGGTACTCCGCCACCTCGGCAGCATCGGCGGTGATGTAGTACGGCAGTTTGCCGTAGGTAGCCGCCGGTAAGCTGCCCACGTTGGCGCGCAACGCGCGTGGAGTAACTCTGCCATTCAAATGGGACTAGTGAAGCGGCTTCCGCTCCTGGGGCGTGCTTGCGCCGTAACATTGGCGATGCCGCGCATCCTTGAACTTAGGGCACTGTGCCGCCGCCAACGGCACTGTGCTGGCACCGACGCGCCACTTTTCAATGTCGATCCTCGGCGCCCGACGGCACCGGGTGGTTGGGGAAGATCGGCGGTGATGATGCGGCAGGGATTTTGGGTTCGACAGTGTGGTATCCGGATACAATGCGGTATCTGGGTAAGGCACACAACGACCGTCATCGCGCCGTGGGTCACACTGGGTCGATGCAGAACATCTCGAAGCCCTCAATGCGGACGCGAACCTGTTGCGCGCTTCCGCTGTGGACGACACATGTGAAAACGGCCCCACCTTGCGATGGGGCCGTCAAATCTTGCCGGTCGGGCTGCCTCTTAGTTGAAGCGGCCGGCGGCGTGGGCGAGCATCGTGTAGACCTTGCCCGTGTCGGATGTAAGGTAGGTCTGGGTGATGCGCTTGTCCGGATCGTTGCGTGCGACATCGGCGAGCAGCTTTTCGAAGTCGGCGATGTAGCGATCGACGGCGGTGCGGAATTCCGGCTCGCGGTCGTACTTGCGCTTGATCTCGTCGAAGGTCTGCTGGCCCTTCAGCGTATAGAGCCGGCGGGTGAAGACGTCGCGCTCGCCGCGCTGGTAGCGGCGCCACAGGTCGACCGATGCGTCGTGGTCGATGGCCCGGGCGATATCGACCGAAAGCGAGTTCAGCGATTCCACCACGTGGCGCGGGTTGCGGTTATCGCCGCTGCGGGCAACCGGCTGGCTTTCTGCCGGGCGCTGCGGTGCGGCTGCCGGCGCTTCTTCCCGCGACGCGGCACGCAGCAGGTCTCGCATCCAGCCACCGCCTTCTGCGACTTCGCTGGTGACGGCCTGCGTTTCCGGCTGGGCCGGGCAGGCTGCTGGACGGTCGCCTGTTCGATGCCGAGGCTGCCGCGCAGGGCAGGCGCCGGATCCTGGCGACGCGGCTCTGCGACCGGCTGCTGGACCGGACGGGCGACAGGCGCTGCAGCCACAGCAGCGGCAGCAACCGGCTGCTGGCGCAGCGGCTGGGCGACTTCGAGCTGCGTCGAGGACTTGCCGATGATTTCCGACAGCTCCTGCAGGGCCTTGATCTGCTCGGCCACGGCACGACGCATGACGGCGGCGTTTTCCTTGGCTTCCTCGGGCAGGTCGAAGGCGCTGCGCTTCAGCTCTTCGCGGGTCATATCGAGTTCCTTGCGGATCTCGCCGGCCGAGCGGCGGATATCGTCGGTCGCACCGCTGAAGCGGCCGATGGCGTCGTCGATCGCCACGCGAACGGCGTCGCGCAGCTGGATTGCGACGCCGTCGGACTTCTTGCCACTTTCGCTAAGCATGCGCTCGACGTCGGAGACAGACGACGCGACGCTGCCGCGCAGGCGGGACGCCACTTCCTTGGAGCGTTCCTCGGCGGTTGCGAATGCACCCTCGATTGAGGAACCCGCATCTTCGCCCACCTTGGCGATCGCCTGGCGGAGCGCCTCGGAGGCGCCGAGCGCGCGGCCCTCGACCGCCGAGAGCGTCTTGTTGACGTCGGCGAACGAGGTCTCGACGCCGGAGCGCAGCGTATCGGCAATCTGGCGCGACCGTTCTTCGGCGCGGGAGAAGACTGCCTCGACCGAGGCACCAGCCTCGTCGCCGGCCTGGGCCAGCGCATTGCGCATGGATTCGGCGGCTTCGGCTGCACGCTGTTCGGTGCTCGACAGCAGGCGGCCGACATCCGAGAAGGATTGCTGGATGCCGCTACGCAGATTACCAGCAACCAGACCTGAGCGCTCTTCGGCACGCTGGAAGGCACCATCGACGAAGCCTTCGAGTGCACGCATGGTGCGTTCGATTTCTTCCGAGCGCTGGACGAGGCCGACCGACAGGGTGCGCAAGGCATCCTGGCGTTCCTCGAGTGTGCTGACGAGGTTCGACTGGGCGGCGCCCAACAGGTCCGAGGCCTGGCCGAGCACCTTGGAGTGATCCTCGAAGCGGCCGACGATGCCGCCGATCTGCGACAGGGTAGAGGCCGAGATGTCCGAGAGCTTGTCGACCTTGCCTTCGATGAGGCGCGTAGAGGTCGACAGCATGTCGGAAGCCTGGCGCGTGGTTTCGGAGAATCGGGTGGCCGTAGCCTCCAGCCGCTGGTCCATGTCGCCGAGATTGTCGCTTGCCTGGTCGATGACAGTTGCGATCGCCGTGTTGTTGGCGGCGAGCTGGTCGATCAGGCCGAGGGCCGTCGACTGCAGACGGTTCTCGACCATCTTCATCGCCTTTGCCGTTTCCTCGGCGCGCAGCGAGATGGCGTTGAGCGTCTCGCCGGTGCGTTCGGTAATGGCATTGACCAATGCGGCATTTTCCGCGCGCAGGCGATCGGTGCTGTCCTTCGTCAGGCTGGCGATGCGCTCGGCAGCCTCACGGCCGGTTGCGGCATATTGATCGATGACCGGGCGTGCCTGCTCGTCGATGATGCGCGACAGTTCCATAGAGCGGCCGGCGAGCATCGAGTTGAGTTCGCGGGTCCGATCGTCGAGCGTGCTGCGGATCGCCTCACCACGGGCTTCCAGTGCCTTTTCGGCATCTGCCAAGCCCTGCTGGATGTTCTGGGCGTGGCTGGCAACCTGGCCATGCGTGGCGGCAAGGCGTGCAGTGGCGGTGTCAGAGGCATCGGCGACCGAGCGGGCGAGTTCGGCATGGCGTGCGGCCGTTGTCGAGGCGGTCTGCTCAATGGCATTTGCGAAGTCGGCGTTGCGGGCCGCCAGCACATTGGCGAAGTCCTGACCAGCCTTGGAAAGAAGGCCGGCGGAACGGGCCGCTTCCGCGTCGAGGTCCTGCGCTGCTTCGCTAACCGCGCCGCGAAGGCTGGTGACGAGACCGGCAGCCTTGCCTCCGATGCGGGCGGCTTCGGTGTCGAGTTCCTGGACCACATCGCCGACTGCGCCGCGAAGGTTGCTGATGAGGTCCGCGGTCTTGCCTTCGATCCGGCCGGCCTCGGCGTCGATCTCCTGCGTCGCTTCGCTGACGGCGCCGCGCAGGCTGGTGACAAGCACCGCAGCCTTGCCTTCGATCGTGCGGTTGACGTTTTCGAGGCCGATGTTGAGGGCGCGGTCCATGGTGCCGAGGCGCTCTTCAATGCGGTCCGTACCGGCATTGATGGCGCTGGAGATGCGGCTTGCGGCTTCCTCGCTGACGCGGTCGATCTCGCCGGAACGCTCACCGAGGCTGTCGGCGATGCGCTGGCCGGCGTTGTCAACGATAGCGTTGACACTGTCGACGCTGTCGCGGACGCGATCCTCCAGCGAGCCGAGGCTCGTTTCCAGGCGCAGACCGGTGTCATCGACCAAGGCATTGACGCTGCCGACACTGCCTCGAATACGGCTTTCCAGAGAACCGAGACTTGTCTCGATCTTGGCGCCGGTATCGTCGACGATGGCATTGACGCTTCCGACGCTGTCGCGGATACGATCCTCCAGGGTGCCAATGCTGGCCTCGATGCGGATACCGGTGTCGTCGACGATTGCGTTGACATTGCCGACGCTGCCGCGGATGCGGTCTTCCAAAGTTCCGAGGCGAGATTCGATGAGGCTGCTGGTTTCATCGACGATGACGCTGACCTTATCGACGCTCCCGTGCATCCGCCCCTCGAGCGAACCCAGACGGGTCTCGATGCGGGCGGCCGTGTCATCGACGATCGTGCTGACATTATCGACGCTGCCGCGCATACGGTCTTCGAGCGAGCCAAGACGGGTCTCGACACGAACACCCGCCGCATCGGCAATCGAACCGACATTTTCGGCACTGTCGCGCATGCGCTCTTCAAGCGCGCCAAGGCTTGTCTCGATGCGCAGACCGGTGTCGTCAAGGCGGTCGTTGAGGCCGTTGATCGACATGTCGACGCGGTTGGTCAGCGTGTCGGCGGCGAGGCTGATCTGGCCGGCCGTTTCCGCCAGGCGCTCGGCAATGTTGCCGGTCGTCGAGCGCATGCGGGCTTCCAGCGTTTCGCCGCTGCGGTCGATGATGCCGGCAAGTGCCGCTTGGCGCTCTTCGAGCGACATTTCGAGCATGCTGGCGCTGGTGGCAAGGCTGGTGGCGATCGACACGGACTGGTCGGACAACATGCCTTCCAGCTGGTCGCGGCCCTGGTCGACGGCGAGGTTGATTGCGTTGATCCGGTCGTCGAGCGTGGCTCGAATCTGCTCGTGGGTCGAGGAGAGTGTTTCGCGCAGGTGCTCGGCGCGGCCGGTCAGCGTCTGTTCGATTTCCGTCGCCTTGCCGGCGAGCGAGGCTGTCGCCTCGGTGGTGCGCGCGGTCAGCGCCTCGGCGATCTGGGCGCTGGTGGCCGTCAGGACGTCCGAGATCTTGCCCACGCGGCCGCTGAGGTCTTCGGCAATGCGAGCGCTGGTGTTGGTAAGAGTGTCGGAGATCTGGCTGACGCGGCCACCGAGGTTTTCGGCAACGAGGGATACGCTGTCCGAAAGCTTCTGTTCGATTTCACCGACACGGTCGGTCATCGTCTCGGCAACGGCCGTGGCGCGGAAGGTGAGGTTGTCGGCGACGTCTTCGGCATGACGGCTCAGGGAATCTGCCATTTCGTTGGCGCGGGCCGTCATCGTCGAGGTGATGTGGGCGGAGCGATCGGCGAGAACGCCGTCGAGTGCCGATGTCTGGGTCGAAAGGGTTTCTGCAATCGCCTGGCTGCGTTCCGAAAGAACACGCTCCAGCCGGTCGGCCGTTTCGCCGACGGCACCTTCGATCGCGTCCGTTCCGGTCGAAAGCACGGTCGAAAGGGCAAGGGTGCGCTCGGACAGGGTGTTGTCGAGGCGGTGCTGGCTTGCCGCGATGGCGCTGGTGATCTCGTCGGTCGAGCCGGTCAGCGTCTGCTCGATGCGGGCATGGGCCGCGTGCAGGCCATCGACGAACTGTGCCGTGCGGGTGTCGAGGCCCTCGGTCAGGCGCTGTTCGCTTGATGTCAGTGCATTTGCAAGCGCATCTGCGCGCTGGCCAAAGCCGTTCTCGATGCGATCCTGAGCCTCGGACAAGGCGCCCATCAGGCTGCTGGTCTTTTCGGAAAGAACGCTGTCGATGCGGCTATGGGCTCCGCCGATCAGGTTGCTGAGATCGGACGTGCGGCTGCCGATCGTCTCCTCGATGAAGTCGTGGGTGGCGCCGAGTGCTGTCGCGAGTGTGAGCGACTGATCCGAAAGCGCCGAGCCGATCTTCTCGATGCTGCTGTCGAGCGCGCCACCGATGGCATCCGAACCGCCACTGACGGTCTCGTTGATGCGGTGCAGGCTTTCCATCAGCTTGGTGTCGAGCAAGCTGGCGCGCTTGTCGAAGGCCGATGCGAACTCGTGGAAGCGTTCGTCGAAGGCGGTGGCAAGGTGGCCGACTGTCGTCTGCAGCTTTTCTTCGAAGAATCCGCCGCGCAGATCGAGATCCATGATGGCATCGTCGGCGCTGGAGCGCAGGCTCTGGCGGAAATGCGCACCCTTTTCGTCGAGGGTGGCGTTGAGCGTCGCGAGCACGTCTTCGAGGCCGCCGGCAATTGCCTGCTGGCCGACGCTCAGGCTTTCGTTGAGGTCGCGGGTGCGGGCAATCAGCGTTTCATTGAGCTGGCGGGCGCGCTCGTTCAGCGCGGCATTCAGCTTTTCAGTGTTAGCATCGAGCGAGGAGGCGCGGGTCTCGAACTGGCCGAGCAGCTGCTCGCCGCGCTTTGTCAGCGTATCGCTCAGCTGGTCGAGGCGGGTGTCGAATTCGCTGCTGAGGCCGAGGCCGGCTGCCGTCAGGCCGGAAAGGAGCGAGTCCGTGCGGTTCGACAGCATGGTGCTGATGTTCTGCAGCGCCGTGTCGGACTTTTCGCTGAGTGCCGCTGCCCGCGTGTCGATCAGCGAGGCAAAAGCCTCGCCGGAGATGGCGATGCGCGAGGCGATGTCTTCGCCGGCCTGGTCGAGATCGTCCTTCAGCTTGCCATGCGCACCGGCGATGGTCGAGCGGATGCGCTCGGAGTGGCCGATGATGGCTTCGCGCTCAAGGCCCAGCTCCTGAACCAGCGTACGCACGCGCAGTTCGTTTTCGCTGTAGCTGCGCTCGAGCGCATTCACCTCGGAGTGAACCAGCGTTTCGAGTTCGGTGGCGCGCGCAATCGTGCGCTCGATGCCTTCGTTCATCGCCGAGACTTCGCGGCGAACGGCCTGACCGACGGTCATGACCCGGTCGGCGGCCGCAGTTTCCGGTTCGGCCAGGCGCAATGCCACTTCGGCCATGGAGCGCGCGGCGTTGCGCAGTTCCTGCGCGCGGGCGATCATGATGGCGAAGGAGAAGAAGAGCATGATCGGCAGCGCGATGCCAATGGCGACGCCGACGGCACCCGGGGTGGCAGCGAGATCGCTCAGCGAGCGGATCTGCCAGATCTGTGGGCCATAGAGCAGGTTGGCGACACCGATGCCGGCCACGGCCCAGATCACCGAAACGAGGGCTGCGACACGGATGGCGGCGCGGTTCGAGCGAACGTCGAGGGCGCGCAACATGGCAGCCGGAGAGCGGCGCCCATCGTCGTTTGCCGGAGAAAGGGGAGGCGACTTTGGCGCAGGTTCAGGAGCGAGCCCGCGTGCGGCGTCATTTGCTCGCGCGGCGCGGGGGGCTTCCTGCTGAGGCTTGGCATTTCGGCTGTGATCGGGCTGAGCAGCCTGATTAGTGGAGTCAGACACATTTTCCTCCGGATTATCCAAGGAAGTCTTGTCGTTAGGGCTCGACTTAAGCTCGTCAAAATCGATCTTAAGGGCCGCTTCCAGAGCCTGGAAGGCCTTTTCATCAATTGACTCGTTGCTCTTCTTCGTCGCCATAGGGATACGCCTCATTACCTTTTGCCTGCGATGAAGCGTGTCCATTTGATCCGCGATTGCGGCCAGGCACTGACTTCACCGGGGCGGTGACGGCAAGATACGCGCATCACATCTACGCAATACCCTACTGAACACCACTGCATTTCCTCGATGGATAGTCGGAATTGACCCTCGAGGGCACCACTCGCACAGCTTATCCACCGGAACGGTTGCCATTTTCGTACGCAAGCCCGTTCCTAACCGTATCGTAGTGACACATTAGCCCGGTTGTTACAATTAAGAGCACTCCAGCTTCATTAAAATCCTAATGAATTCTTAATGTGGCAAAGGGGTTTAGGTCGGAAAAGGCAAGGAAATCAGGAGGTTTAACGAGCGTTAACCATTTTCCCAGATTCCTGCCTATATTGCGCCCCGTTTTAAGCCGATAGCAGCGCCCGCCCGTGGAGGATGATAGCTCGCAAACCGTAGCGATCGTCCGGCGACGAAGCTTGGTGAACAGGCGTCGTCGGTCACGGTGTCCGTGCCGCCCATGGCAATTGGACCGCGAATGTCGCGGGACGGCGTCGGATAAAGACCAACAGCATACAAACAATAGGGAAATTGGCTCATGGCGGCCCTCAGAATTGCCTTCGAAGCTCCCGACACTCCGGGTAGCTCTTCTCTTTCCGGCAAGAAGCCCATCGATTTTGCCCACCTTGCCGCGCAGACAATGGGAGACAAGGCGCTCGAAATCGAAGTGCTGCAATTGTTCGCCCGTCAGGCACGCAAGGTGATGAAGGAAATCACCGATGGCGACGTGAATGGACGTGCCCAGGCGGCCCATCAGTTGAAGGGGGCCGCACTCGCTGTCGGCGCCGTCGACGTCGCTGCTGCGGCCGGCGCGATCGAACAGCGTCCGACCGATGCGGCTTTGCCCGACGTTCTTGCAGAGAGCGTGCTTGAGGCTGAACTGTTTATCCTGAAGCTCTGCCGCTGATTGCAGCGAGCCACAAAGGTGCATCGCGGCCCGCGCTGAAACGCTGCGTCCGCGATGCAACTGCCGGCTGTTGTTGACTGGATGGCCGAATTGTTGGAAGAACTTTCCCTGAATTCGCGCCCGCCGCCCCGCGCG
Organism: Ensifer sp. 1H6; assembly: GCF_001976035.1. NCBI lineage: Bacteria > Pseudomonadati > Pseudomonadota > Alphaproteobacteria > Hyphomicrobiales > Rhizobiaceae > Ensifer > Ensifer sp. 1H6. Next base: position 182,268 of record NZ_MOAI01000002.1, on the reverse strand, counting down.
GCTTTGCGCAATCGGCCAGTCCCATCAGCTTATTCCGGAAAGTGACATGACAAAACTTACGATCGTTGCCTTTGATGGCACGCGCCACGAACTCGATGTCGAGAACGGCTCGACCGTCATGGAGAACGCCGTTCGCAATTCGGTTCCGGGTGTCGAAGCGGAGTGTGGCGGGGCCTGTGCCTGTGCCACCTGTCATGTCTATGTCGACGATGCCTGGACGGCTGTCGTCGGCGCTCCGGAAGCGATGGAAGAGGACATGCTGGATTTCGCCTATGATGTCCGTCCGACCTCGCGGCTTTCCTGTCAGATCAAGGTCAGCGATGCGCTGGACGGGCTCGTCGTGCACGTGCCCGAACGCCAGGCCTGATCGCTGGCCGTTGGCGCCCATCTTCAGTCTATCGATCTATTGATGTCATGTTTGCCAAAAAAGCGCCTCGCTGGTCGTGTGACGAGCGAGGCTAGGAGGGCGCATCGCACGCAGATGAGGGAGGGAACATCTGCTGCATGAAGACACGCCAGGAGAACCTGTATTTGCTGCGTCGTCGAGCTTTGCGCTTAAAGAAACGAAACGACACTGCTGAACTCAAGTAACGGCAATATTTATACGTCGTGCAAGACCATGATGGTCCGCCAAATTCCTTTCGACAACGGAGGGTTGGATTTCAATTCGCCCCCACGTTCCATATTCTGAATATAAGCGAGTCGCTCAGCTGTAGCTATCGCTAGATTTCACCAATAAAATACTGTGGGTGCGCACTCGTTGAACAGGTCGCCTCAAAGTATATTCCGGCTATGCTTATGTCGGTCGTGACCGTTGAACAGCGACCTGTCTAGCGCTGCGTTTTCTTCAGCGCATCCAGCCGGTATTGCAGCAATCGGATTATGCGCTTGTCGAAATTGGCCGCCTCCGTCCGGTCGAACCGGGCCTGGTCCTTGTCGTGAGCGGCGATCGCTTCGGTACTGGCGCGTGTGACGCTTTCTTGCATCTGTTCGCAGTCCGCCTGCGGCCTCAGGGCCAGAAACATCTTCTCCATCTCGCGGGCGTGGTTGCGGGCGATCTCGGCGTGGCGTTCCTCGTGCCGCTTGATATCGCTCGACAACGTATCCCAGACCAGAGCGAGGTCGCGGCTGGCCTGCTTGCGATATTTCCAGCGCGGCAGGATGATGCGCGTGCTGAGCGTGACGCGGGCGACGCCGACCGCGCAGCGTCCGCCGCGATTGACGTAGGTGATCGTGCCGCCAAACTTGATCCGCGTCGCGCCCGGATGGCGCGCGCCCGTCGATTTCATCATCGGCCCGGCTTTGGACAGAGCTTTGTCGAGGTCCGCCGCCGTGCGGCCGCCGATCGAGAAATAGGAAAAGCTCTTGTTTATCACCGTTTCGCCGGACGCAGAGCCCAAGGGCATGGCAACCAGAAGGGCAAGAAGGGCGGCTTTGAACGGAACGCGTACTCGAGACATCAATGCGTAGTTCTCTTTAGTTGAACTTCAATCAAGCTTGGGGCATAGCCAGCGTGGGTGCAACAGCAAATCGAAATGGTTGTCTGCGGCGCATCGTGAGGGGAAATGACTTACAATCCATTTCAAAATTTTCATTGGAAGCTGGCGCATGGCCGTAGTCTCGAACTGGGGCCGCGTGGCGTTTTGATGGCGATCATCAATGTTACCCCCGACTCTTTCTCCGATGGCGGTCGTTTCACGGATACGGCAGCAGCCGTTGTCCAGGGCAAGCGCTGCATCGACGACGGCGCCCTGATCCTCGATGTTGGCGGTGAATCGACCAGACCGGACGCAGCGCCCGTGAGTGCCAAAGAGGAACAGAACCGGATCTTTCCGGTCATCGCGGCATTGGCGCGCGACACCGATGCGCTCATTTCAGTCGATACCTATAGGGCAGAGACCGCACGGCTTGCCGTCGACGCTGGCGCCCACATCATCAACGACGTGCACGGCCTTCAGCGCGAACCGGATATCGCGCGGGTTGCTGCGCAGACGGGCGCCGGGCTCTGCATCATGCACACAGGCCGCGATCGCCAGAAGCTTGCCGATGTGGTGGACGACCAGTTCCATTTCCTAGACCGCTCGCTGCAGATCGCGGCAGAAGCCGGCATCGAACGCGAACGGATCGTGCTTGATCCGGGCTTCGGCTTTGCCAAGGACACGGAAGAGAACCTCGAACTGATGGCGCGGTTTACCGAATTGCACCGTTTCGAGCTGCCTTTTCTGGTCGGCACGTCACGCAAGCGGTTCCTTGGTGCTGTCACCGAACGAGAGCCGGCGGACCGCGATGCCGCCACCGCGGCGACCACGGCCCTGCTACGCATGGCGGGTGCGGCCATTTTCCGCGTACATGATGTCGCAAACAGCAGGGATGCGCTGATGGTGGCGGATGCTATGCTGGGTGCAAAGAAGAGCTGACGGGACGGAAAACCATGAGCGCGACCTATACGATCACCCTGAAAAACTGTGCCTTCTTTGCGCGCCATGGCGTTCTCGACGAGGAAGAATTCCTCGGGCAACGGTTTTTCGTCGATGCGGAGCTTGAAGTGGAGCAAGGCTCGGCGCTGGTCGATGATTCGATCGACGACACCGTGCATTACGGCATCGCCTTTACCGAAATCGAGCGCATCGTCACCGGTCGGCGGCGCTATCTGATCGAGGCGCTGGCGCTCGAGGTCGCAAAGACCCTGTGCGTGCGTTTTCCGCAGGTCCGGCGTGCCAAGGTCTCCGTCCGCAAGCCGAATGCACCGGTTCCCGGAATTCTCGATTATGTCGAAGTCACGGTCGAGCACGTCGCCTGAGATGAGCGGGCATATCGCAACTTTGGGACTTGGCGGAAACCTGGGCGAGCCGAGAAGGGCCATGGCAGATGCATTGCAGATGCTCGATGCCAGGCCGGATTGCGCGGTTCGGGCCGTTTCGCGTCTGTATCGGACACCACCCTGGGGCAAGACCGATCAGGACTGGTTCTTCAACGCCTGCGCCGAAGTCGAAACGTTGCTCGGCCCGGAGGCATTGCTGGACGCCTGCCTTGATATCGAGCGGCAGATGAAGCGGGTGCGCGACGAACGCTGGGGCCCGCGCACGATCGACATCGATGTCCTCACCTTCGGCGACCTGTCCCAGACCGAGACCAAGCTGGAGCTACCACATCCGCGCATGACTGCGCGCGGTTTCGTCCTGATGCCGCTTGCGGACTTTGCCTCCGGCATGCGTGTGAACGGACGGCGGGTCGAAGACTGGCTGGCGGATGCCGACGTCACCGGCATCGAGGTGGTGGACGAAGACAGGGGCTGGTGGCGGGCAGGGGCCTGAGTTCGAGTAGCACAAAAAGAAAAGCCCCAGCGTTTGGCCGGGGCTTTTCTCCGCAATCTGGACTGTCGTCTACTTGATCGAGCCGACGGCGATGTTGTCGAGCTGGCGGTTGAGACTGACGCCGATCACCGGCACCATTGTATCCTCGACCTTCACCGAGATGGTGATGTTCATGGTCGAGTCGTTCTGGAGCCGGGCGATCATCGCGCCGTTCAGCTTCTTGCGGTTGATGCCGACGACGACCTTGTCCTTGGCGACGTTGCCGGAGACTACGTCGAGACCCTTGCCATCAGCGCCGTCGAGAAATTTTCCGGTGTAGCTGCCGCCCTTCTGGGTGATCAGCGCCGACATCGGTTGCTTGAACACGCCGACGCGGCAGAAGCCGTCGAGCTTGATGCCGGCATCATTGCCGGCAACCGGTTCGCCGGCGAGATCGCAGGTGAACTTGGTGCCCTTGTATTTCCCGGCGACGATCTCGCCGGGGCCCTTCCACTGGCCGGAGACTTTCTCGAAGAAAGCCTTGTCCTTGCCACCGGAAATGGCTGGCGTAGCAACGCCGACGGTTGCTGCGAGCGCGAAGGCGGCAGCGCCGCGAGCGATCAAAGAAGGGCGCGAGAACATAAACGATCCTTGATGGGTCAACGTCCGAAACTAGGAGCCACATTTGCGCGCAAATGGTTAATGGACGGTTTCTTTCGGGCTGATATCAAGGCTTCTTTGTGTCGGTGATGCGCTCTGTGCGCCGCAGATCGGATGGCTGCAAGGCAGTCACGGCGGCCTCACCGTCATGTGCTACGATGCGCGCAGACGTGTTTATGAAACTCTATCGCAACGGCGTACGTATCCACTTGAAACGCGGAGGTTTCATGATGGCAGCGGCGATCAACAGCACCACCCCGGAAACGGACATCTCGCAGGCACTCATAATCCGCCGCCACGGACTTGCCACGCGGCTGACCCATTGGCTGTGGGCACTGGCATTGTTCTTCCTGCTCCTGAGTGGCCTGCAGATCTTCAACGCCCACCCGACGCTTTATCTTGGGCAGCAATCGGGCTTTGCCTTCGACAACGGCGTGCTGTCCATCAGCGCCGCCCGGACGCAAGATGGAGAGGTCAGGGGCGTGACGACGCTGCTCGGCCTGGGGGTCGACACGACGGGTGTTCTCGGGGTCAGCGGCGCCGCAGACCGGCGTGACTACAGGGCATTTCCAGCCTGGCTAACGGTGCCTTCTTATCAAGACCTGGCGACGGGCCGGGTGATACATTTCTTCTTCGCGTGGCTTTTTGCGACCGTCTTTCTTGTCTGGTTGGTTGCGAGCCTGATCAACGGGCACCTGTGGCGCGACATCCTGCCATCGGCCTCCGATATCAGCGGCCTGCCACGAAGTTTCGTCAACCACGTGCGGTTCCGATTCGATCACGGCCGCAGCTACAATGGCTTGCAGAAACTCTCCTATGCCGCTGTTTTGCTCGTCTTTTTTCCGTTGATGATCCTGACGGGGCTGACGATGTCGCCGGGCATGGACGCGGCCTGGCCATGGTTGATCGACGTCTTTGCCGGTCGACAGACGGCACGCACGATCCACTTCGTCGTCATGCTTTTGCTCGTGGGCTTCTTCGCCATACACATCTTCATGGTTTTTGCCGCCGGGCCGATCAACGAATTGCGCTCGATGATAACAGGGCGTTACCGCATCGATAGCGAGGCGCAGCGCAAGGAGGCAGGGCAATGACGCGGCTTCTGATCAATCGCAGGCGCTTTTTGACCGCCGCCGGCATTGCCGCCTCGACGTTGCCTCTTGCAGGTTGTGATGCATTCGATGGAATCCTGCAAAACAGAAGCCCGGTCCGTGATGTCCTGGCATCGGCGAACAGCCTGACTTATCGGGTACAGCGGCTATTGATGGACGCGGACCGGCTGGCGCCTGAGTTCGCCGAAAGCGAAATCCGCCAGGGACAACGGCCGAACGGCTCGACCGATCCGACCGACCCGGAGTATATCGCCCTCCAGCAGGATTTTTCCGGATACCGCCTCGGCGTCACCGGTTTGGTCGAAAAGCCGCTCAGCCTGACATTGGCCGAATTGCGCAACATGCCGTCGCGGACACAGATCACCCGCCACGACTGTGTCGAGGGCTGGAGTTGCATCGCCAAATGGTCGGGCGTTCCGCTTGCCAAGGTACTTGATGAAGCCAAGATCAGACCGGAAGCGCGTTATGTCGTCTTCCATTGCTTCGATCGCATGGGTCTCGGGCTTTCCGGACCGACGGCCTACTACGAATCGATCGACCTCATCGATGCGCGCCATCCGCAGACGATCCTTGCCTATGGATTGAACGGACGGTCACTTCCGGTCGCCAATGGCGCGCCGCTTCGAGTGCGCATCGAGCGGCAGCTCGGCTACAAGATGGCGAAGTACATCAGTGCCATCGAGGTCGTTGCGGATCTTTCGACGTTCGGTCGTGGACGCGGCGGCTTCTGGGAAGACTTGGGCTATGAGTGGTATGCGGGCATCTAGTTCTACAGGCCGCGCGTCTTTTCAGACGCGCAAAGGTCGCTGAAGCACTTTGAATTTCTGCATGTTTTCATCCTTAAGTCGGGTAGGTTTTAGGAAACATGCAGTCGTTTCTAGACGTCGCCGTTCTGACTAGCCGCGCGACCGGCACCGGGCGCGAGGTCCGAAAGAAAGTCGCCGATCCCGGGACGTTTCAGTGCTCTGAAAGGCATCGGTCGGCAAAGGTCCATGGCAGCGATGCCGATGCGGGCGGTCATCAGTCCATTGATTACGCCTTCGCCGAGCCGGGCCGAGAGTTTTGACGCCAAGCCGTGGCCAAGCACCTGCTGGATGAGGCTGTCACCGGCGGCGATCGAGCCGGTGACAGCGAGATGGGCGATAACGTCGCGCATCAGCCTGATCATGCCGAGCGTACCGGGGCGGCCGCCATAAAGCTCGGCCATCGCGCGGATCATGCGAGCGGATTCATAAAGCACATAGCCGAGATCGACGAGCGCGCGGGGGCTGACGGCGGTGACGATCGACACGCGCTTGGAAGCGGCGAGAATGATGCGCCGGGCCTCGCGATCGAGCGGCGTCAACAATTCGCGCTCCGTCAGGTCAAGCAGATGCGGGCCATCGATGATTTCGCCTTCGGTTTCCTTAAGGCGCGTACGACCGCGTGCCGTGCGCGGATTGGTGGCGAGAAGATGGACGAGTTTTTCCGAAGCGGACCGTGCCAGCTTGGTATTGCCGGAAGCGGCGGCATTCTCCGTTTCCGTCTTCAAGCTCTGGACGGCAGTCAGTTGCATCATGCCTGAAAGCTCGCGGCCAATGACTACCAGCAGTGCCAGGAGCCCGATGGCAACGATACCCATTGCGGCATAGCCGAGCCAGTCGGCGCGGGAAAACAGGTCGCGGATGAGGCGGTCGACCCAAAGACCCGTCGCCAGCGAGAGGAGAATGCCGAATGCCCCCATGGCGATCTTGCCGACGGACAGGCGACGCCTGCGCGGGTTTGCCTCCGGCAAAGCGAGGCTTTCGACGCCAAGCGTCGTTTCCCGGAAGGGATCCTCCGTGTCGGGGGTCATCACCACCTTGTCGTCGAAGCTCGCCGGGGCGCGGCGGGGGCGGTCGCTTTCCGCCGGCTTCTGCTCCGGATCCGGGTTCACCGAAAAAGCACCGGGCTTTCGGCCACGGCTGTTGAAATCGTCACTCATGCCAACCGGTCTCCGAACAGGAACTGCATCGCCCGATCGAGCCGGATATGCGGCACCGACAGCTTCAATCCGCCGCCCGTCTCTTCAAGATGCGGCGGCCGGAAGCGCACGAAACTGAGCTCGGGCATCGGGTGCACGTCGCCGAATTTTTTCGCCGACGCATCGGCATCAAGCGCCCTAAAAAAAACTTCAGGATCATCCGGCAAGTCACCGGGAAATATCGCTGTTTTCCCTTCACCGTCGAAGGTCTCGCCGTTGATCTTCTCGCCAGCGATCGGTGTTCCGACGATAACCGGAAGCGTATGCCCTCCATGGTCGACCGTGGCCTCGCGTGTCGCCCGGACCGAGGCGATCGCCATGACCTCGAGCCCCGCACCGCTCATGCCGATGCGGGCGGCTGCCCGGCTGACGAGACGCGCCGTGATGCGCTCCAACCGATCGTGGCTTTCGTGGTGCAGATGGTCCGCCTTCGTCGCGGCGATCAGCACCTTGTCGATCCGTCGGGTCAGGAAAGACGAGAGCCAGCTGTTCGTGCCGGGACGGAAGCAGGCGAGCACGTCGGCCAGCGCCTGCTCCAGATCGAGCAGCGCTTCCGGCCCGCCATTGATCGCCTGTAGCGCATCCACCAACACGATCTGACGGTCGAGCCGAGCAAAATGCTCGCGGAAGAACGGGCCGACGACGTGCTTCTTGTAGGCTTCGTAGCGGCGCTCCATCATCGCCCAGAGCGAACCTTTCGGCGCACGGCCCTCGGGCAGGTCGGGCAGTGGCGAGAAGGTCAGGGCAGGTGAGCCCTCGAGATCGCCCGGCATCAGGAAGCGACCGGGCGGCAGGGTCGAGGGCGAGCTCGCGTCCGCCTTGCAGGCTTTGAGGTAGGCGGTGAAGCTTTCGGCGAGCCGGCGCGCGCTGCTTTCATCGGCGATCGCCGTTGGTCCCGCAGATGAGGCAAGCGTCAGCCAATCCGCCGACCGGTTGGCGCGGCCCGGAGCACGGGCGCGGGCAACCGAATTGTCGCTGAACTGCTTGAAATCCTGTGCGAGTAGCGGCAGATCAAGTAACCATTCACCGGGATAATCGACGATATCGAGCGACAGCCGGCCGGCCGAGAACAGCCTGTTCCAGCCGCTGGCGCTCTCGAAATCGAGGGTAATGCGAAGCTGCGAGATCGCGCGGGTCGAATCCGGCCAGATACGATCGCGCACCAGGGCGGCAATGTGATCCTCGTACTGAAAGCGCGGCACGGCGTCGTCCGGCTGGGGTTCAAGCCTTATCTTCGAGACGCGGCCGGAGCGCACCGGCTCGAACACCGGCAGCCGTCCGCCGTTGAGGAGATTGTGGACCAGCGACGAGATGAAGACGGTCTTTCCGGCTCTCGAAAGCCCGGTGACGCCCAGCCGGATAGAGGGATTGACGAGGCCCGATGCACGATCGGTGAGATTGTCGAATGCAATCAGGGCGTCGTCTTTGAAGCTGGTCAGATTTGGCGCCAAGTCGTGCTATCCCTCGCGGACCTTGCCGCTTTCGTTCATGCGAATGTCTGCCAGACGTGCGGCAGGTCCTGTTTGCCTTGGCGATATAGGAAATATTTCCCGCACCGCAACAATGGCATGTCATTTCGGTTCCCTGGTTGGCAGGATCAGCGACACCAGCGTGGCCGTTGCGGCGCCGCCTGGGCCTCCCTGTAAGTCAAGGATCGCAAGGGCTGCCGGCGGATAACCATGCGGAAGGGCGTCGGTCGCCGCCTCGTTCCCGGCAAAGCGGCGGAAGAGTTCGTCAATCATCGGATTGTGTCCGACGATCATCAACGAATTCAGATGCCTGTTTGCATCGATGATATCGGTATAGACGCTTGCCGGGCCGGTATAGAGCGCATCGACATAGCGGATCTGGATGTCTTCGCTGACGGATCGGAAGAAGGGTTCCGCGGTCTGGCGACAGCGGACCGCCGTCGAGCACAAGATCAGCTCCGGCCGGATGCCGCGATCGGCAGCCATCTGCGCGATCAGTTCCGCCTCGGCATATCCTACGTCGTCGAGCGCGCGATCGAAATCACGTTGACCGGGCAAGGCCCAACCGGAGCGGGCATGACGCAGAAGGAAGAGACGGAAGGGCCTGGCGGCACTGTCTTGCATATATTGAATTCCGGTAGCTGCCGGCCGCGGGTCGCGACGGGATAAAGTATCGCCGGATCGGGGTCTTGCGCGTCTCGCGGCGGATCACCACCTTTTCCCGTCGATGATGCAAAGATCAAGCTGTGAACCGCTTTTTTCAGGGGATTGCCCGGTTGCCGCCGGGCGCACCAATCCCGGCAAAAGGGCGGCGTCGCGCTGGCGGCAGAACATCCAAGTTACGACCGGTCTTCTTGGCGCCGGGTAGGTGATCATCTCTACGACTAAGATCTCATCTGTAATTTTGATGAAATATTCGCCAGTTAGCCTGAATTGCAAGCATTGTTAAAATACGGTTGAGTGTCTAATCCGAGGCTTGAATCGCGGCTTCCATGGGGCTATACACCGCCGCAATGAGATGTTCTTCAGGAGAATCGCGTTGAGTGAGAAGATCGATCTTAGTACCTTTGTCCTCTCGGAGGACGAGGAATTCATGAATGCCACCCACCGGGCCTATTTCCGGGCCAAGCTGAATGCTTGGAGAAACGACATCCTTCGCGAGGCACGCGAGACACTGGATCACTTGGCCGAGGAGAGCGCCAATCATCCCGATCTCGCCGACAGGGCCTCTTCCGAAACAGACCGGGCGATTGAACTGAGAGCCCGCGACCGTCAGCGGAAGTTGATCTCGAAAATCGATGCGGCGCTACAGCGGCTCGATGAAGGGACCTACGGCTATTGCGAGGAAACGGGAGAGCCGATCGGCTTGAAGCGTCTGGACGCCCGACCGATCGCAACGCTCTCGATCGAGGCGCAGGAGCGCCACGAGCGTCGGGAAAAGGTCTATAGGGACGAATAAGGGTCCGATTTCCGGATCAGTCTTGAGAAAAAGGCGCGGGTTGACCGCGCCTTTTTTCTTTTTGCTGAATGTTTGTTCCGTGGTGAAATGACGCCGAATGTGTCAAGGCTTACGGCCGGCGGAGATGTCGGCGAGCATGCGGTTCATCTCTTCCTCGATCGTCGGCTCCTTGCGGACATCGTCGATCGGTGCGCCGAGCATCGGCTCATGGCGGGCGGCAGCGGCCACAGGCGCGCGATTTTCCGGACGTGCGGCCGCCGCAGCCGGCGTCAGCCGCTGCAGGTCACCGCTGATTTCGGCGTCGAGGATACGTTCGAAGTCCGAAAGCGCGCTTTGGGCAACGGGCTGCGATTGGGCAACGGCTGCAGGACGCTGTTCCTGCACTGGCGGCTGGGTCGCAGCACGCGGCTGCGGGCGGCATCGAAGATGCCCTCGACCTTCTCGGCCGTATTGACAGGGGCAACGATCTCGGGCGCTGTGGCGCAACCCTTTCGACCGGACGCGGCTCAATGGCCATCACGGGGGCCATCACAGGAGCCGGGCGCTGTTCGACAATCGGGCGAACCGCCGGGGCCGGCTCGACACGCGCAACCGGCTGCTCCTGCGGTATCGCCGCCGGACGCACTGGCGCGGCGACGGCCATCTCCGGCTGTACGACAGGGCGCAACTGCACCGGCGCTGCTGCCCTTGTCTCTGTTCCATTGCCGCTGGCAACCGGCTGCTCGATCGGCTTGCGCTCGATGACTGCCGGACCGTCGTTCGCTGAGGCGCTCTCATCGATCGGTGCAATCCGGCTTTCGATGACGATATCCGTAGGTCCGCCGATCATGATCAGGTGTTCGACGTCGTCGCGACGCACGAGCACCAGGCGACGGCGTGTGTCGACAGCGGCCGCATCGAGCACAGCGAGGCGAGGCTGCCTGTTCTTGCCGCCGCGAATGAAGGGCGACGACGGCCTGTTGCGCATGATCCAGAGCACGGCCACGAGGCACAGAAGCCCGATCGCAACGGCGCCGGCGGCGATAATGAATCGGCTACCGTTGTCTCCGACGATCGTTTCCATCATAGGCTGAACTCCTTAAAGCCTTTCGAGTGGCAGTATTTGACGGCTTTTTTCGGGCTTGGACAAGCACTTCGCCGACATTCCCTGTGAATTGACCGCTGCGCTTCCGCACAGGTGCTTTTTGCTGTTATCTCTGATCGTTAAAGATGATTCCTATCCGAATGATCGAGGGCGTGTCGGGATTGGCCGATTTCACCTGGCGGATTGCGCGGATGCCGGCCGGAGCGCCGGACCGTATCGGCTATGTGCCGGGCGGTATTGGCGGCAGATGAGGACCCGATGACGAAAATGCGGCAGTCAGGTGACTACCAGATGCCGGTTGTTGACCGTGGCGTCAGGCCGGGAACCGTCATGCGGATCGTCCTGCTTGCGATCGTTCTGACCGTCTCTGCGATCGCCTTCGTGATCTTCAAGAACGAGTTGGACAACGAGATCGTGCTCGGCATCCTTGGCGTTCTTGCCATGGTCGGCATCTTCTTCCTCGTCTCGTCGGTCATCGGCTTCATCGAGGTGATGCCGCAATCGCGGCCGGACGAACTGGCGCGCGCCTTTCTCGACGCCCATGAAGACGGCACGATCGTCACCGACCGCAAGGGCCGCATCATTTACGCCAACGCCGCCTACGGCGCGCTGACCGGCGCGAAGAATTCTGCCGGCATCCAGTCGCTCGAAACGATCCTGTCGCGAAACCGCGAGGCGACCGAAGCGATCTACCGCCTCACCAACGGTCTGCACGAAGGCAAGCAGGGGCACGAGGAGTTTCGGCTGTTGAAGCCGCTGGCGACCGGTGCTGCGTCCAGCGGCTCTGGTGCCCACTGGTTTCGCTTGAAGGCCCGGGTGTTGCCGCTCGAAGATAGTGACCGCAACCCGCTCTATCTCTGGCAGATTGCCGACATCACCGCCGAACGTGACGACCAGGAGCGGTTCTTCAAGGAACTGCAGAACGCCATCGATTATCTCGACCATGCTCCGGCCGGCTTCTTCTCCGCCGGGCGCAAGGGCGAGATCTTCTACATCAACGCTACCCTTGCGGATTGGCTGGGCATCGACCTGACAAAATTCCAGCCGGGCTCCATGAGCATCGGCGATCTTGTCGCCGGCGAGGGGTTGACGCTGGTGCAATCGGTGCAGGCGGAGCCAGGCCTGAAGAAGACCAAGGTGCTGGATCTCGATCTGCGCAAGTCCAACGGCCAGAGCCTGCCGGTGCGCATGGTGCACCGCGTGTCGTCGGCACGCGATGGCGCGCCCGGCGAAAGCCGGACCATCGTCATGTCGCGCGACGGCGGCGAGGACGAGGATCAGTCGGCGTCGAGCGCTGCGATGCGCTTCACCCGCTTCTTCAACAATACGCCGATGGCCATCGCCTCGGTCGACGGCAACGGTCGCATCCTTCGCACCAATGCGCCGTTCCTCAAGCTGTTTTCCGGCCTTGTCTCCCAGGACGATGTCGAGCGTGGCGCGCTGATCGAAACGGTGGTGCATCCGACGGAAAAGGGCCGTCTGCATGAGGCGCTTGCCGCCGCCAAGGATCGCCAGGGCGATATCGCGCCGATCGACGCCTTGCACCCGGCCGATGGCGAGCGGCATTTCCGCTTCTATATCAATGCCGTCATCGACCAGAGCGATCAGGCTCCGGAAGAGGCAGCGATCATCTACGCGCTGGAGATTACCGAGCAGAAGGCGCTCGAAAACCAGATGGCGCAGACGCAGAAGATGAATGCGGTCGGCACGCTTGCGGGCGGCATCGCGCACGATTTCAACAACGTGCTGACGGCGATCCTGCTGTCCTCCGACCACCTGCTTTTGTCGGCGCGACCGGCCGATGCGAGCTTTGCCGATCTGATGGAGATCAAGCGCAACGCCAATCGTGCGGCGGTGCTCGTCAGGCAGTTGCTCGCCTTCTCGCGCAAGCAGACCATGCGGCCGACAGTGCTGAGCATGACCGACGTGATCGGCGACCTGCGCATGCTCGTCGATCGCATGACCGGGACCAACGTCAAGGTCGAAGTCGACTACGGGCGCGATCTCTGGCCGGTGCGCACGGATCTCGGCCAGTTCGAGCAGGTGCTGCTCAACCTTGCCGTCAATGCGCGCGATGCCATGCCGTCAGGCGGCATCATCACGCTTCGCACGCGCAATCTGCCGGCAACGGAAATCGCGGCCATTGGCCGGCGCGAACTGCCGGAGGAAGATTTCGTCATGGTGGAGGTTTCCGACCAGGGAACCGGTATTCCGCCAGAAATTCTCGACAAGATCTTCGAGCCCTTCTTCACCACCAAGGAAGTCGGCAAGGGCACGGGCCTTGGTCTTTCGATGGTCTACGGCATCGTCAAGCAATCCGGCGGCTACATCTATCCGGAATCCGAAGTCGGCAAGGGAACCACCTTCCGCATCCTGCTGCCGCGCCATATCGACATTCCGGAAGCCGCGGGTGAACCGACGCAGGGCGCATCCAATGGGGCGGTGACGCTGCCGCCGGCTGAAGCTGTCGCCAAGCCAGTCGCCAAGACCGAGGAACCGACCGATCTCACCGGTGATTCAGCCGTCGTCCTCCTGGTAGAGGACGAAGAAGCGGTCCGCCGCGGCGGCAAGCGCATGCTCGAGACCCGCGGCTATACCGTGCACGAGGCAGGCTCTGGCGTCGAAGCACTCGAGATCATGGAGGAGCTCGATGGCGCCGTCGATATCGTCGTTTCGGACGTGGTGATGCCGGAAATGGACGGGCCGACACTCTTGACGGAGCTGCGCAAGAAGTACCCGGACCTGAAGTTCATCTTCGTCTCGGGTTACGCGGAAGATGCCTTCGCCCGCAATCTTCCTGCCGACGCCAAATTCGGCTTCCTTCCGAAACCGTTCTCGCTGAAGCAACTGGCCGTGGCCGTGCGCGAGATGCTGGACTCCTGAGGCGTGCGCGAAACTGCGCAGTGCATTGAGCGAATCTGAGAAATCGCGGCGCGCATTTCGGCGCTCGCCAAGAATTGCAGTCCAACAAAAAGCCCGACGCTTTCGCGCCGGGCTTTTCTCTTATGATCTTAATGTCAGTCGACTACTTCGCGGTCAGCGCCACAGCGATTTCGCCGGCGAGGCGGGCATTGTTCTCGACCAGCGCTATGTTGGTTTCGAGGCTGCGGCCCTCGGTCATGTGGAAGAGGTTGTCGAGCAGGTACGGGGTGACCTCCTTGCCGGAAATCTCATCGCGTTCGGCGTTGTCGAGCGCGCGGCCGATGTAGATTTCCATCTCCTCGCGCGCGATCTCGCTTTCGGCCGGAACCGGGTTCGCGATCAGCATGCCGCCATCGACGCCGAGCAGTTCGCGCATGTTCTGGAAGTTGGCGATTGCCGCTGGGCTGTTGAGCATCAGCGGGCTCTTGAGGCCCGAATCGCGCGACCAGAAGGCCGGGAACACGTCGCTGTCATAGGTCACAACAGGCACGCCGCGGGTTTCGAGGACCTCGAGCGTCTTCGGAATGTCGAGGATGGCTTTCGCGCCGGCGCAAACGACGATGACGGCCGTGCGTGCCAGTTCGTCGAGGTCGGCGGAGATGTCGAAGCTCAGCTCGGCGCCGCGGTGCACGCCGCCGATGCCGCCGGTCGCAAAGACGCGGATGCCGGCGCGGCAGCGGCGATCATGGTGGCGGCAACGGTCGTCGCGCCGGTGCGGCGCTCGGCGATGGCAAAGGCGAGATCGGCGCGCGATACCTTCATCGCGCCTTCGGTCTTGGCCAGCTCTTCCAGCTTCGCATCGTCAAGGCCGATATGCAGAACGCCGTGAATGACGGCGATCGTCGCCGGAACGGCACCCTGGTCGCGGATGATCGCTTCGACGCTGCGGGCCATGTTGAGGTTGCCCGGATAGGGCATGCCATGGGTGATGATCGTCGATTCCAGTGCCACGATCGGCGCGCCGCGTGCCTTGGCGGCTGCAACCTCGTCGGAATATTCCATCGGCAGGAAGGGGGAAGCGGGTTTGGTCATGGTTTTTCCTTGGGAGTTCGGCTGGCGGCGTTCATGCCAGCATTTGAGGTGCCGGCACAAGGGCCAGTGCCTGTTCGAGGTTGGCCTGCGACATTTGTTCCGAGGCGGCCAAGGGAGAGCGAAGCGTAATGCCGGCGGCGGCAATGCCGCGCCGCAGGCATTCCGACAGATCATGGCCGGCAAGACGGGCGGTGAGGAAGCCTGATGCCAGGGCATCGCCGGCGCCGGTAACATCGGCGAGCTCCGGCAGGGCCGGCGGCGTCGCGACGCAGACGGTTTCGCGATCGAAGGCGACGACCGCTCTGCCGCCTCGGGTAACGACGCCGCCATTGAGCCCGGCGGCGCGCAAAAGCGGCGGCCAACCCTCAGCATCCGCCGCATCCTTGCCGGTGAGCGCCCGCGCCTCGGCCTCGTTCATGAACAGGAAGCTGAGCCTGACCAGGCTCGGCTGGAATCGGATCACCTTTGCCGGCGATACGGCGATACCGGCGACAATGCGCCCATCCGTCGACGCCGCCGCTACGAGGGCGGCGATGGTTTCTTCGGGCAGGTTCGCATCGGTCAGCACCAGCCGGCTGTCGGCGATGGCATCGCGCAATGCGCGCCGCTGCAACTGGCGCGGCGAGAACATCCGGTAGAGATCCATGTCGGCAAGGGCGATCACCAGGTTGCCGTCATTTTCAATGATCGCAGTGTAGCTCGGCGTCTGGCGGTCGAGAAAGGTGAGGGGATTGTCGATGACGCCGGCAGCCGCTGCGGCCGCCGTCACGATGTCGCCAGCAGCGTCACCACCGCGCGTGCTGATCATCCGGACGCTATGACCCAGTCGTGCCAGGTTGCGCGCAGCGTTGAAGCCGCCGCCACCTGCCTCTTCGAACCAGGTGCCGGGGTTGCTCGAACCGGGTGCGGTCGTGCCCGAGATGCGGCCGCGCCGATCGATATGAGCGCCGCCGAAGACGGCGATTTCGCCTTCCTTCATGAATGTTCCTCTGCTGTCTATCGGCCGAATCGGATCGGGAGGGTTCATCGTCTCAGGGTGCGCCTGGCGCTGCCAAAAAAATTACGCAGCAAAGCGTGAACATGAATCGAACACAATCCGAATAATTCCTATTTTTCAATGTCTTGTCCTGCTCTTGCAAAAACGGAACAAAACATGTACAAAAACTCGTGCGGCGGCTTCATTGCCTCGGTAGCTTCAATAACCTAAAGGTGGACCAAATGGCACAAAACTCTTTGCGGCTCGTAGAGGACAAATCGGTGGATAAAAGCAAGGCACTTGAAGCGGCACTTTCCCAGATCGAACGGTCGTTCGGCAAGGGATCGATCATGAAGCTCGGTGGGAAGGACAGCATCATCGAGATCGAGACGGTTTCGACCGGCTCTCTCAGCCTGGACATCGCACTCGGCATTGGTGGCTTGCCGAAGGGCCGCATCGTCGAAATCTATGGTCCGGAAAGCTCGGGCAAGACGACGCTGGCGCTGCAGACCATCGCAGAAGCACAGAAGAAGGGCGGCATCTGCGCCTTCGTCGACGCCGAACACGCACTCGACCCGGTTTATGCGCGCAAGCTGGGCGTCGATCTCGAAAACCTGCTGATCTCGCAGCCCGATACCGGCGAACAGGCGCTCGAAATCACCGATACGCTGGTACGCTCCGGGGCGATCGACGTTCTCGTCATCGACTCCGTCGCAGCGCTCGTGCCGCGCGCCGAAATCGAAGGCGAAATGGGCGACAGCCTGCCGGGCATGCAGGCCCGTCTGATGAGCCAGGCGCTGCGCAAGTTGACCGCCTCGATCTCGAAGTCGAACTGCATGGTGGTCTTCATCAACCAGATCCGCATGAAGATCGGCGTCATGTTCGGTTCGCCGGAAACGACGACGGGCGGCAATGCGCTGAAGTTCTACGCCTCCGTTCGCCTCGACATCCGCCGTATCGGTTCCGTCAAGGAGCGCGAAGAAGTCGTCGGCAACCAGACGCGCGTCAAGGTCGTCAAGAACAAGATGGCGCCTCCCTTCAAGCAGGTCGAATTCGACATCATGTATGGCGAAGGCGTCTCGAAAACCGGCGAACTCGTCGATCTCGGCGTCAAGGCTGGTATCGTCGAGAAGTCCGGTGCCTGGTTCTCCTATAACAGCCAGCGCCTCGGCCAGGGTCGCGAGAACGCCAAGTCGTTCCTCAGGGACAATCCGGACCTGTCGCGCGAGATCGAGACGGCTCTGCGTCAGAACGCCGGCCTGATCGCCGACCGGTTCCTCGAGAATGGTGGTCCGGAACCCGACGACGGCGACGACGCTGCCGAAGCATAAGCAGCGAGCCGAGCTTCAAGCTTTCAAAACCGGTCGCCTTCATCGGCGGCCGGTTTTTTGCTGCCGTCTGGACAGCATGATACGCGAACGATAAAAGCCTGTGGTTCCGGCGACCGAGGGCGTTGGAGGGCGCAGCCGTCAGCGATGGCCGCGGGGTCGAAGGATAACGGCGAGTGGCGCGGCAGATGCCGGGGCCTGGGCCTGAATTGGTGCACAGATAGGACGCAAGATGAGCGGCGTGAATGAAATCCGGTCGACGTTTCTCGACTATTTCCGCAGGAATGGTCATGAGGTGGTGTCGTCGAGCCCGTTGGTACCGCGCAACGACCCGACGCTGATGTTCACCAATGCCGGCATGGTCCAGTTCAAGAACGTCTTCACCGGGCTTGAGCAGCGTCCCTATTCGACGGCCGTGACGGCGCAGAAATGCGTGCGCGCCGGCGGCAAGCACAACGACCTCGACAATGTCGGCTACACCGCGCGCCACCACACCTTCTTCGAGATGCTCGGCAATTTCTCCTTTGGCGATTACTTCAAGGAAAACGCTATCGAGCTTGCCTGGAACCTGATCACCAGGGAATATGGCCTCGACGCCAAGCGCCTGCTGGTCACGGTCTATCACACCGACGACGAAGCCTTTGGCCTTTGGAAAAAGATCGCCGGCCTTTCCGACGACCGCATCATCCGCATCCCGACCAGCGACAATTTCTGGGCCATGGGCGATACCGGCCCTTGCGGTCCTTGCTCGGAAATCTTTTACGACCACGGCGACAAGATCTGGGGCGGGCCTCCTGGTTCTGCCGATGAGGACGGCGACCGCTTCATCGAGATCTGGAACCTCGTCTTCATGCAGTACGAGCAGATCACCAAGGAAGAGCGCGTCAACCTGCCGCGTCCGTCGATCGACACCGGCATGGGCCTCGAGCGCCTGGCAGCCGTGCTGCAGGGCCAGCACGACAACTACGAAATCGATCTCTTCCGCGCATTGATTGCCGCGTCTGAAGAAGCAACCGGCGTCAAGGCCGAAGGCGACCAGCGCGCCAGCCATCGCGTCATTGCCGACCACCTGCGTTCGTCCGCCTTCCTGATCGCCGATGGCGTGCTGCCGTCGAACGAGGGCCGTGGTTATGTGCTGCGCCGTATCATGCGCCGCGCCATGCGCCACGCGCAGCTGCTCGGTGCCCGCGATCCCTTGATGTGGAAGCTGCTGCCGGCGCTCGTCGGCCAGATGGGCCGCGCCTATCCGGAACTGATGCGCGCCGAGGCGCTGATCTCGGAGACGCTGAAGCTCGAGGAAACCCGCTTCCGCAAGACGCTGGAGCGTGGCTTGAACCTCCTGTCCGAAGCCTCGGCCGACCTTTCCGAAGGCGATCAGTTCAATGGCGAAACCGCCTTCAAGCTCTACGATACCTACGGCTTCCCCCTCGACCTGACCCAGGATGCGCTGCGCGCCAAGGGCATCAGCGTCGACACCGACGCCTTTACGACCGCCATGGAGCGGCAGAAGGCCGAAGCCCGCGCCAATTGGGCAGGCTCCGGCGAAGCGGCAACCGAAACCATCTGGTTCGAGCTGCGCGAAAAGCACGGCGCGACCGAGTTCCTCGGTTACGATACGGAAGTTGCCGAAGGCGTCGTCCAGGCGATCTTGCGCGATGGCGCTGTCGCTCAGTCGGCCACCAAGGGTGAAGCCGTCCAGATCGTCCTCAACCAGACGCCGTTCTACGGCGAATCGGGTGGACAGATGGGCGATACGGGGACGATCACCACCGACGGCGGCAAGCTTGTTGTGACCGACACGCAGAAGCGCGGCGAGGGCCTGTTCGTTCATTTCGGCGTCGTTGCCGAAGGCACGATCAAGACCGGCGACGCGGCCCAGCTCGAAGTCGATCATGCCCGCCGTTCGCGCCTTCGCGCCAACCATTCGGCCACCCATCTGCTGCATGAGGCGCTTCGCGAGGTGCTCGGCACCCATGTGGCGCAGAAGGGCTCGCTGGTTGCGCCCGAGCGCCTGCGCTTCGACGTATCGCATCCGAAGCCGATGACGGCCGAGGAGCTGAAGATCGTCGAGGAGATGGCAAACGAGATCATCGTTCAGAATACGCCGGTCACCACGCGCCTGATGAGCGTCGACGATGCGATTGCCGAAGGCGCCATGGCGCTCTTTGGCGAGAAATACGGTGACGAAGTGCGGGTCGTGTCCATGGGGCAGGGCATTCACGGCTCCAAGGCCAACCGTGCCTATTCGGTCGAACTCTGCGGCGGCACCCACGTTTCGGCAACCGGCGACATCGGTCTGGTGCGCGTCGTTTCCGAAAGTGCCGTTGGCGCCGGCGTGCGCCGCGTCGAGGCGCTGACGGGCGAGGCAGCCCGTGCCTATCTCAACGAGCAGGACGAGCGGGTGAAGACGCTTGCCAACACGCTCAAGGTTCAGCCGGGCGACGTGCTCGGCCGCGTCGAGGCACTGCTCGACGAGCGCCGCAAGCTGGAGCGCGAACTGACGGAAGCCAAGAAGAAGCTGGCGCTCGGTGGCGGCGGTCAGGCCGGATCGACCGATGCCGCGCGCGACATCGCCGGCATGCGTTTCCTCGGCAAGGTCGTTTCCGGTGTCGAACCAAAGGATCTGAAGAGCCTGGCCGATGACGGCAAGAAGAGCCTCGGCTCCGGCGTCGTCGCCTTCGTCGGCGTTTCCGGCGATGGCAAGGCAAGCGCAGTCGTGGCTGTCACCGACGATCTGACTTCCAAGGTCAGCGCAGTCGATCTCGTGCGTATCGCCTCGGCCGCCCTTGGCGGCAAGGGCGGCGGCGGCCGCCCTGATATGGCGCAGGCCGGCGGCCCTGACGGCGAGAAGGCAGCCGACGCGATCGAGGCCGTTGCCGTTGCATTGGCCGGCTAAGGACACTGCATAATTCCTCAAATCGGATGCGATTGGAGGATAAAATTATGCAGCAAGTTTAAGGTGTTACAGTGCCATTTGCGCGTCATACTTGATGCGCGGCGCTGTAGGCGCAGAAACGTGAAATTGAAAAGGGCGCCGGTTTCGGGCGTCCTTTTTTGTGATTGCGATTGCCCCCTCTGCATGCTCGCCGCAAAACTCCGCAGGATTTGTCAAAGTCGTCTATGGTCTACCGATCCGTGAGCAAAGCGCGAAGGGCTAGACATGGACGAGCGGGCGACCTGGGCAAGCTACGAAAGACGGCTGCACAGGGTGAGCGACTACATTTACGGCCATCTCAACGAGGAGCTCGATCTCGACCGTCTCGCTGAAATCGCCTGCCTGTCGCCACACCACTGGCACCGAATCTACAGGGCCGTCCACGGCGAGACGTTGGCGGCAACGGTCAAGCGGCTACGGCTGCAGAAGGCCGCCGCCGATCTCGTGCAGTCCGATCTTCCTGTCGAAGCGATCGCGCAGCGCTCTGGCTACCCCAATATTCAATCCTTCAACCGCACCTTCAAGGCCGTCTATGGACTGCCGCCGGCGCGGTATCGGAGGGAGGGCAGCCACAAAACCTTCGAAACCGCTTCATCGGAAGGAATTGCGGATATGTATGAAGTCACCCTCAAGGAGATCGACGGCTTCGATCTCGTCGGCGTCGCCCACTCCGGCTCTTATATGGGCATCGGCAAGGCATTCGAGACGCTCTACGGCACACTGATTTCGCGCAATCTTTATCGTCCGGACATGGAGATGATCGGCATCTATCTGGATGATCCGGAACTGGTGCCGGCGGACAGGCTGCGCTCCTTTGCCTGCGTCACCGCCAAGGAGACCCTGCCTGCCGATGCACCGCTGACACCCCAGACGCTCGAGGGCGGACGCTATGCCGTTCTGCGCCACAAAGGCCCCTATGCGGACATGCCCTTGGCCTATCAATGGCTTTACGGCACGTGGCTGCCGCAATCCGGCCGCGAGGTGCGCGACAGCCTGATGTTCGAGAAGTATCTCAACAATCCGCGCGACGTGCCGCCGACCGAGCTCTTGAGCGAGATCTATCTGCCGCTGAAATGACCCGCTCGACTTCTCTCGTCATCCTCGGGCTTGCCCCGAGGATCCACCTGAGCCGTCGCCAACGCACAGATGTCCTTGGGCTCAAGAGGCTTGGCCTGGATGCTCGGGTCAAGCCCGAGCATGACAGAGGGAATGGGTCGCCAGAGGTTCTTGGAACTGCGGCTATCCAACCAAAAAGAAACCCGGCACAAGGCCGGGTTTCGCATTCGGGTCGATGGCGTGTGCCGATCAGGCAGCCATTGCCTTCTTCAGGTTCTCGTCGATCTTGTCGAGGAAGCCGGTGGTCGAGAGCCACGGCTGGTCGGGGCCGATCAGGAGCGCCAGGTCCTTGGTCATGAAGCCGGCTTCGACGGTATCGACGCAGACCTTTTCCAGTGTTTCGGAGAAGCGGGCGAGTTCGGCATTGCCGTCGAGCTTGGCACGATGGGCAAGGCCACGGGTCCAGGCGAAGATCGAAGCGATCGAGTTGGTCGAGGTCTCTTCGCCCTTCTCGTGCTGGCGGTAGTGACGGGTCACGGTGCCGTGGGCCGCTTCTGCTTCGACCGTCTTGCCGTCCGGCGTCATCAGAACCGAGGTCATCAGGCCGAGCGAGCCGAAGCCCTGAGCCACGATGTCGGACTGGACGTCGCCGTCGTAGTTCTTGCACGCCCAGACGTAGCCGCCGGACCACTTCAGCGCCGAAGCGACCATGTCGTCGATCAGGCGGTGTTCGTACCAGATCTTCAGTTCCTTGAACTTCTCGGCGAATTCTTCCTCGAAGACCTTCTGGAAGATGTCCTTGAAGCGGCCGTCATAGACCTTGAGGATGGTGTTCTTGGTCGAGAGGTAGACCGGAACCTTACGCTGGATGCCGTAGTTGAACGAAGCGCGGGCGAATTCGGTGATCGAATCGTCGAGGTTGTACATGCCCATGGCAACACCGGCCGACGGTGCGTCGAAGACGTCGTATTCGATTTCCTTGCCGTCTTCGCCGACGAACTTCATCGTCAGCCTGCCCTTGCCGGGGAACTTGAAGTCGGTGGCGCGGTACTGGTCGCCGAAGGCGTGACGGCCGACGATGATCGGCTTGGTCCAGCCCGGAACCAGACGAGGCACGTTCTTGCAGATGATCGGCTCGCGGAAGATGACTCCGCCGAGGATGTTGCGGATGGTGCCGTTCGGCGACTTCCACATCTTCTTGAGCTTGAATTCTTCGACGCGGGCTTCGTCCGGGGTGATCGTGGCGCACTTGACGCCGACGCCGTGCTTCTTGATGGCGTTGGCTGCATCGATCGTCACCTGGTCGTCGGTGGCGTCGCGGTTTTCCATGCCGAGGTCATAATACTCAAGATCGACGTCGAGGTAGGGATGGATCAGCTTGTCCTTGATGAACTGCCAGATGATGCGGGTCATCTCATCGCCGTCGAGTTCGACGACCGGATTGGCGACCTTGATCTTTGCCATGAATATGCCTCGTAGCTTAGCGGGACAACGGGAGCGATGTCCCTTCCTCTTTAGAAAAATCCAGAGCCCTATAGCATTGTGAAACGGCAAGGCAAAGCATGCTTGGCTGAAACTTTGGGTGGAGACTCGATCGACCGGCGGGCAGGGGCCGAGGATGGGTTTTGGACTGGTTTAAGCCGGCCTGCGCCTTGAAAAGATCGGAGGCAGCGTTAATCAAGAAGAAGCGGTGACGCGTCGATGGTCACCGTAGCAGGCAAAAGGCATCCGATGGAAATTCGCTCCCGCGTGCGCGACTGGCTTCTCGCCAATGATCCTGCCTTTTCCCGGCTGCGCCAGGCGACGCGCATCACCGCGACGATCGTTTCGTCGGTTTGCCTGCTGATGGCCTTCCACTATCTCGTGGCGCCATTGCCGCCGGCAGCCTACGGCCTTGCCGTTTCGCTCTCGATCGAAGGCGGCCTTGCCGTCCGCGACCGCACGCACGGCGAACAGCTCGTGACCCGTATAATCGCCGTCATCGTTGGCGTCTCGATGGTCGCGCTGGCCTCGGTGCTGGAGAGCCACCGCTACGTCTCCGATGTCGTTTTCCTGTCGATCATCTTCCTGGCGGTCTATTGTCGCTCCTTCGGGCCGAGATGGTTTGCCGTCGGCATGTTCGCCTTCATGTCCTATTTCATCGGAGCTTATCTGCGTCCGACGATTGACCAGTTGCCCGCACTGGTCTTCGGTGCAGCGGTTTCGGCCATGGTCGCCCACCTGGTCCGCACCGTGCTTCTGCCCGACCACCGCTATCGCGACCTCATGCGCGCTGCGGCCAGCGTCCAGCAGCGCGTCGACCAGATGCTGGAGGAGCTGGTCGATGTCGCACGCAAACCGACCCTGATCGAGACGGATCGCACCCGGCTGCACCGGAGGGAAGAGCGCCTCAAGGAGGCGGTGCTGATGGCGGAAAGTTTCATTCCGACCGAGAACCGACGCCCGGAACCCGAGCCCGGCCTTGCCTCGTCGGATGTGGTGATCAACCTTTTCGACCTGCATCTGGCGGCAGAAAGCGTCATCGTGCTGAGCCTTCAGGCCATGCCTCCGGTCGCATTGGTCGAAGCGATGCTTACGCGCAACTCCGCCGAGATCGAAGCGGAGACGGCGCGCATCGACCGCACGAACGAGCGGCTTGTCGAGACCGTCAAGGCGCTCTCGTGGCTGCGCAATGTTCGCCAGCGCCTCGCCCATAGCCTGGAAAAACTCGACGCGCATGATCTCGAGGATCCGGTGGAGCGAGCCGTTGCCCCGGCGTCCACGCGTCCAAAGCTGACAGTGTCTAATCCGGCGCTCAAAACGGCCATCCAGATCACGCTCGCCGCCGGCATCGCCATGGTGTTCGGGCTGATGCTGTCGCGCGACCGATGGTTCTGGGCGGTGCTGGCTGCCTTTCTCGTTTTTACCAACACCCGCTCGCGCGGCGATACGGCGGTCAAGGCGCTACAGCGCTCGGCCGGTACGCTATTTGGCATCGTGGTCGGCATCGTCGCCGGCACGCTGGTTGCCGGAAACATCTATTTGGTGCTGCCGCTGAGTGCGCTCTGCATCTTTCTCGCGTTCTATTTCCTCGCAGTTTCCTATGCGTCGATGACCTTCTTCGTCTCTATCGTGCTGTCGCTGCTCTACAGCCTGATGGGCGTGCTGACCCCACAGCTGCTGCAGCTGCGGCTGGAGGAAACCCTGATCGGCTCCATCGCCGGTACTGTGGTTGCCTTCGTGGTTTTCCCGACCCGTACGCGAACATCGCTTGATCTCGCGATCAAGGCCTGGTGTGGCGAACTGACAGGACTGCTGCAAGCGGCGAAGGAGGGCGCCTCCGGCATGGCGCTGATTGCGCGGTCGCAGTCCGTCGACCGCGCCTACCGCGAGCTTGCCGCGGCGGCCAAGCCCCTTGGCGTTTCCTGGCAGCTTGTCACGCGCCCCGGCCACGTCAGGCAGACGCTGGCGATCTTCATGGGGTGCACCTATTGGGCGCGCGTGTTTGCCCGTCGCGTTGCCGACGAGGCCGACGCCGTCGGCTCCACGTTCCACACCGACATCGACGAAAATCTGACATTGGTTCGCTCGATCGCGGAGAAAGGGGCCGGCTATTTCTACGACGGCGGCCGCGTCGCCGGGCCAGTCAGCCGACATCTGCCGATATCGAAGGACGATGCGGAACTGGGGCTGGAGATGATCGGCATCTCCCTCAGCCGTCTGCATCCGGCAACACCGTGATGCCCGCAGTCCTCAGCATGTCGGCCGGACTTTAATTTTCCGGTCTTTTGTGCGAGGGAAGCGCCGAACAGAAGGCGAAGGCGAAAGACATGGCAGGCACCAACAGCGAACGAGAACTCCTGACCGAAGGACCGGCGATCATTCTCGCCTATCCGCAGCTCGGCGAGAATATCGGCATGGTTGCCCGCGCCATGGCCAATTTCGGCCTGTCTGAACTGCGCCTCGTCAACCCGCGCGATGGCTGGCCGAACGAAAAGGCGCAGTCTGCCGCCAGCCGCGCCGACCACGTCATCGAAGGCGCCAAGCTCTACGACACGCTGGAAGAGGCGATCGCCGACCTCAACTTCGTCTATGCGACAACGGCGCGCGACCGTTACGGCTACAAGCCGGTTCGCTCGCCGATAGTGGCGGCGCGCACGCTGAGACAGCGCTTCGTAGCCGGCGAGGCGACCGGCATCATCTTCGGCCGCGAGCGCACCGGATTGACGAACGAGGAAGTGGCGCTTGCCGACGAGATTGTGACGTTCCCCGTCAATCCGGCTTTCGCTTCGCTCAATCTCGCCCAGGCGGTGCTGCTAATGTCCTACGAGTGGCTGAAGACGGGCATGGAAAGCGAAGACCAGACGTCGTTCCAGGCACTGGAGCAGCGTCCGGCGAAGAAAGACGATCTGCAGGGCCTGTTCGATCACCTCGAGGATGCGCTGGAAGCGCGCAACTATTTCCGCTCCGCCGACAAAAAGCCGAAATTGGTCGAAAATCTGCGCACAGTTCTGACCAGACCAGCCTTTACCGAAACGGAAATCCGGGTGCTGCGCGGCGTGATTTCGTCGCTCGATCGGTTTTCGCGTGAACATCCCCGAGGTTCCGGCGCTCCCGTTGATCACAGCAGGGCCGAGCACAACAAGAAAGTATCAGACAGCGGTGACAGCGACTGAACTGAAACCCATTCTCGTCTTCGACAGCGGCATCGGCGGGCTCACGGTGCTGCGCGAGGCGAGGGTGCTGATGCCGGAGCGGCATTTCATCTATATCGCCGACGATGCCGGCTTCCCCTATGGCGGCTGGGAGGAAGAGGCCTTGCGCGCCCATGTCATCGCGCTCTTTGGCCGGCTGCTGGCCGAGCACGATCCCGAAATCTGCGTGATTGCCTGCAACACCGCATTCACCCTCGTCGGTGCCGATCTGCGCGCCGCCTTTCCGCAGATGACCTTCGTTGGCACCGTGCCGGCGATCAAGCCGGCGGCCGAGCGCACGCGCTCGGGGCTGGTTTCCGTGCTTGCGACACCAGGCACGGTCAAGCGCGCCTATACGCGCGACCTCATCCAGTCCTTCGCCAGCCAATGCCATGTCCGCCTGGTCGGATCGGAGAACCTCGCCAAGATGGCCGAGGCCTATATTCGCGGCGAAAAGCTCGATGATGCGGAGGTATTGGCCGAGATCACCCCGTGCTTCATCGAGATGGATGGCCGCAAGACCGATATCGTCGTTCTCGCCTGCACGCATTATCCCTTTCTGGCCAATCTGTTCCGCAAGCTGGCGCCCTGGCCGGTCGACTGGTTGGATCCAGCCGAGGCCATCGCCCGGCGGGCCCGCTCGCTCGTGCCGCTGCCCGACGGCTTTGAGCCGTTGAACGGCGAGGACCCGGCGATCTTCACTTCGGGAAATCCCGATTTTTCCACACGCCGGCTGATGCAGGGCTTCGGCCTGACCGTCATGTCGAACGTCACTACCCCCGAACAGACGGCCGCCAGCGAAACGATCGGCTAGAAGAAGATCGCCAGCAGGACGCCAATCGACGCGGCGAGCGCAATCGCAATCAGGAAGTTCGCGCGGCCTGATTGCGCGGATTCCTTTTTCGAGACGATGCGTTGACCATCCTCGTAGTTCATCTGGAAGTGGTTTTCGGTCTCGTTCTGATCCATTCGTGGCCCGGAAATCCCGGTCGCTCAAAGACGTATGGGCCGGGGCAGGCGCTTGTTAAAGATGTATCAATAGGTTTATTCAACGTTTCCGCGCAAACAACCGGGTGAACTGGCCGATCTTTCCATGGTCCACAACGCGGTATTCCCTGTGGGTTTTCTGCAGCGGTTGCATGACCGCCGGCAAAACCGTGCTAGGTGTCGCTCGTTTGGCGAACTCAGCATGGTCGCGAATCAATCCAAAATGAAGAGGTGGAAATGAAGGTCGGCATCGACATGGGAGCGACGTCCGAAGGGACCTCGGCCTCGCTCGATATCGAAGAGCTTCTGGCCACCCGTCTTCTGGTGCAGGGCAATTCCGGTTCGGGAAAATCGCACCTTCTAAGAAGGTTGCTGGAGCAGTCTGCGCCATGGGTGCAGCAATGCATCATCGACCCCGAGGGCGATTTCGTCACACTTGCCGACAAGTTCGGCCATGTGGTCGTCGAGGGTGAGCGCACGGACGCTGAGCTGATCGGCATTGCCACGCGCATTCGTCAGCACCGAGTTTCCTGCGTGCTTTCGCTCGAAGGTCTCGACATCGAACAGCAGATGCGCAGCGCCGGCGTCTTCTTGAACGCCATGTTCGATGCGGATCGGGAATACTGGTATCCCGTACTCGTGGTGGTCGACGAAGCGCAGATGTTTGCGCCGTCGGTCGCTGGTGACGTCACCGAAGAAGTCCGCAAGATCTCGCTCGGCGCGATGACCAACCTCATGTGCCGTGGCCGAAAGCGTGGACTTGCCGGCGTCATCGCCACGCAGCGCCTGGCAAAACTTGCCAAGAACGTGGCGGCGGAGGCGTCCAACTTCCTGATGGGCCGCACATTCCTTGATATCGACATGCTGCGCGCTGCCGACCTGCTCGGCATGGATCGCCGCACGGCCGAAATGTTCCGCGATCTGAAGCGCGGCTCCTTCGTCGCCCTTGGCCCGGCGCTGTCGCGCCGGCCGCTGAAGGTGACGATCGGTGCCGTCGAGACTTCAGCACGCTCGACGAGCCCGAAGCTGATGCCGCTGCCGGAAGCGCCGCAGGACGTGGAAGACCTGATCTTCACGCCTGACGCCGACGAACTGACGCGGCCGATCATGCGCCGTGCCGTACCGCCGCCGCGCCCGGCAACCGATATTCTCGCGGAGCTTTCCCGGCCGCGCCCCGAACCGGTCGCCCCGGTGGAAACCAGGCCAGCCCAGCCGGAAATGTCGGCGGAGGAGCGCGGTGCGCTGCTGGACGGTCTGTTTACCGAGATTCTCGCCAATCCCGATGCCGCGTTCCGGCCGGATGCCGAACTGTTCCAGGATTTCCTCGTGCGCTGCCGGATTCGCCGCGTGCCGGGAGCAGCCCTGTCCTTGAGCGCATTTCGGCGCAAGATGGCAATTGCCCGCTCCGGCGTCGACACTGAGACTGCGGCGACAGAGGCCTGGGCGTCGGCGCTCCGGCTTGCCGATCGCGTCACCGAGGACCTGCAGGGCGTGTTCCTGATGATGGCGCAGGCGGCCGTGCGCGGCCTTGCCTGTCCGTCGGACGCGATGATCGCGCGCGCCTACGGCACCCATTCCGCACGACGCGCCAGACGCCTGCTCGGCTATTTCGAGGAGAATGGGCTCGTTGTCGTCCATGCCGATTTCACCGGCAAGCGTATAGTCGCCTTTCCGGACCTCGGCCACGAAACGGCGCCGGGCGACGCCAACGGGCCGGATGCAATGGATCCGTCCGCCGCTGCAGCTGAATAGGCACGTCCTCCGCCCGAGGCTTCAATTCCAAGTATTTGAAGACGAGACGGTACCGATGCACAACGCCACCCGTCGCTTGCGGGGCGTCAAACCCACTCCTGAATCACGCGGTCGGACGCGTGGATGCAGGTCATCTCAAGCCGGGTGTTGCCGCTGTTGACGAAACGGTGCGGCGTGCTGGGATCGACGATGATGATGTCGCCGGCCTTGCCGATGAGCGTCTGCTCACCGACCGTGAACTCCGCCTCGCCCGAATGAATGAGCCAGGTCTCCGGATAGGGGTGAACGTGAAGCGCCGGCCCTTGGCCAGGCTCCGCATCCATCAGGAAAAGCGAAACCGGCGTGCCGTACTGCCCCCCTTCAAAGAGGATCGTCCGGTTGGGGCTCTGTTTCTGCTCTGCACGGGGAATGACATGAAACATGCTGGCCTCCATCGGGGTTGGTTTACCGGTTCGAATGAATTATCTTGACGAGAAGATATTATGTAAAAATATCTTCTCGTCAAGATATATTGCCAAACACCGCGGAGTTGATAATGCAGCATGAGCAAGAGGAGAGGGACCACGTCGACCGGTTGCGCGCGCAATGGGATCGCGAATTGCCGGATCTCGATACGGAGCCAATGACCATCCTCGGGCGGGCCTATCGGCTTTCTAATCTCGTGCGTCCGTCGATCGAGGAAACCTTTGCCTCCTTCGGTCTCGACCGCGGCGAATTCGACGTGATCTCAACACTCCGGCGCTCCGGCCCACCGTATCGCCTCACGCCGACCGACCTTTATACATTGCTGATGATTTCGTCAGGCGGACTGACACATCGACTCGATCGATTACAAAAGGCGGGGCTGATCCTGCGCGAGCGCTCGGTATCGGATGGACGCAGCAGCGTGGTTGGGTTGACGGAGAAGGGCATAGCGCTTGCCGAAGCCGCGTTTCGGGCTGACATGGCGAGCGAGGCGCGCTATATCGCAGGTCTGAAGCCGGAGGAACGCGCAGCACTGGCAGCGCTATTGAAAACGCTGCTTGTTTCCTTGGAAAACCAACAGGCTGGCGACCCTGCCTGAAATGGTGCCGAATACGGTGATTTCGTTTGACAATGGCGGCTGGAAGCCCTAAAGCCGCCCCAACGCCGGGCAGAAATGTCCGGTGTTTCATTTGACATGTCCCGTGGTTTCTCCGGCAGCGTGATCGTGAGAATCCTGTCAGAACTCTCAAAATGGGTTCAGAGGAGGGCGTGTTTCCTTGATCCGGTTTGGCAACAGACCGGTGTAACCGACTGAAAGGAAATGCGATGAGCAAGCGCGAATCGTCCAAGTACAAAATTGACCGCCGTATGGGCGAAAACATCTGGGGCCGTCCGAAGTCGCCGGTTAACCGCCGCGAATACGGCCCGGGCCAGCACGGCCAGCGTCGCAAGTCCAAGCTTTCGGACTTCGGTGTGCAGCTGCGCGCCAAGCAGAAGCTCAAGGGCTACTACGGCGACATCCGCGAAAAGCAGTTCCGTGCGATCTTCGCCGAAGCTGACCGCCGCAAGGGCGACACCCCGGAGAACCTGATCGGCCTGCTCGAATCGCGTCTCGACGCGATCGTCTACCGCGCAAAGTTCGTTCCGACCGTTTTCGCCGCACGTCAGTTCGTCAACCATGGCCACGTCAAGGTTAACGGCGTTCGCGTCAACATCGGTTCCTACCGTTGCAAGCCGGGCGACGTCATCGAAGTCAAGGAAAAGTCCAAGCAGCTCGTTACGGTTCTCGAAGCCGTTCAGCTCGCTGAGCGCGACGTTCCGGATTACATCGAAGTCGACCACAACAAGATGGTTGCAACCTTCGTCCGCGTTCCGGTTCTCTCCGACGTGCCTTACGCCGTCGTCATGGAACCGCACCTCGTCGTCGAATTCTATTCGCGTTAATCCGAGGCTCTGGCCTTGTGAACGATCGAAACCGCCCGGAAACGGGCGGTTTTTTTGTCTCTTCAGATACGTGGCTGTTTGATCTGCCGCGCGTCTTGTTCCGCGACGGGGACTTGGTCGCCTCGGCGGGACAATGGCTCGCGCGACGAAGGGGAAATCGCATGCCGGAGCAGAAGACGCCGCAGGACCTGCAGGCGATCATCGAGGACATTTACCGCGAGCTGACGCCACGGCTCGGCGAGGGCAAGGTCGCCGACTACATCCCACAGCTTGCGCGCGTTTCTCCGAAACACTTCGGAATGGCAATCGTCACCACCGACGGGCAGGTGCACCGGGTCGGCGACGCCGAGGTGCCGTTCTCCATCCAGAGCGTCTCCAAGGTATTCACCCTGACGCTGGCGCTCGGCAAGCACGGTGAGACCATCTGGCACCGCGTCGGCCGCGAACCTTCAGGCTCGGCCTTCAACTCGATCGTCCAGCTCGA
The DNA here is from genome assembly GCF_001976035.1 of Ensifer sp. 1H6. Lineage (NCBI taxonomy): Bacteria > Pseudomonadati > Pseudomonadota > Alphaproteobacteria > Hyphomicrobiales > Rhizobiaceae > Ensifer > Ensifer sp. 1H6. The sequence goes on along the minus strand of NZ_MOAI01000002.1, from coordinate 151,136 downwards.
GCAGGAAGGCGGCAAGCCGCGCAACCCGTTCATCAATGCCGGCGCGATCACCATCAGCGACCTGATCCTTGCCGGCCACACGCCGCGCGAACTGATCGGCGAGATCGTCCAGTTCGTTCGTTATCTCGCAGATGACGATGCCATCGTCATAGACCACGAGGTCGCGCGCTCCGAGACGGCGACCGGCTTCCGTAATTTCGCGCTTGCCAACTTCATGCGCTCCTTCGGCCGGCTCGATCACCCGGTCGAGCATGTGCTCGGCGTCTATTTCCACCATTGCGCTCTGGCAATGACCTGCAGCCAGCTCGCCAAGGCGGGCCTGTTTCTGGCAGCCGGCGGCACCAACCCGCTGACCGGCCATTCCGTCGTATCGCGCCAGCGGGCCCGACGTATCAACGCGCTGATGCTGACCTGCGGCCACTATGACGGCTCGGGCGATTTCGCCTATCGCGTCGGTCTGCCCGGCAAGAGCGGTGTTGGCGGCGGCATTCTCGCGGTCGCACCCGGCAAGGCCTCCGTCGCCGTCTGGTCGCCGGGCCTGAACGAGAACGGCAATTCGCTGTTGGGATCGCTGGCGCTGGAGATGTTGGCCGCCCGCACCGGTTGGTCGGTGTTTGGCTCCTGATTTCGGACGAAGGGCCGTTTTCCCTTGATCTTGCGGATGGAACGGGGCAAGTGCTGGCCGTGACGTGCCGTGCGCTCTCCTTCCCGAGCCGGCCATTCCAGGATCGTTGCCATGGATCATTCGCCAGCCCTTTCGCCTGACGCAATCGACAATGCCGTTGAAGACGGCGATATCGAGACGGGTCTTCATCCGATCTTCGAACGCATGCCGTCGTCGGTCTCCTTCAACAAGCTGCGCAAGCGGCTCTTGCGGCAGACGCGCCAGGCGCTCGACGATTTCGGCATGCTGAAGGGCGCCAAGCGCTGGCTGGTCGGGATTTCAGGCGGCAAGGACAGCTATAGCCTGCTGGCACTGCTGATGGACCTGCAATGGCGCGGGCTGCTGCCCGTCGAGCTTGTCGCCTGCAACCTCGATCAGGGGCAGCCGAATTTTCCGAAGCATATCCTGCCGGAATACCTGGCCTCGATCGGCGTTAAGCACCGTATCGAGTATCGCGACACCTATTCGATCGTGAAGGAAAAGGTGCCGACAGGCGCCACCTATTGCTCGCTCTGTTCGCGGCTGCGCCGCGGCAATCTTTACCGGATCGCGCGCGAAGAGGGCTGCGATGCGCTGGTGCTCGGCCATCACCGCGAGGATATTCTGGAGACGTTCTTCATGAATTTCTTCCACGGCGGCAGGCTCGCCTCGATGCCGGCGAAGCTTCTGAACGACGAAGGCGACCTGATGCTGCTGCGGCCGCTGGCCTATGCGGCAGAGGACGACTTGGCGAAATTTGCCACTGCCATGGAATTTCCGATCATTCCCTGCGACCTCTGCGGCTCGCAGGACGGCCTTGAGCGCAATGCCATGAAGGCAATGCTTGCCGACCTCGAACGACGCATGCCGGGCCGCAAGGACACGATGCTGCGGGCGCTCGGCCATGTGAACCCCTCGCATCTGCTCGACCCCAAGCTTTTCGACTTCCAGTCCCTCTCGCCGGAGCCCAAAGAATGAGCCATTCCGTCGACATCGCCGCCCTTGCCAATCTGCTGCAGGAGGCTGCGGTCAAAGAAATCCTGCCGCGGTTTCGTAATCTCGGCGCGGGCGATGTCCGGATGAAGTCGGAAGCGATCGATCTCGTCACCGAGGGCGACGAGGCAGCCGAGCGCCTGATCAAGGCACGCATGGATGAGATTGCGCCAGGCGCCGTGTTCATCGGCGAAGAATCCGTTGCTGCCGATCCGGCGCTGCTCGACAAGCTGGCAGACGCCGATCTCGCCGTCGTCGTCGATCCGATCGACGGCACCTTTAACTTCGCAGCCGGCCTGCCGCTGTTCGGCGTCATGGCGAGCGTCGTGTCCAAGGGCGAGACCGTTGCCGGCATCATCTACGACCCGCTTGGCAACGACTGGGTAATCGCCGAGAAGGGCTCCGGCGCCTGGATGTGCCGTCCTGACGGCTCGCAGGAGCGCATGTCGGTGACTGCAGGCGTTCCGCTTGAAAGCATGGTCGGCGGCGCCTCGACGGGCTTCTACAGCCAAGAGGCGCGGCGCGAAGTCATGGCCAACTTGGCCAAGGTCCGTATTGCGACCAGCTACCGGTGCGCCGCGCACGAGTATCGCATCCTTGCCGGCGGCTACATCCACTTCTTGATGTACCAGAAGCTGATGCCCTGGGATCATCTGGCCGGCACACTGATCGCGCAGGAGGCGGGTGCCTATGCCGCACGCTTCGACGGCGCGCCCTATCTGCCTGCCCACCTCAATGGCGGCCTGCTGCTGACGACCGACAAGGACAGCTGGGAAACGCTGCGTCGCGAAGTCTTCACCATCTAAACACCGACATCGTCGAAACAGAAAAGCCCGCCTGGAGCGATCCAGGCGGGCTTTTTGTTGGTGAGGTCGATATCACATATGGCCGCCGCCGTGGTCGAGCGAGACATCCTTGTCGCCGGGATGGGTGAAGAGCTTGCCCTTTTCGGCCCAAAGGGTGGCCAGGATCGTCACGAGCCCGAAGAGGGCAAAGCCCCCGAGCAACGGCTGCAGCGTGCCATTGAACAACTGGCCGACGGCGCCACCGAGCAGTGCGCCGCCGGTCGTCGAGACGAAACCGGTGATCGCGGTCGCCGTTCCGGCAAGGTGACCCATCGGCTCCAGGCTGATCGCGGTGAAGTTGGTGGCGATGACAGCGAAGAACATCAGAAGAACCGAGAACATCAGGTAGCTGATGACGAATGCCGGCGTGCCCCAGAGCGACATGGCAAAGCCGATCACGGAAATCAGCGTGAACAGGATCATCGACACGTGCGAGATGCGGCGCATGCCGAAGCTGCGCACGAAGAAGCCGTTGGCGAAATTGGCAACGGCGATGCCGCCGGCAGTGCCGGCAAAGGCGATCGGCAGCCACTCGCCGAGGCCATAGACCTCGCCGAAGATCTGCTGGACGGTGACGATGTAGGCGCAGATGACCGCGGTGAACATCGTCATGCCGATCATGTAGCCGCAGGTGATGCGGTTGGTCAGCACCGTCTTGAAGCCGGATGCGACCGATGAGACGGAAAGCGGCAGGCGCTCTTCCTTCGGCAGCGATTCCTTCATGCGGGCCAGTGCCCAGACGAAGAGGACAGCGCCGACGATGCCGATCAGGATGAAGATCCAGTGCCAGTTGGCGTAGAGGATGACGAGCTGACCGATCGACGGTGCGACGATCGGAACGATCATGAAAACGATCATGACGTAGGACATCACCCGCGCCATCTCGCGACCACCGAAGCAGTCACGCACGATCGCCATGGTGGTGATGCGCACGGCGGCAGCGCCGATGCCCTGGACGAAGCGCAGGACCAGCAGCATTTCGAAACTCTGGGTCAGGGCGGCGGCAAACATCGACACGGTGAAGAAGGCAAGGCCGCCGAGCAGCACGGCGCGACGTCCGAACGTATCGGAAAGGCTGCCGAAGAAGATCTGCGAAAGCCCGAAGCCAAGGAAGAACACGCCGATGACGAGCTGGGTGTCGTTGGAGTTGGCGACGCTCAGCGACTGGCCGATGCTCGGTAATGCCGGCAGCATGCTGTCGATGGCGATTGCCACGCTCGCCGTCATGACGGCAATGGTGATGATGAATTCGACGAGGCCCATATTGAGGCGGGCCGCGCCCGAAACCCCGTCGACATGTTCGGATTGTGTGGTGATCGTGGTCATTGTGCGAACCCGTGAAGAGCAGATCTGGGAGGAATAATCGGCCGGCAGGCTATCGTCAGCCTGCCGGATTGTGTGCCTTGAACAGCTTTCCGCGTTCGGCGATGAGGACGAAGACGACGCCGATCGCCGCGACGGTGAAGTAGCCGATCGCGAGCGGTGTCGCCGTCCCATCGAAAGCCTGGCCGATGAAGGCGCCGATGACGCCGCCGCCGATGGTCTGGGTGAAGCCGAGCACCGAGGAGGCCGTGCCGGCGACGTGGCCGAGCGGCTCCATCGCCATCGCATTGAAGTTCGACGCGATCAGCCCGAACTGGAACATGGCGGCGCCATAGAGCACCACGAACAGCGGGAAGGGCACCGGACCATAAAGCGACGCCGCCATCCAGAGGAAGCTCGCCAGCGTGAAGCCGAGTAGGGCAGCATGCGACAGCGCCCGCATGCCGAAGCGCCGAACGAGCTGCGAATTAGTGAAGGACGCGACCGCCATCATCCCGGCAAATGCCGCAAACACGACCGGAAACCACAGGCCCAGCCCATAGACCCCGACCAGGATCTGCTGGGCAGAGTTGATGAAGCCGAAGAGCGCCCCGAGGATAACGGATGTCGCCAGCGTATAGAACAGCGACAGCCGGTTCGTCAGGACGATCTTGAAGCCGCTGAGGATGACCGAAGGGGTAAAGGCGCGGCGATGATCCGGGTTCAGCGTTTCCTGAAGCCGGAACACCACAAGCGTTGCGATCGTGAAGGCAAAGAGCGCGATGACGACGAAGATCATGTGCCATTCGGCAAAGATCATGATCAACTGGCCGACGCTCGGCGCTATGACCGGCACGATCATGAACACCATCATGATCAGCGACATCACTTCAGCCATGCGACGGCCGCCATAGACGTCGCGAACGATCGACACGGTAATAACACGGGTCGCGGCTGCACCGATGCCCTGGACGAAGCGCAACGCCAGCAGCGCGCCGAAGGTCGGCACGATGACGATTGCGATCGCGCAGACACCATAAATGCCGAGGCCGACGAGCAGCGGCGCCTTGCGGCCGAATCGATCAGACAACGGGCCGAAGAAAAGCTGCGCCACGCCCATACCGATAAGATAGGCGGTGATGACATATTGCCGATGGTTTTCGTCGGTTACACCAAGGCTGGCGCCGATCTCCTGCAGGCCGGGCAACATGATATCGATCGACACGGCATTGACCGCCATCAGCATCGCCATCAAGGCGATGAACTGAAATTTGCTGAGGCCGGGAGCGGCCGCTTCGTCTGTCATGCTCGTCATAGGCAAAATCCTTGCGGCGCGCCGGACGCAACCGAAATAGGTCAAGACCGGAGTTTGTTCCGGAAAGAGGCGACGTCGGCTGGCAAAATGCCGGTCGGCATGTCGAGAACAGTTGAGGGGACGGGCCTGGTCCGGCGCAGCGGTGCAGGCGGCATCCGATGTGAAGCGAAAGGGACTATCGGCGATGGGCAGCCGGGCCAAGCCGGAGCATGGGAACGGGCGAACGCCCTTTCAGGCTGCTTATGCCGCTTTATCGCGACCACTTCATGACAGAGCGTGAGTGTGCTCCGCCTAGTAAAGAACAACGAAAATTAGACGATCCGGATTTAATTCCGGAATCAAAAAAGGCGGTCACCCGCCTTTTCCGACCAGATCGGAGTTGGCGGCCTGACTTAGGCAGCGGCGCCCTTGACCGAGATTCCCTGTTCCTGCAGGTGCGACTGGAGCTCGCCAGCCTGGAACATTTCGCGGACGATGTCGCAACCGCCGACGAATTCACCCTTCACGTAAAGCTGTGGGATGGTCGGCCAGCTCGAATAGTCCTTGATGCCCTGACGCAGGTCCGCGTCGGCAAGGACATTGATGCCCTTGTAGTCGACGCCGATGTAATCGAGAATCTGGACCACCTGGCCGGAGAACCCACACTGTGGGAACTGCGGCGTACCCTTCATGAAGAGCACCACGTCGTTGGTCTTGACTTCGTTCGCGATGAATTCGTGAATTCCGCTCATCTTTTCATCCTTCCTGCGCCCGGTTTCAAGGACCGGATATCGATTGGGCCTTAGATAGCATGCATATCGGTGATTTTCATCACCCAAGTGCAACAAATATTGATGGGCCTCAAGATGTGGTTTTAATACAACTGCTCAGGCCGAACGGCGACGGGTCTTGCTGCGTGCGCTGGCGGTTCGCCGCCGGCTCACCTGTTTCTTGGCCGGCTTTCCGATGGCGGCTTCCAGGATATCCCCTAGAATGCCACCCGTCGCCGCCTTGCGCGTCCGGCGCTTGGTCCGCTTCGTCGCGGTCCGCTTGACGCCGGTCTTCTTCAGGATTTCCTTCAGCGCGCTGTCGACAACGCCACTGACCAGTTCCTTGATCAGGTCGGCCATTCCAGCCTTACTCCGGCGCGCTGGTCTGAAGGGCAAGGGCGTGCAGAACGCCGCCCATGTTGCCCTTCAATGCGTTGTAGACCATCTGGTGCTGCTGCACGCGGGTCTTTCCGCGAAAGACTTCGGCCACGACTTCGGCGGCATAGTGGTCGCCGTCACCGGCCAAATCGCGGATCGTGACCTTGGCGCCGGGAATTCCTGCCTTGATCATGTCTTCGATGTCGCCTGGTGCCATGGGCATGATATGCCAACTCCCTTTATTATTCTGCGGCAGCAGCAGCGTTGCTGGAGCCGTCCATAAAGTCAGGGAACCACGATTCATGGGCCGAGCGCAATTGCTGAATTGCGACGGCGCGCGCTGCACCGAGCTTGACGGCATCGCCGCCGGTCTTGCCGATTTCCGGCAGGGCAACGCCTGCCTTTTCCGCACGGGCGCGAACGGCAGCGACGTTACCGGCCGCAACCGTCAGCACGTAGCGTCCCTGGTCTTCGCCATAGAAAACAGCAATCGGATCATGACCTTCGACCACATCCACGGTCGCGCCGATATCCGAAGCCATCGCCATTTCGGCAACGGCGAGAGCCAGGCCGCCGGACGAGCAGTCATGAACTGATGTCGCCAGACCGTCGACGATCAGCCCACGGACGAAGTCACCGACCTTGCGCTCATGTGCGAGGTCGACATGCGGCGCCGGACCGTCAGTGCGGCCATGGACGTCGCGCATGTAGACCGACTGGGCGATGTGCGAACCGAGGCCTTCCGGCGCGCCGGCAAGCAGGATCGTTTCGCCGGCAGCGGCAAACCGGATGCGCGCCATCTTCGACCAGTCCTTGATCAGGCCGACGCCGCCGATGGTGGGGGTCGGCAGGATTCCCTGGCCGTTGGTCTCGTTGTAGAGCGAGACGTTGCCGGAAACGATCGGGAAATCAAGCGCGGTGCAGGCCTCACCGATGCCCTTGATGGCATGGACCAGCTGGCTCATGATCTCAGGACGTTCCGGGTTGCCGAAATTGAGATTGTCGGTTGCTGCCAGCGGCAGCGCGCCGGTTGCCGTCAGGTTGCGCCAGCATTCGGCAACCGCCTGTTTGCCGCCTTCGAACGGATCCGCCTCGACATAACGCGGCGTCACGTCGGAGGAGAAGGCCAGCGCCTTGCTCTGGTGACCCTCGACGCGCACAACGCCGGCGTCGCCGCCCGGCAGCTGCAGCGAGTTGCCCTGGATCAGCGTGTCGTATTGTTCGTAGACCCAGCGGCGCGAGGAATTGTTGGCCGAACCGACCAATTGCACGAGCGCATCAGCAACGTCCGTCTGCGGGATGTCGTTGGTCGCAAGCGCGGTCGGGACCTTGGCCGGGGTCCAGGGACGGTCGTATTCCGGCGCTTCGTCGCCCAGTTCCTTGATCGGCAGGTTCGCCACTTCTTCGCCCTGATGCAGAATGCGGAAACGCAGGTCGTCCGTGGTCTTGCCGACGATCGCGAAATCGAGGCCCCACTTGACGAAGATCGCCTTGGCGACTTCTTCCTTGGCCGGCTCAAGCACCATGAGCATGCGCTCCTGGCTTTCCGAAAGCATCATTTCGTAAGCGGTCATGCGCTCTTCGCGCACCGGCACGGTGTCGAGGTTAAGCTCGATGCCGAGGTCGCCCTTGGCGCCCATTTCGACGGCCGAGCAGGTGAGGCCGGCTGCACCCATGTCCTGGATGGCGATGACGGCACCCGTCTGCATCAGCTCGAGGCAGGCTTCGAGCAGGCACTTTTCGGTGAAGGGGTCGCCGACCTGCACGGTCGGGCGCTTTTCCTCGATCGATTCGTCGAACTCGGCCGAGGCCATGGTCGCGCCGCCGACGCCGTCACGGCCGGTCTTGGCGCCGAGATAGACGACCGGGAGGCCGACGCCTTCGGCCTTGGAGTAGAAGATCGCATCGCTTTTGGCGAGACCGGCGGCAAAGGCGTTGACGAGGATGTTGCCGTTATAGCGGGCATCGAACTCGACTTCGCCGCCGACGGTCGGAACACCGAAGGAATTGCCGTAGCCGCCGACGCCGGCAACGACGCCGGAAACGAGGTGGCGGGTCTTCGGGTGATCCGGCGAGCCGAAGCGCAGGGCGTTCATCGCCGCAACCGGACGGGCGCCCATGGTGAAGACGTCGCGCAGGATGCCGCCGACGCCGGTCGCAGCACCCTGGTAGGGCTCGATATAGGACGGATGGTTGTGGCTCTCCATCTTGAAGACGACGCAGTCGCCATCATCGATGTCGACGACGCCGGCGTTTTCACCCGGACCCTGGATGACGCGCGGGCCCTTGGTCGGCAGCGTGCGAAGCCACTTCTTGGAAGACTTGTAGGAGCAGTGCTCGTTCCACATCGCCGAAAAAATGCCGAGCTCGGTAAAGGTCGGCTCGCGTCCGATCAGGCCGAGAATGCGCTCGTATTCGTCGGGCTTGAGCCCGTGCGAGGCGATGAGTTCCGGGGTGATGGGGCGGGTGTTGGAAATCGTCATCGTCGACCGTCAAATCCTTCGGGCGGCGCGCAATCCTTCCACGGGATATGGCGCGTGCGAACCGCAACAGACACAGGGGGCGCTTTGCCGCTTCTTTAGCGTATGCTGCGGCGCGGCGCGACAGAAAAATACGGGCGATCAACAACGGTTGCCGCCCTTTTTGATGCCCTCACGCGCCTCAGGTGGTGCCGACCTGTCAGAACTTGTAGCCGAGTGCGAGATCGGCACGGGTCGAGCCATCGTTGGGGCCGCCGCAAAGTTCGGCATGCGAGGCATGCGCCACCGTTGCCGACAGGTTCCAATGCTCGTTTAATCTGAATCCGGCTGCGGCATATTCGCAGGCGCTGTCGAAAGCAAACTGACGAGAACAAGCGACGATGTCGCGAGGCGGTGGGATGAACGAAGAAAAAGCAATGCTGGCATGCCGAATTGTTGAGGCGAATCGATCTACACAAGACTGCTAAAACATACGGGACACCGGGTTATCAGTCGAAACTGTCGTAACCCACTCGTCCGCTGTCGAGCAACCGCCGCAAAGTCTGGAAGCCGTTGCGCACTTCGGCACGGTCGGCCGGTGAGGAAAAGCCGATACGGATACGGTGAAAGACGCGGTCCGCCCGGCCGGCCTTGAATTCGTCCTCGTCGTCGACGAGCACGCCTTCCTGCAGTGCAGCCTGCTTGAATGTGCCGGAAAGCCACGGTTCCGGCAGCTTCATCCAGAGGAAGGGAACGCACGGATGCGAGCTGAACTCGATGCCATCGAACACTTCGCGGGCAATCGCCTCGCGCGCCCGGATCTCTTCGATACCCTTGCCGCGCAGAATAGTGGCCGCTCCGGAAAGCACCAGCCGCGAACACAGCTCCGCCAGGATGAACGGCAGGCCGCCACTGACCATCTTGTGGGCAATGCGAATGCGCTGGCTGAAATGGGGAGGGCAGGCAACCCAGCCGCCGCGCACACCGGCAGCAACAGACTTTGAAAGACCACCAACCAGGAAGGTCCGCTCAGGTGCAAGCTCCGCTAAAGGCGGCGTCGGATCGCCGGTCATGGCGCCGTAGAGATCGTCCTCCACCAGCCAGACACCGTACTTGCGGGCGATATCGGCAATCGCCTGACGCCGGGCGAGCGGCATGACGGCAACGGTCGGATTCTGCGCGCTTGGCATAAGGAAGGCGAGCTTGGGATGCTGCTGCGCGCAGACCCGCTCGAAATCCTCGGGAATCAGGCCGAATTCATCCGATTCCATCAGGGTCGTGCGGCGCCCGATCAAGCCGGCGCTGCGGCTGACCTGGGAATAGGTCAAGGTCTCGAAGGCGATACGATCGCCGGGCGAGGTGACTGCCGCGATCACGGCAATGACAGCCGCGTGCGCTCCGAGCGTCGGCACGATCGTTTCAGGCGAGGGACGAAAGCCGCCGCGCGCCAGCCATTGGCATCCGGCCTCAAACCAGTGATCCGGGAAATTGCGCGCGTAGCTGGCAATGTCGGCGTGGTGATCGCGGCTGATCTCGCTCAAGAGCTCACTCAGGACAAAGCCCTGGCCGATGTCCGGCGCCGCGGTGCTGTCGAAGCGCAATTTGCCGGCGGGTGCAATCAGCGGCCGGGTGCCGGCCAAGGATGTGGTCAGCGGATCGGCCTGCTCGGGCGGGCGGCTTTCCTGGTGATCGAGAACATAGGTTCCGCGCCCGACCTCGCCGCTGACGAGGCCGCGTTCGCGCACGATATTGTAGGCGCGTCCAATGGTACCAATGGTGACACCAATGTCATAGGCGAGATTGCGCTGCGGCGGCAATTTTGCGCCGACGGGCAGGGCGCCTTCGCCAATTGCCTGTTCGATCTGGTCGGCGATCCGCGCATAAAGCGGACCATGACCCTGCTGAATGTCCGGGAGCCAATTTGTCATAGTGACAATTACCTAGATTACACAGCGAAATATGTCAATTATCACCAATGCAATGATAGCAATCGATGCATTGGAGCCTACAATGAGTACAATTGATACAATTTGCTCGGCAGTCGTGAAAAAGGCCCCTCGCGCGCGTCGCAAGATCGGGTTTGATGTCGAAATCTCGGGGAGTGCTAAGAACGCGCTTCAACGTCTCTGGCGGCTCTATTGTTTCCTGGCCGCCAAGAGACGCAGCCGGTTAGCTCTCGAAGAGATGAGCGATTGGCAACTGATCGATATCGGGGTCTGCGAGAAGGATGCCCGGCGGGAATCGTCCGTGGCGTTCTGGCGTTAACGGGCATCACACAAAGCGTGCGGTGGTTTTGCGATAGCGGCATGCGAACAAAGCGCCGTATGCCCTAGAGATTGCGACGCGCATCAGCGAACGCTGAGGGCACCAGCCAACAGCGTCCGAACTCTCAACCGGTGCCTGGATTAATTGCAGCCCTGGCCGCCAGCGGCCCAACGCCGGATATCTGCACTCATGCGGGTGGCGACCGGTTCGCTCATGAGCGGTCCGAACGCCTGCAACCGCGCCGGCTGGCCTTCCGCCTGGATGACGGCAAGCGGCCGTGCTTCCGGCGACTTGCGCGGCACGATCAGGATGCGGGGACGTCCGGAGAAGGAATTGAGTTCAGGGGCAAGCCGGTAGTTCTTGAAGGCAGCATCGCCCGATTTGAACCAGCAGCTGTTGGCGCCGAGCGCCACGCGTTCCATTGTCGGCAGGGCTGCCGAGCTTGCCGTCGGCGCCGGCGGGCGCGATGTTTGGCAGGACGCCAGAAGCGTCAGGGCGAACGCCGCGCAAGCAGGGCCGGTCAGGCGTCTAGAAAACATGGAAGGCATCGACGGTCTCGCTTGCGTTACGGGGATGGTCGGATGCCTTCTATCAGCGCGACGGTTAAGCGGCGATTACTTCGAGAGCCGAAGCGAAGATGCCGCGACCATCGGCGCCGCCATGAGCCGCCTCGATCAGGTTTTCCGGATGCGGCATCATGCCGAGCACGTTGCCGGCCGTGTTCATCACGCCGGCAATATCGCCCATCGAGCCATTCGGATTGGTGCCTTCGGCGTAGCGGAACACGACCTGGCCGTTGCCTTCGATCGTCTTCAGGGTCTCCGCGTCGGCGAAGTAGTTGCCGTCGTGGTGCGCAACCGGGCTGCGGATGATCTGTCCCTTGGAATAGGCGCGGGTAAAGTCGGTGTCGGCGTTGACGACTTCGAGCTTGACCTCGCGGCAGACGAACTTGAGCGATGCGTTGCGCATCAGCGCGCCCGGGAGCAGACCGGCCTCGACCAGGATCTGGAAACCGTTGCAGACGCCGAGGACCTTCACGCCCTTTTCGGCCTTCGCCTTGATCGCCTGCATGACCGGCATGCGCGCGGCAATCGCGCCGCAGCGCAGATAGTCACCGTAGGAGAAACCGCCGGGGATGACGATCAGGTCGACATCAGGGATCTCCGTTTCGGTCTGCCAGACGGTTACGGGCGCCTTGCCGGAGATCTTGGTGAGGGCAGCGATCATGTCGCGATCGCGGTTGAGGCCTGGAAGCTGGACGACGGCTGACTTCATGGTGCGGTTCAAACCCTGCCTGCGCCTCTTGAAGCTCATGCAATTCGAGGCGGTTTCCGATGCGGCCGAAGCGCAATTTGACGCGCTCGGGCCGATATTGGATGCACTGCGCATCCTGCTATTTCGAAACCATCGAGCCGCGGACAGTATGCCCCTTCGATGTCGTTTCGGCTGATCTGCGTGAGGATGGCCCATGTCAGATGGGCCTCCTCATTATTTCCAGATCACGCCGGCCTTCACGTCAGGCCATCCGCGGCACTCCGCCGCCATCAGGCGAGGGAGATGGTGTAGTTTTCAATCACTGTGTTGGCGAGCAGCTTTTCGCACATCGCCTTGAGGTCGGCCTCGGCCTTGGCTTTGTCGCCGGTTTCGATCTGTAGATCGAAGACCTTGCCCTGGCGGACCTGGCCGATGCCGTCGAAGCCGAGTGCGCCGAGCGCACCTTCAATTGCCTTGCCCTGCGGATCGAGAACGCCATTCTTCAGCGTCACGGTTACACGTGCCTTGATCACTTTCACTTTCCCCGAACTAACTTGACCAGAAATTACTTGACCAGAACGGGGCCGGTGCCGCGCACAGGCTCGTTCTCGTTCATGATGCCGAGACGGCGAGCCACTTCCTGATAGGCCTCGACCAGCCCGCCCAAATCACGGCGGAAGCGGTCCTTGTCGAGCTTTTCCTTGGTCTCGATGTCCCACAGACGGCAGCTATCCGGCGAAATCTCGTCCGCCAGGATGATGCGCATCATGTCGCCTTCGAACAGGCGGCCACACTCGATCTTGAAATCGACGAGCTGGATGCCGACGCCGAGGAACAGGCCGGTCAGGAAGTCGTTGATGCGGATGGCAAGCGCCATGACGTCATCGAGTTCCTGCGGGCTTGCCCAACCGAATGCGGTGATGTGCTCTTCGGAGACCATCGGGTCATCAAGAGCATCGGCCTTGTAGTAGAATTCGATGATCGAGCGGGGGAGGACGGTGCCTTCCTCGATGCCGAGGCGCTTTGCCAGCGAGCCGGCAGCAACGTTGCGCACGACGATCTCAAGGGGGATGATCTCGACTTCCTTGATCAACTGCTCGCGCATGTTCAGGCGGCGAATGAAGTGCGTCGGAATGCCGATACGGTTCAGATGCGTGAAGATATACTCGGAAATCCGGTTGTTCAGCACACCCTTGCCGTCGATGACGTCATGCTTTTTCTTGTTGAAGGCGGTCGCGTCGTCCTTGAAAAACTGGATCAGCGTGCCCGGCTCGGGACCCTCATAGAGGATCTTTGCCTTGCCCTCGTAGATACGGCGGCGACGATTCATGGATATTGTCTCTGTGGTTGTTGGCGCACTTGGGTCGCGCTAGTGGAGTCTTCTCACGGCGTCCATAGCTGAAAAGAACGCGTTTCACAATCGGCGTATCTTCCCTTCCCCTGATTTACCTAAAGCGTGTCGCAACCTTTCAGATTCGCTCCTTGCGCATCCGTTCTTTGGTTTTTCGCATGCCGTTGTCGCAAAACCGCTGCGCACTTTTGCGCGACATGCTTACGGTACCACGAAAGTCACGAAACGAGAAAACTTCGCATTGCACTTTGACCACTGTTTTGGTTTATGGCCATAACTATTTCCGGCATGGAATTCTCACGGGAGATCAATTGATGACGACGATGCAGGATCGCGAAAAGGCCTTCGAAGCAAAGTTTGCGCTGGACGAGGAACTGAGGTTCAAGTCTGAGGCGCGCCGCAACAAGCTTCTTGGTCTCTGGGCTGCCGGCTTGCTCGGCAAGAGCGACCCAGAGGCCTATGCGAAGGAAGTCGTTGTGGCCGATTTCGAAGAGGCCGGCCACGAGGACGTTGTGCGCAAGATCAAGGCCGATTTCGACGCTGCCGGCGTTGCCCAGAGCGAAGAGCAGATCCGTGTGCGCATGCTCGAGCTTCTCGGCGTCGCCATCGAGCAAGTCCAGAGCAGCTGATCTTCGAGGCTATCATACGCCCATGATATCGCCGCTCGGCCTCAGGTCGGGCGGTTTTTATTTGACCGCCTTGTAGCGACGCCCTTTTTCCGGCGGCGCATCCGCGTTCGGTGACAGTTTCCAGCCGCTCTTGATGCGCTGTTCGAAATCGAGGCGGCTCATCGGCTTTGCCAGGGCGTAGCCCTGCAGAATATCACAGCCAAGCTCCCTCAGTATCGCCGCGTGCTCCCACGTTTCCACACCTTCGGCCACCACCTTGATATTGAGCGAATGCCCGATGTCGATGATGGCACGAACGAGCTTTGCCTGCTTGGCGCTTTCGTTGATCGGCCCCACCAGCGCCCGGTCGATCTTCAGGCGGGCCGGGTTCAGGTTGAGCAGGCCGATAATCGAGGCATGGCCGGTGCCGAAGTCGTCAATTTCGATCTCGATACCGAGCGTGTTGAGCGCGGCGATCGTCGCGGCAATCTCGTCTTCGAGATCGTCAAGAAAGATGGATTCCAAGAGCTCGAAAGACATGACACCAGGCGGGATGTTCATGGCGCGAAGGTCTGAAATCAGGCTCGGGTCCCGCAGTCTGCGCGAGGAGACATTGACCGAGATCTTGGGGACGGTCAGACCGGCACGCCCCCAGGCCGCAAAATCGGCATAGGCCATCTCGACGATGTTCCTGTCGATCGCGGGCAGGGCGTTGATCTCTTCAGCTACCTTCAGAAAGTGGCTCGGAGGAAGAATTCCGCGTTCCGGGTGGTCCCATCGCACCAGAGTTTCGACGCCGGTGAGCTCCAGCGAGTGGGCGTCGAACTGCGGCTGATAGTAGGGCACGAACTGGCCTTCTTCGATCGCCTGACGGATATCGTCGCCGGTGCGTTTGGCGCTGAGGATCTGGTTCTGGATCTGCTCGGAAAACACCTCGAAGCGATCGCGGCCGAGGCTCTTGGCCCGGTAGAGCGCGATATCTGCATTCATCAGCAGTTGCTTGGGATCCGTCTCGACCTCGCCCCTCCAGGCAATGCCGATGCTGGCCCCGAGCCGGCAAAGCTGGCCGTCATAGGGAATGGGCCGGCGGAAGGCATGGACGATGCGGGCGGCCAGATCTCCAAGCTCGTCCATCCCGCGGCCGCGCCGACAGAGGATCACGAATTCGTCGCCGCCGATGCGGGCGATGAAATCGTCCTGGTCGGCATGAGACCGCAGGATTGCGGCTGCATGGGTCAGCATCGCATCGCCGGCCTGATGCCCGAGCGTGTCGTTGATCTGCTTGAAGCGATCAAGATCGAGGTGGAGGATAGCGTTGAGCGTCGGATCGTCCGCCAGTATCTGGTCGAGATAGCGCCTGTTCGGCAGGTCCGTCAGGTAGTCGTGCAACGCGTTGTATTCGATACGGATGCGCGCTTCCTCAAGCTCGCGGTTGCGGGCCTCGGTTGCGGCCTTGGCCTTGCGCAGTTCCTCCTGCAGCGCGATGTCTTCGGTTACGTCCCAGTTCGCGCCGATCAGTTTGCGGGTGCCATCGCGGTCGACATAGAACGCCGTGTTGGCGCGAATGTGCCGGATTTCTCCATTCGCCAGGACGATGCGGAACGCATTGGTGAAGGGTGCACCCGCGGCGACGCCGTCATTGACGCGGGCGATCGCCTTTTCGCGGTCGTCGGGGTGGAGCATATCTTCCCAACTGCGGCCGCTGGGCGCGCCGGCTTTGGGGTCAAGCCCATAAATACCGAGGATACGTTCGTCCCAAAGCGTCTCCTGGGTTTCAAGGTTATGGTCGAAGACCCCGATCTTCGATACGTCGAGGGCAAGTCTCAGGCGCCGCGAGATTTCCTCCAGCCGCGCCTCGGCCTCCTTGCGCGGCGTAATGTCGGTGTCGGTGCCGATGATGCGAGTGGGCTTGCCGTCCGGCCCATAGGCGACGGATGCGCCGCGGCTTTCGATCCAGACCCAGTGTCCGTCCGCATGGCGTTCGCGGTACTGGAAGGTGTTGTACGTGACCTCTCCAGAATCCTGGCGTCCGATCGAGGCCATGACATGCGCGCGGTCGTCCGGATGCACATTCTCGATCCAGCGATCGAGCGCGCCATCGACCTCGGCGTCATCAGCCAGACCACGCAGGCGCTTCCAGGTGGCGGAATAGAAGAGGTTTCCGGTCGAAAAATCGTGATCCCAGACGCCTTCAAGTGCGCTTTCCAGCGCATACTTCCACCGCGTCTCGTCGTTGCGAAGCCCCGCGATCTCGGCGATCAAGTGGTCGACCGGCAGCATCAGCAGCATGCGACCGTCCGCCATTGCATAGGAAGTGCAGACCACCGAAACGATATCGGCTGCTCCATGCAAGCGGATCGTCTGGGCGGACGCGGAAGATCGCACCGTCCCGGTCGGCCTCAGCAGGTGATGGTCGTCGGGGTGAACAAGGTCACGAAGAGAACGGTTGAGCAACTCTGCCGGCGGAAGACGCAGAAGCTCGCTGGCATAGGGGTTTACCGAAACGATTGACGCTTGTTCATTGAAAACGAGCGCCGCCACCGGCAGCTGGTCCAGCGCCGCTTGCGTCACGATATTCAGCTTCGCCGGCGCGCGGCGTTCGCTCCTGATGGGATCTTTCGGTCCGGTCACGTATCCCACGATCCAGCATTTGTTGCCGGCAGATGATGATCGCGGACCATGAACTTCGGATTAATGCCGAGTCGTCTTATTCGCAGTGCGATCAGGGTTGGAGGCGGCTGAGGAACTGCGCAAAGACCATCGTGCCTTCCGGCCAGGGGCCATGCCCGGACTCGGTGTTGAGGTGGCCGGATTCCCCCGCATCCACCAACAGCGAGCCCCAGGACTTGGCGATTTCGTCGGCATGCTCATAGGAGCCGAACGGATCGTTGCGGCTTGCGATCAACAGCGACGGGAACGGCAGCGGATCGCGGGGATAGGGGCCGAATGTCATGAGATGCTTCGGACGGATCGCGGCATTGGCCACGTCAGGCGGAGCCACCAGGAAGGCGCCGGCGATCTTCTTTTCGATGTGGGGCAGGGCATGGACCGCGGTCGCGACGCCGAGGGAGTGGGCGACGATGACCACCGGCTTTTCAGCGGCATTGACCTCCTCGACCATGCGCGCCACCCAATCCTCGCGCACGGGCTTGGCCCATTCGGCCTGCTCCACGCGGCGGGCGGTGGACATTTTTCTCTCCCAGCGTGACTGCCAATGGTCAGGGCCGGAGTTGGTGTAGCCGGGAACGATGAGGATATGGGCGTCGGAAAGTTTCATAATGGCCGCGATGTGGCGTCGAAAATCGTCGAAGTCAAGGCGTAGGCGACAGAGGCATCATTTTATGTATAATCGACACTGCAGGTCGCGGTCGATGCGGCTCGAGTTTTGCCGTTGTCGCTGGTCCGGGACCGCTCTGTAGTGGTTGAGGAGTGTGAGCCATGACAACATTCCATGTTCTGTCGGGACCGGACGCCAGCGTCGCCCATCCCGGAATAAAAAAGATCGGCCTGGCTGACGTGATGGACGCGTTGCGCCTCGGGTTCAACGACTTTCGCGAAAAGCCGTCTCACTATGTTTTTCTCTGCTTGATCTACCCCATCGCCGGTGCCGTGCTCATGACGTGGAGCGCGGGCGCCAACATGCTGCCGCTGCTCTATCCGCTCGCGTCCGGCTTTGCCCTTATCGGGCCGGTCGCCGCCATCGGACTCTATGAAATCAGCAGGCGCCGCGAACTTGGCATGGACACGTCCTGGCCTCACGCCTTCCGCCTGCATCGATCTCCGGCACTGCCCTCGATCGTGGCTGTCGCAGCGATGCTATTCGTCATCTTCATTGCCTGGCTCCTGGTGGCACAGGCGCTCTATATCAGGATCTTCGGCGCCGAACCGCCGGCATCGATCGCCGCCTTCTGGAACGGCATCGTCAACACGGAGCAGGGCTGGAACCTGATCCTGGTCGGCAACGCCGTCGGGTTCGTCTTCGCCGCGATCGTGCTGTCGATCAGCGTAGTGTCGTTCCCGTTGCTGATCGATCGTGACGTCGGTGCTGTGGCTGCCGTCGAAACCTCGATACGCGCAACTCTCGTCAATCCCATCCCGGTTGCCTTCTGGGGGCTGATCGTTGCGGCCGGCCTGCTGATCGGGTCGATCCCGGTCTTCGTCGGCCTTGCCGTCATCATGCCGATCCTCGGTCACGCGACATGGCACATGTATCGCAAGATGGTTGAGCCCGGTGCTCGCAGCAGCCGTATGCGATAACGACAAAACGGCCAGCCTCCCGGAGGCTGGCCGCTTCCTCCTGTGAGGATCGTCCGACCTACTTGAAAAATTTGTAGTAGGACGAAATCTGGGCGGCGGTGTTGGACGAAAGATTGAGCTTGATGCCGATCTTGTCACCGCGATACCAGCGGACCATGCCGGTCAGAAATCCGAGTTCTTCGCTGCGGATCGTCACTTCCTGTCCGGTGCGTGCATTGATGTCGAAATAGAGCTGAAAGCAGATGCCTTCTGCGGAAAGATCCGTAACGATGCCGTTGCTCGCACCCGTCTTGCAGGTCACCGTTCCGGTAATCTTCGTCTGCGTGCGCGCTGCCGTGCGCTGAACACTGTCCTTGTAGGCCATGTGAACCCTCGATCTGAATTGATCAGCCTCGATCATCTCACGCAAAGATTGAATTCCTCGCTAACAAAAATGCCCGCATTCGAGCAAACTGCATCAAATGCGGGCATAATAGCGCAATACCACAGAAACGTGCTTCGCTCTGACACGAACCGGGCGGCTATCGCGCCCGGCCCTTATTGCTTGCGCATGTCGTTATCGCAAAAGCGCTACGCACTTTTGCGCGGCGGCGTCAGCCAAAGACCCGGCCGAAAATCGTGTCGACGTGCTTGGTGTGGTAGCCGAGATCGAACTTTTCGCGGATGTCGGCTTCCGACAGGGCCGCGCGAACCTCCGTGTCGGCAAGCAACTCCTCAAGGAAGTCCTTGCCCTCTTCCCAGACCTTCATCGCATTGCGCTGAACGAGGCGATAGGCGTCCTCACGCGAAACACCGGCCTGCGTCAGAGCGAGCAGGACACGCTGCGAGTGAACGAGACCGCGGAACTTGTTCATGTTCTTGGTCATGTTGTCGGGATAGACGAGCAACTTGTCGATCACGTTGGTCAGGCGGGCAAGCGCGAAGTCGAGCGTCACCGTCGCATCAGGGCCGATCATGCGCTCGACCGAGGAATGCGAGATATCGCGCTCGTGCCAGAGGGCTACGTTCTCCATCGCCGGAATGGCGAAGGCGCGAACCATGCGGGCAAGACCCGTGAGGTTCTCCGTCAGCACCGGGTTGCGCTTGTGCGGCATGGCCGACGAGCCCTTCTGTCCCGGCGAGAAGTATTCTTCCGCTTCCAGGACTTCGGTGCGCTGTAGGTGGCGGATTTCGGTTGCCAGCCGCTCGATCGACGAGGCGACGACGCCAAGAGTGGCGAAATACATCGCATGGCGGTCGCGCGGAATGACCTGGGTGGAAACCGGCTCCGGCTTCAGGCCAAGCGCCTTGGCGACGTGTTCCTCGACGCGCGGGTCGATATTGGCGAAGGTGCCGACGGCGCCGGAGATGGCGCAGGTCGCGACTTCTTCACGGGCCGCGATAAGGCGCTGCTTGCAGCGATCGAACTCGGCATAGGCAAGCGCCAGCTTGACGCCGAAGGTCGTCGGTTCGGCATGAATGCCGTGCGAGCGGCCGATCGTCACCGTATCCTTGTGCTCAAAGGCGCGGCGCTTCAGTGCTTCGAGCAGCTTGTCGATATCAGCAAGCAAAAGGTCGGTTGCGCGCACGAGCTGTACGTTGAAGCAGGTGTCGAGCACGTCGGAGGATGTCATGCCCTGGTGGATGAAGCGGCTGTCGGGGCCGACGAACTCTGCCAGATGCGTCAGGAACGCGATGACGTCATGCTTTGTGACGGCCTCGATTTCGTCGATCCGGTCGACGTCGAATTTGGCGGCGCGCCTTTTTCCCAGATCGTCTTTGCGGCATCCTTCGGGATCACGCCGATTTCGGCCAGCGCATCGCAGGCATGGGCCTCGATCTCGAACCAGATGCGGAACTTGGTTTCCGGCGACCAGATGGCCACCATTTCCGGTCGGGAATAACGGGGGATCATGGGCTCTCAGCTTTCGTCATCAGTGGAGGATGGCTGTGCCTCTAGCAAAGATGCCCGACAAGCTCAACGTTATTGACGGCCTCGCGAACCTGCAAGCCACAGGCTGGCGGCCAGAAGTGCGGCGCCGCCAACCGGAAGATAGAGCCGAACGCCCAGCACAAGGAACTGGTAGAAGGCGACAAGCGAGGTAAAGGCGAACTGGTAGAACCAGGTCCGGGTACCGGTATTGGCATGCCAGCGGGCGTAAAAGACGCGATAGTCGAGTGCGAAGAGCATTGCCGTCACGGCGATCGTGCCGAGCGAAAGGCAGAGCAGATAGGCCGCAAACCGCGTCTCGGCAGGGCGGCCAAGCGTAGAAAACCGTGCGAGGAACAGGGCAGCTGGCCAGGCCAGCATGCCGCCCAGACCATACATCACCAGCAGTTCCACCAGGTGGAAGGTCAGGGCGCCCTCGCGCAGCCAGAGCGCGACCCAGGCGGAAGCGACCATCACCAGCCCCCAGGCTGGCGTGCCGAAGACAAGTTCCGCCGCGGACGGAAACGCCCGCAGGAATCGCGAGCGCTTGAGGGAGGGCGCGGAAGCATATGCTGATTTCACTTCCGCCCCGGCGCCCGTTTCGTTCATTTTGCGATCCGCGTCGGAACCGCAATCCATCGTCCGTCAGTCGTGCCCTCGAACCCGAGCGATTTGACGAGCACCATCACAACGTGGGTTTGCGTGCCGTCGTCATTCATGTGCGTTACCGCACCGCCGATGCGATAGCCCGTCGGGCAACGGCGGCTTTCCGGCACACGGGTATCGTCCTGCAGCACGTCGCTTGCAGGCTTGCCCGCCTTCATCGTCATCGACAGGCGGAAGCCTTTGACCTCCTTCAGGAAGTCCTTGCAGAGCCCACCTGGTTCGAAGCTCTTTTCTTCGAGCGTCAGGCCGTAGGTCTGGCGGAAGGCATCGTCGGCGGCAAAGGCATCGTAAGTGAGGGCCAATGGCGTTGCATTGGCTTCGGTAATCGGATTGTAGGCCGCCAGCAATCCCGGCGCCTCGGCAAGCCTGTAGGCGTCGATCAGCGGAGCGGCGCGCCGATGCGCCTCATGTCTCATCCGGTGCAGGGGGGCGCCATCTTCGCGACCGACTGCGCGCACCGGCGCACCCGGCAGAAAAGTGTCGTTGCGGGTATCGATGACGTAGATCGTGGAATAGGGAAAACCCGAGCCGTCCTGGACACCGTATTCCTCGAACGCAAAGACATATCCATCGGAGGAAAAGCCGATCGGCTGGAATGCGGCATAGTCACCCGCCGATGCCTGCGAGGCGACAAATGTCACCGCCAGGAGGAGGAGCCCTGGCGCTGCCGGGCGCGAGATCATCAGCGGGCCTGTTCGGCAGGCGCTCGGATCGCCTGGATGGCGGAGCGATAGGCATCGACCCAACCACCCTTGAAGATCGCCGAACCGGCGACCAGCACGTTTGCGCCGGCGCCGGCTGCAATCGCCGCCGTTTCAGGCGCAATGCCGCCGTCGACTTCGATCTCGATCGGCCGGTCGCCGATCATCGCCTTGATCCGGCGGATCTTTTCCGCGGTCGCGTCGATGAACTTCTGGCCGCCGAAGCCCGGGTTGACCGTCATCACCAGCACCAGATCGACGGTGTCGAGCACATATTCGATGGCGCTTTCGGGTGTTGCCGGGTTGAGCGAGACGCCGGCCTTCTTGCCGAGCGACCGGACAGTCTGCAGCGAGCGGTGCAGGTGCGGCCCGGCTTCGGCGTGAACCGTCAGGATATCGCAGCCGGCCTTTGCGAAGGCTTCGAGAAAGCCGTCGGCGGGCGAGATCATCAGATGGCAGTCGAAGGTCGCTTCGGTGTAGGGGCGCAGCGACTTGATCACGTCGGGCCCAAACGTGATGTTCGGGACGAAATGGCCGTCCATGACATCGAGATGGATCCAATCCGCGCCGGCATCGACGACATCGCGGACTTCCTGTCCGAGCTTCGAGAAATCGGCCGCCAGGATCGACGGGGCAATGCGGATGGGATGGGTCATGAGAGGCTCCGGCTGTTTCCCGCGCAATAGCACTCCGCAGCCGCGCAAACAACATGCGCGGTGCTAATCGCGCTTTAGTCGCGGCTCGACCATGACGGCACGGGATCGTTTTCGGCAGGTGTGGCGTCGTGGACGCCGCGGGCGATCGCGCGCGCCATCGTCGCGGCGGCGGCAGCACCCAGCTCGAGGAAGTCTGCGAGCTCCAGCGTCCGGCCGCTTGCGCCGGTGGCAAGGGCGAAAATGAGGTCGCCGTCGAGCGGCGTGTGCGCCGGCCATATTGCCCGCGAGAAGCCATCATGCGCGGCGATCGCCAGGCGCTTGGCCTCGGCCTTGGTCAACACCGCATCTGTGGCGATGACCGCAATCGTGGTGTTGGCGGCGGCCGACAAGTTTGCGCCCATTTTCGTGCGGACCTCGGATGCATTCGCCGGCATGGGGTGGGGAAGGCCGAGCCCACCGAACTCGTCCTGTTTCTCGTGAGGGGCGGCCCAGAAGTGCCGGGTGCTGCCGACAGTCGCAGAACCCAAAGCATTGACGGCCACGAGCGCGCCGACGGTAATGCCGTTCGGCAGCACGATTGAGGCGGAGCCAAGGCCACCCTTGAAGGTCGCGGTCAAGGCGCCAGTGCCGGCACCGACCGAGCCGGTGGCAAAATCAGCGTCAGCCTTTTGTACAGCCTCATACCCAAGTTCGCGGTAGGGCGGAAACTGCCCCCAATCCTTGTCGCCGCCATTGATCAGGTCGAACAGGATGGCGGTCGGGACGATCGGCACACGGTGCGGGCCGATCACAAACCCACGTCCCATTTCCCTGAGCGCCGCCTGCGCCCCGGAGGCGGCATCCAGCCCAAACGCTGACCCGCCGGACAGAATGATACCATCGACTGTCTGCACGGTGTTGTGCGGTTCGAGAAGATCCGTTTCGCGCGTGCCGGGCGCGCCGCCGAGCACCTGGACGGCGGCCGTTGCCGGCGGATCGCAGACGATGGCAGTCACGCCCGATTTCAAGCGATGATCTTCGGCATTGCCGACGGAAAGGCCGGCGACGTCGGTGATAAGGTTGCGTGGACCAGGCAGCATCATTGCACTCCGGCGGCGTCGGCAACCGGCACGAAGCGGCCGCTCTGCCATTGCATCAAGCGATAGGGGTTGTCGGCGCGTTCATGCCCCGCATTGAAAGCAATCGGCCCAAGAACCGTCTGGTATGGCCCCTTGAGCAGGGCCTCTGTCAACGGCTTTTCATCCTTCTCGGCCTGGTCCTTGGCCTGCTCGAGAACAGACATGGCGCCGAAGGCCTGAAGCACATAGCCATCGGGCTCGATGCCGGCGGCACGCATCGCCTCGGCTATGGGCTTTCCTTCGGGCGACCGCGCCGCATCGGGCAACGTCAGCGCCAGGACACCATCGGTGAGCGGCTCGGCCACGTCGGCTGCATTCAGCGTGTCACCGCCGAGCAAGGTGAGGTTCGCGCCTTCCTCCTGCGCGTCGCGCGCGATCACGGCAGTATCCTGCCGGTCGCCGCCGGTGAAAACGTGGGTGGCGCCGCTCTTGACGAGCCGCCGTACAAGATTGATCTGCTGTTCCTGGGCCGGCCGATAGGTGTCGGTAAAGACCGGGGTCAATCCGATTTCGCCGAGCGCTGCGCGCACGCTCTCGACCAGTTCGCGGCTATGGATCGTGCCGTCGTCGATCAAGGCGATCGGCTTGTCCTTCCAACGCGCGGTGATCGCAGCAACGACGGCTGCCGATTCGGCCTTGCCACTCGGCGCCAGGCGGAACAGCGGCCAATGCTTCTTGAGTACGTCTTCCATCAGGATGTCGGACCGTACGCTCAACGTCACCGCCGGTATATTGGCCTCGGCGAGGGCGGGCAGTGTCGCGTCGAGGCTCTCGACGCAGAGGAAGCCGATGGCCGCCTCTGCAGCTGCTGCCACAAGCGCCTTGGTCAGCGCTTCTGCACCGGCCGCGTCGCATGTTTCCGGGATGACGACGATTTCGCTGCCGCGATCGCCGGCCTGGAAAGAGGCGCCATCGATGATCTGTTTGCCGAGAAGGGCAAATGGCCCTTCAACGGGGGCAACGACCGCGACCTTGACGCCGGCAGCGGCGGCAGGTGCGGCTTGCGCCATTCCCGCTACGATGAGGCTCAAAACGATCGATCGAAGCATGCAATTCCCCGCTACTGCATAATTCCCAAGCTCGGATTGGTTTCAAGGAAAGATTATGCAGCGAGTCCAAAAATGCTACCGCAATCCTTGGCATGAACTCAATCACCCGCAGCGCTGTAGTGGCCGCATGTTTTAAGGATGTGGCCACCGGCGTCAAAGGAAAAGATGCGAGTGGAAACAACGGGCATCCGATCCGCGCCATGGCCATGTCGCGGATCTGCAAGAATCTCCAGCCGGCGGGTTTCATAATTTACGCCAGCGTCTATATGTGCCTGACCTCGCCCGGAGAGAGATGTGTTGGAGAGAACCCGACTGGACCCGATAAGTTATCGCGACGCCATGAGCCGCCTGGCCGGCCACGTGCAGCTCATCACCGCTGCCAGTGGCGGCGAGCGCCGCGGCGTCACGGTCACTGCTTCCTGCTCGGTTTCCGACAGTCCGCCGACCGTTCTCGTTTGCCTGAACGGCGCCAACCCGCGCAACGACATCTTCGTGCGCGGCGACAGCTTTGCGCTGAACCTGCTCGGTGACGAACACCGTGCGCTCGCCCACGCCTTTTCCGGCCGTGACCAGCTCGACATGGATCGTCGCTTTGCGCTTGGCCAATGGAGGCAGCTGGCAACCGGTTCGCCGATCCTCGTCAATGCGACGGCCGCGTTCGATTGCCGGCTGATCGAGGTCAAGACCATTGCGACCCATCTGGTGCTGTTCGGCGAGGTCGTGGACGTCGCGCTTGGCCCGCCGCGCCCGCCGCTCATTTATGTAGACCGCGGATATCACTCGCTGTAGGTTTTCACGAGGCGTAATTCACTCTCTGCGCTTGATTGAGAAAACGCCTGCAACTTGCTGATATAAAGGCATTACTTCAACCGAAATAGCTTACAACTGAAACTGGCCGTGGCGGAGGATGCATGACGGCACCGGCGACAGGCGTATTGCCCCAATCCATCGATGAAACGATGGCGATGCTGGAGGCACAGGATTATCTCGCCGGCACGGCGCTTGCGACCGTGCTGTTTCTCGCGTTGCGGATGAAACGCCCGCTCTTTCTCGAGGGCGAGGCCGGTGTCGGCAAGACCGAGATTGCCAAGGTGCTGGCTCGTGCCCTCGATCGGCCTTTGATCCGCCTGCAGTGCTACGAGGGGCTCGACGTCGCCTCCGCCGTCTATGAGTGGAACTACCCTGCGCAGATGCTGGAGATCCGGTTGTCGGAAGCGGCCGGAGCGGTCGACCGACGCAGGGTCGAAAGCGACATCTTCTCCGAACGATTTCTCATTCGACGCCCGGTACTTCAGGCGATTTCCGCTGAGAACGGGCGGGCGCCGGTGTTCCTGATCGACGAACTCGATCGCACGGATGAAGCCTTCGAAGCGTTCCTGCTCGAAGTCCTCTCGGATTTCCAGGTCACCATTCCTGAACTCGGCACCATCCGTGCCATTGAGCCGCCTATCGTCATCATCACCACCAATCGCACGCGCGAGATCCACGACGCCTTGAAGCGGCGCTGCCTCTATCATTGGGTCGACTATCCGAAGGCAACACAGGAACTCGAAATCATCCGCCGCAAGGTTCCGGGCTGCAACGCCGCCCTGTCGCGCGAAATCATCGCCTATGTGCAGCGGCTTCGCACCATCGCTCTCTTCAAGAACCCGGGTGTCGCCGAGACGATTGACTGGGCAACGGCCCTGACCGAGCTCGACCGGCTCGCGCTCGACCCCGAAACGATCGCCGATACGCTCGGCACCTTGCTCAAATACCAGGACGACATCGCCAGGATCGACGGAGCCGAGGGGCGCAAGCTGCTCGCCGAGGTCAAGGCCGAATTGCTGGCGGCCGGTTGACGATGGAGCCGGGAGAACATTCGCCTGACGGTGCCATTCTCCCGCCGATCCCGCCCGGTGACGGAAAGCTCGCCGACAACATCGTGTACTTTGCCCGCGCCCTGCGACGCGCCGGGATAAAGATCGGACCCGGGGCGGTGGCCGACGCCATCGACGCGGTGACCCTGATCGGCATCGGCGCCCGCGAGGAATTCTACGCCGCCCTTCAGTGCATCTTCGTCAAGCGCCACGAGGACCAGCCCGTGTTCGACGAGGCGTTTCGCCTGTTCTGGCGCTCGCGCGGCCTCGTCGAGAAAATGATTGCGATGATGTCTCCGCTCGCGCCGCAACGCGAGAGCGAGCGCCAGCGCCGACAGGCCGGCGAGACGCGCGTCAGCGACGCACTGATGTCCGGCCACGATGACACCCGGCCGCCACGTGACGAACCCGAGATCGAGGTCGATGCGCGCTATACGGTTTCGGGGCGGGAGCTGTTCCGCAAAGCCGATTTCGCCCAGATGACGGCTGCCGAGATTACCGAAGCAAGGCGGGCGCTATCGTCTTTGGTGCTGCCGCTCGATCGGGTTCGTACGCGTCGGTACCGCGCTTCGGCGCGGCAAATCCGGATCGACCCGCGCGCGACGATGCGCGA
This sequence comes from Ensifer sp. 1H6, assembly GCF_001976035.1. Taxonomy (NCBI): domain Bacteria; kingdom Pseudomonadati; phylum Pseudomonadota; class Alphaproteobacteria; order Hyphomicrobiales; family Rhizobiaceae; genus Ensifer; species Ensifer sp. 1H6. The sequence continues at coordinate 124,146 of NZ_MOAI01000002.1, read as the reverse complement.
TGCGATGCGCTTCGGCGGCGAACTGATCTTGCCGCGCTTTCGCGAACGGCGTCTCGTTCATCCGCCGCTGGTCGTGCTTGCCGATATTTCCGGCTCGATGAGCCAATACACCCGCATCTTCCTACACTTTCTCCATGCCCTGAGCGAAAAGCGCCAGCGCGTTCACACCTTCCTCTTCGGCACGCGGCTGACCAATGTTTCGCGACCGATGCGAAACCGCGACCCGGATGTCGCGCTCGACGAATGCATCTCCGCGGTCAAGGACTGGTCGGGTGGCACGCGCATCGGCGAAACCCTGCATGAGTTCAACCGACGCTGGTCGCGGCGCGTCCTGGGGCAGGGCGCCATCGTGCTCTTGATTACTGACGGGCTCGAGCGGGACGATACAACTGAGCTTGAGCAGGAGATCGATCGCCTGCATCGATCCTGCCGTCGGTTGATCTGGCTTAATCCGCTGTTGCGGTTCGACGGCTTCGAGGCGCGGGCGCGCGGCGTCAAGGCGATGCTGCCGCATGTTGACGAATTCCGTGCCGTGCACAATCTTGAGTCCGTGGGCGAGCTGGTCAGATCGCTGTCGGGTCAAAGGTCCGGAGAGGCCGACCCTCGACGGTTCATGAGCGAGCATCGCGCCTTGCTGGGAGGCAAGTAAAATGCAGGTATCAGCTGACGTCCTCGATCCGCTCGCCGTCGCCGAAGTCTGGGCTGGCGAGGGCCGCCAAGTAGCGATTGCAACGGTGATCGAAACCTGGGGGTCTGCGCCGCGGCCGGTCGGCAGTCATCTGGTGATTGACGGTGCCGGCAATTTCGAAGGTTCCGTTTCCGGCGGATGCGTCGAAGGTGCTGTCATCAGCGAAGCCGCTGATATCATTGAGACGGGAAATCCGAGGATCCTGGAATTCGGCGTAGCCGACGAGACGGCATGGCGTGTCGGTCTTTCCTGTGGCGGCCGGATCCGGGTGCTTGTCGAGCGGGTTGACGGCTGAGCCATGGACCTCACAACCCTTCAGGCATTGAATGCAGCCCGGACGCGGCGGCAAGCGGCTGTTGTCTTCAGCGATCTCGAGACCGGCCAAAGCGTGCTCTGCGTCGCAGGCGAGCGCTGTCCGGCCGAATGGACCGAGGCGATGGCGGCAGCACTTCGCTCCGGCAAGCCCGGAATGATCGTCGTAGGTGAGCGGTCCTTTTTCCTCAATGTCTACCTGCCGCCACCGCGCATCCTGGTTGTCGGCGCCGTCCATATCTCCCAGGCGCTCGCGCGCATGGCGCCCATCGCAGGCTTCGACCTTACTATCATCGATCCACGCACGGCCTTTGCGACGGCCGAGCGCTTTGCTGGCGTAGAGCTGATAGCGGAGTGGCCCGAAGATGTTCTCAACGTCCGGCCGCTTGATCGGTTCACGGCCATGGTCGCCCTCACGCATGATCCGAAGATCGATGACGAACCGATCCGGGCGGCCCTTGATGCCGGCTGTTTCTATGTCGGTGCGCTTGGCAGCAGAAAGACCCATGCAGGCCGCGTCGAACGCCTGCGTCGCCTGGGGCTAACCGACGATGCGATCGCGCGGATCAGGGCGCCAATCGGCCTCGACATCGGCGCGGCGAGCCCAGCGGAGATCGCCCTTGCTATCCTTGCCGAAATCATCGAAGCGCTCAGGCGCCGGGATATCATGCCCGGCAGCGAGGAGCATCGATGAGATTTGGGAGCCTCAGTGTTTCAGCGGCCGAAGGCACCGTGCTTGCGCACGCGGTCAAGATTGGCGATCTTCGATTGCCGAAGGGGCACGTCCTGACCTCAGCCGATATTGCTGCATTGGTTCAGGCGGGCACCGACGAAGTTATCGTCGCCCAGCCGGATCGGGGCGATCTGCTGGAGGATGAAGCGGCGGCCCGGATCGCTGCGGCGATCGCGCCCGACCATCTGCGGTTCTCGGCAGCGGCAACCGGCCGCGTAAACATCTATTCCCGCGTACACGGACTGTTCGTCGCCACCCGCGACACCGTCGACCGGTTGAACCGCATCGACCCGGCCATCACGCTCGCCTGTCTTGCAGATCATGTGCCGGTGCAGCCCGGCGACATGGTGGCGACGATCAAGATCATCCCGCTTGCGGTGGCAGGCTCGCTCGTGGCGAAGGCGGAAACGCTGCTACGCCAACACACAACCTTCGAGGTCAAACCCTTCGCCCCGCGCGACGCGGCACTAATAGCAACCGAGTTGCCATCGCTGAAGCGCCAGGTCATGGACAAGACCCATGCCGTGCTGGCTGCGCGCCTGCGGCAATCCGCAAGCCGGCTAACGACCGAGCGGCGCGTCGCCCATACGGAAGACGCCGTGGCTGCAGCCATCGGCGATTTGAAGGCAGACCACGACCTCATCGTCGTCTTCGGCGCGTCGGCGGTTGCCGATTCGGATGATGTCATTCCGGCCGCCATCCGCCTTGCGGGCGGCACTGTCGATCATGTCGGCATGCCCGTTGATCCCGGCAATCTCATCGTGCTCGGCCGCGTCGGCACGGTGCCGGTGGTCGGAGCGCCCGGCTGTGCGCGGAGCCCGCGTGAAAACGGCTTCGATTGGGTGCTCGATCGCATCCTCGCCGGCGAATGGCCAAGCCCGCATGACATTACCGGGCTCGGCGTCGGCGGCCTGCTGAAGGAGATACCCACCCGCCCGCAGCCGCGAGAGCCCGTTGCCTCCAAAGCTCTGGGCCCGGTGGAAACCGTCGTGCTGGCAGCGGGTCGTGCAAGCCGCATGGGGCCGGAGGGCGGCCACAAGCTGCTCGCGACCTTCGGTGGCGTGCCCCTCATCCGTCGCACCGTCGTCAGCGCGCTTGCAGCCGATATCGGCCGGGTGATCGTTGTCACCGGCCATCGGGAGGCCGAAATCCGCGCTGCACTCGGCGATTTGCCGGTGACGCTCGTTTCCAATCCCGATTACATGTCCGGTATGGCATCGTCGCTGACATCAGGGCTTTCGGCACTCGATCAAGGAGCGGGCGGCATGCTGGTGATGCTCGCCGACATGCCCGGGATAACGGCAGGCGATCTGCGCCGGCTCGTCGATACATTTACCGCTGAAGGCGGGCGGGCAGTGATTCGAGCAACGGCCGATGGCCAGCGCGGCAACCCGGTTATCCTGCCGCGCCAGACATTTGCTGCCATCAGCCAGCTGGTTGGCGATGTCGGCGCAAGGCATATCGTCGAGAGATGTGGCCTGCCGGTGGTCGACGTCGAGCTTGGAGCAGCTGCGCGTCTCGACCTCGACACACCGGAGCAGATCATCGCTGCCGGCGGCATATTGGAGGAGTGACAGCATGGACAATGCGGCAATCGAAGAGATGTTCGAAACGCTTGGGGCCGTGACCATCAAACGCATGTTCGGCGGCAAGGGCGTCTATTTCGAAGGCATCATCTTCGCGCTTGAAGTCGATGGCGAAATATTGCTGAAGGGCGACGACAGGACAGGCCCGACCTTCGAAGCGGCCGGATCCAGACAATGGGCCTATGACGGCAAGGGGAAAACGGTGAAGATGCCCTATTGGAGCATCCCGGAAGAAGCGTACGACGATCCGGACGAAATGGCGCGGTGGGTCAGGCTTGCCTATGAGGCGTCGCTGCGGGCCAAAAAATAGAATCGACGACGGAGTTTAATTGGCGTCAACCAGCGCCTTCGTCTGCACGCGAATGGCACGGACGGCGTCGGCGGCAAACCGCGAAAGCGGCTGGGGCAGGGCATCGAGATCGTACCAGCCGATGTCGGAAAGCTTGTCCGGTTCGGTCAGTTGCGGTTCGCCCGAAAAGTCGTCGGTCACGTAGATCATCGAGATCCAGTGCTGACGATCTGCTTCGATCAGTTGTTCGCTGAGGCAGAGAAAGCGGGTCGAGCGGATAGACAGGCCGCTTTCCTCTTCCGCCTCACGGCGCGCAGCAAGCTCGCTGCGCTCCATGTGATCGACCTTGCCGCCCACGATATTCCAGTGGCCGGCCTCGGGCGCCTTCAAACGCTTGCACAACAACAGCTTGCCATCGCGCATGATCGCTAGTCCGCAACCGAAGCCCGGAAAGTCGATGCCTGGCCGACCCATTGATAGGATCAGGCCTTGCCGGCGATCAGCATGAATGCGGGGATTTCGTCGCCGAAACCGACAGGTGTCGGGCCGTCGTCGTGATCGCGACGGTGGCGGCTGCGGCGATCGCGGTTGTCGTCATTGGCAGGGTTTGCCGCGCGGACCGGACGTTCCGGACGGTGGCCGTTGCTCTGCTTCGTCTCTGCGTTGCGTGCCGGTTTCACCGATTCTACCCTTTCCACGACTGCTTCAATTTCGGCCTCACTATCGGCACGAACCGTATCGGTTTTGTGATCGGAACGGCCACGTGGCGCCCGGTCCCCATCTTTTTTATTACGGTCCCTGCGACCGTCACGACCGCGTTCACGGCGACCGGTGTCGTGGCTTTCCATCGGCTCGGGAAGGTTCGACAGATCACCGTTCAGCCACTCGACCTTCTGGCCGATCAGCTTCTCGATGGCGTCGGAGAACTTCGTGTCGCGCTTGGTCACCAGCGTGAAGGACGCGCCGGAGCGGCCAGCACGGCCGGTACGGCCGATGCGGTGAACATAGTCTTCCGCATGGATCGGCACGTCGAAATTGAAGACATGGCTGACATCGGGGATGTCGAGGCCGCGGGCAGCAACATCGGATGCGACCAGCAATGTGATGTTGTTGTCCTTGAAGCCGGCAAGCATGGCCATGCGCGAGCGCTGGTCCATGTCGCCATGCAGAGCACCAACCGAGAAGCCATGACGCTCGAGCGACCGGAAGAGGTCGGCGACATCCTTCTTGCGATTGCAAAAGATGATGGCGTTCTTCAGCTCGTCCTGGGCGCGGATCAGATCGCGCAGCACGGCGCGCTTCTCGTAATCCTTCGCGTGCGTCGCGACGAAGCGCTGCGTCACCGTCTGTGCCGTCGATGCCGGACGGGCAACTTCGACCCGTTCCGGGTTCTGCAGGAAGCGGTCGGCAAGCTTCTGGATCTCCGGCGGCATGGTTGCCGAGAAGAACAGCGTCTGGCGCGTGAACGGGATCATCTTGGCGATGCGCTCGATATCAGGAATGAAGCCCATGTCGAGCATGCGGTCAGCTTCGTCGATGACCAGGATTTCGACGCCGCTCATCAAAAGCTTGCCACGCTCGAAATGGTCGAGCAGGCGGCCGGGCGTGCAGATCAGCACATCGGCGCCGCGCTCCAGCTTGCGGTCCTGTTCGTCGAACGAGACGCCGCCGATCAGAAGTGCGATGTTGAGCTTGTGGTTCTTGCCGTACTTGTCGAAGTTCTCTGCAACCTGGGCCGCCAGTTCGCGCGTCGGCTCCAGAATCAGCGTGCGCGGCATGCGCGCACGTGCACGACCCTTTTCGAGCAGGGTCAGCATCGGCAACACGAAGGATGCCGTCTTGCCTGTTCCCGTCTGCGCGATGCCGAGGATATCACGGCGCTGCAGTGCCGGGGGAATGGCACCAGCCTGGATCGGGGTCGGGATTGTGTAGCCCGCATCGGTAACTGCGGAGAGAACTTTTTGGCTAAGGCCAAGGTCAGCAAAATTGGTCAAAGGGAAATCTGTTTCCGTTCCGGTTCGGGAAGAACACTGCTCGATCGGTGGAAAACACACCACCGCGTGGCCGGGCTCTTAAGCCGAATGCCGTCGAAAGTCAAGAAATCCAGCACGTTGAAGCTGGAAAAGGTTGATGGCAACGAATCTGTTGCGTTTCTTGTCAAGTAGCACGGGCCGAGCGGGTCGGCATGATGCTCATTTCATGTAGCTCGCGAGCTTGCTGCTGGCGTTGAGAAACCGCATGGGGTCGACTGCCTGACCGTTCAGCCTGACCTCATAGTGCAGGTGCGGGCCTGTCGAACGACCGGTGTTGCCGGACTTGGCAACGACATCACCGGCCTTGATCCGGTCGCCGACCTTGACGAGCACCGTCGAGAGATGGGCATAGCGACTGGAAACGCCATTGCCATGATCGATCTCGACCATGTTTCCATAGCCACCCGTCAGCCCGGCAGTCGTCACGGTGCCCGGAGCCGTCGCGCGGATGCGGGTGCCGACGGTGGCGCGAAAGTCTATGCCCGCATGCAGCGCCAACCGCCCGAGAAAGGGATCGAGCCTGTTGCCGAAGTCGCTGGTGATATCACTTGCGGGCGACGGGTTGCCGAATGGCAACTCCCGGACCTGTGCGCGCGTCCGCTCGAGCTCGACAAGCGCCGAGTCAAGCGCGGCAAGCGATCGACCGAAGCCATCGTTATTGACGGGCTCTACGAAAGGTCCGCCGATCGCGCTATCTATGGAACCGGTGGTTTCATCTGAGGGCGGCAATTCGGCGACGTCATTTTCTGGTAGGGCAACACCTGTGCGACCGACGATCTTGCGGATCGCCTCGGACGTTTTGGCGGCTCCGTCGGTCAGTTGCTCAAGCCGCAACATCTGGTCGCGCTCAACATCCTTCAGCGAGAGCGTCACTTTCGAAAAAAGCCGATCGGCGCGATCGGAGGTGCTTTCAACCGTGGCAGGCCGGGCATAGGCGAGGGCCGCAACTCGGGCGGGCGCGGCACCCTGTGTGCCGCTCAGCCCCATCAGTTTTTCGATTGCCTGCACACCGCCCGTGGCATCGGCACGTTCTTCGTAGGCGAGGGGTTCGACCGGTGCAGGTTGGGTGAAATCGGTCGACAGACCAGAATTTTCAGCCCGTTCGATCAGCGCGCCGAGTTTGCCGTTTCGAGAAGAAAGCGCCTGCTGCTGCTGAAGCAGCTTTTCGACTTTCTCTTCGACCACCTGTTGATCGAGTAACTGCCGGCTCGTAACGCGATCGACCTGCGCTCGCAACGCGGTGATTCGATCTTCGTATTCGTGCTGCATGCGCGCTTGGCGGGCGATCGTGCCACCGATGAGGTCGTCGCGAAGAACAAGGTAGGATGTGGCGGCGAGGTAACCGATGCTGAACACACCGGCTGCAGAAACGGCAAGGGCCGCCATCCAAGGACGCACGGTCATGTGACGAACCTTGTCGCCGCTCGCCAGGATCAGGACGTGATTCTGCGCGCGATTTCCGAAGGTGCGATTTGCCGAACGTTCAGACACTCCACCGCTCCCGCCATGTGCGAATTGTCTCGCATTGCTTGACGGGCATTACACTTCGTTAGGGTTAATATTTGGTTGAGTGCTCGCGCTACGAGAGGTTGTGGAAGCCGTCATCGAGCGATAGAACGATGGCGTCAACCCGGCTTCGGCGCGGGCGATATCGTTGAATGGCGCCTTGAGGGGACCTCGAAAATTGGCGCGAACGAGCTGCTGGAAAGTCGCTGCCGGATCTTTCCGCTCCCGCGCGCACAGGAAACGAAACCATTTGGCACCGACGGCCACATGGCCTTTCTCGTCTTCGTAGATGACGTCGAGTACCGCGGCAGTCTCGAAGTCTCCGGTCTCGCGCATGCGCGCCTGCAGCGCCGGCGTCACGTCGAGCCCGCGCGCCTCGAGGATAAGCGGGACGACGGCCAGCCTGGCGGTCAGATCGTTGCGGGTGTCGTGCGCCGCCTGCCAGAGCCCGTCATGCGCGGGCAGGTCGCCATAGTCGGCGCCAAGGTCGTTCAGGCGCTGCCGAACCATGCGGAAATGCTTGGCCTCCTCGAATGCAACCTTCATCCAGCCGTCGAAAAACGAATTCGGCACCGATTCGGACGCAAAGCGGGCGACGATATCGAGCGCGAGATCGACGGCGTTGAGTTCGATATGGGCGATCGAATGCAAGAGCGCGATCCGGCCCTTGAGCGAGCCGAGCGAGCGCTTCTTCACCTGCGTGGGTGGCGTCAGAACAGGCCTTTCCGGCCGACCCGGACGCAGAGGAACGGGGCGATCCAGCGGCGAACGCAGCGACAGCGCACGGCGCTGCCAGCGCCGTGCCGCTTCCTGGGCCAGTTCCGTCTTGACGGTCAGGTCGGCAGCACTGATCGCCTCAACGGCAGCGCCGCGTAGACTGTGAAAGTTGGGAAGCGTCTTCATTGCGGCCTCGTCGTTTTGACTTAGAGCGCCTTGGCGGCCTCGAGCACTTCATTGGCGTGGCCATTGACCTTGACCTTCTCCCAAACGCGCGCAATCCGGCCGTCGGCGGCAATCAGGAAGGTGGTGCGTTCGACGCCCATATATTTGCGCCCGTAGAGGCTCTTTTCCACCCATAGACCATAGGCGTTGACGACGGATCTTTCCTCGTCGGCAGCAAGCGTGACTGCCAGATCATATTTCTTCGCAAAGCGATCGTGACGTTTCACCGAATCGGGCGAGAGCCCGATCAACTCAACGCCTGCAGCGGCAAACTCGGAGGCGAGTTCGGTGAAGGAAATCGCTTCCAAGGTGCAACTTTTCGTGTCGTCCTTGGGGTAGAAGAACAAGACGACCGGACGCCCGCGCAAGGCAGAAAGCGAAATCGTGCCGCCGCCGTCACGGGGAAGCGTGAAGTCGGGAGCGAGATCTCCGGGGGTGAGGCTTGCCATGAATAAACCTTCCTTGCGCCAAGTTTTGTGAACAATCGCCGGCTAGGGCATATCGAGAATCGGCGACCGCAGTCCAGCGGATTTGTGCTAGATTTGACAGGTTCCGGACGGGTTGCGTCGATAGGACCCTTTGCCCGGCATTCGCGCACACGAAACCCACGGATGTGTGAATGCTTTCCACAGCATGGTCGGCCAGACGTGATGACACCGTCCGGCCAGATGTGGTCTACGTGACGGCAATGATCCGTCGACCCGCTGCCGCATGATGCGTCGACGGGAGAGGCGGGCTTTCCCGTATGAACTGGAGGGCGTCCGCGCCGATGAGTGAGATCCGCGGCGAAAAAGTCGGCTTTCGCAAGAAAGACATCGTCGCGTTGCATGCGTTGCCCTCGGCGCAGGCACACGAACCCGTCATCGTGCATGCCCCGCACAAACGCGGGCTCTTGCGCTTTCTCAGCAAGATTGCCCTTTGCGGCTTACTGCTCGCCTTCATCACTGCGGCCAGCCTCATCGCCGTCGTCGAGAGCGGGGCGATCGACAGCACACTGAACGCGCGCGCCCGCACGGCGCTGAACGCGGCACTCGGCGGCGCCTATCGCGCTGAGGTCGGTAGCACCGTCGTTCGCATGACCTCGAACGGCGCGCTGGCGCTCAAGGCGCGGGAAGTGGCGCTGAGCGAAGCCACGTCCGGCCAACCTGTCGCAAAGTTGAGTTCGATATCCATTGCCCTCGACCCTCTGGCGCTGTTGACGGGCAGGATTTCGGTTTCACGTCTTGAAGCCGAAGGTGGCGACTTCGACACCGGCCTCCTGCCACGCGGCGAGCCGGTCGATCTGACGAAGATCAAGATCGCCGATGTCGGCGACGCACTGGAGCAGCTTTTTGCCCATGTCGACCGCATGTCGAAGATGGCGGCAGGGCGTGGCGACCAGACGGTGTTGCTTTCCAACTTTTCTTTCACAGTCGCCGGTGCACGTAACCGTGTCGTGCCGGTCGATGCCAAGGAGCTGGAGTTCAATCGTGATGCCGATGGCTCCATGCACGTCAAAGGCAGCGTGACCGTCGATGGAGTCGATGTCGATCTCAGCGCCAACGCTCTTGGTGCAAAGGGTCATATGTCCGGCTTCGAAGCGGCAATCTCGAACATTCCGCTGAAGCCCTTCTTCTATCACGGCCCCTTCGGCAAGGAGGCCGCCTTCGGCATCGATGCGACCGCGGGGCTGACCCTCACGGCGACACGCGCCGCCGAAGGCGCCAAGCCCGACCTTCGCGTGGCCGTCAGGACGTCGGAAGGTGCATTCCACGCCGGTGGGCTGGTTTCGACGATCAATCCCTCCCAGATGGATATCGCCTATGACTTTGAGCGGGCTGCCGTCGAGGTGCTGCCGTCGACGGTCAATATCGGTCGCTCGATCTTCCCGTTTACCGGTGCAGTGAAAGACCTCGACAGAACAGCAGGCGCAACCGATCAGGGTTTTGCCATCGATCTTTTGTTCAGGAATGCAAGTTCCGCGCCGGAGGACATTACCGAACGTCCCTTGATCTTCGATGCGAAGGCAAGCGGCCGCTTCACCTCGGATGCGCGCCACCGCCTGATCTTCGATCAGCTCGCCGTTTCCAGCCCGCTCGGCTCGATGTTCGGTTCGCTTTCGGTCGCCTTCGGCAAGACTTCGCCGCAGGTCAGCTTTGCCGCCGTCAGCGACCAGATGCAACCGACGGCCGTCAAGCAGCTTTGGCCCTGGTGGATCGCCAAGGGCGCGCGCCGCTGGGCGATCCGCAATCTCTTCGGCGGCACGGTCACTGATGCGCGCATCGAGGTTTCGGTGGCAGAGGGGCGGATCGCCCAGAACGAAGGCGAGCTGAAGCTCGACGAGAAAGAACTGAACATCACGTTCAACATCGACGAAACGCGGATCAACATTGCTGGTGAGATACCGCCGTTGCGCGACACATCGGGCACGTTCAAGCTGAGCGGCCAGCGCATGGAAGTGGGCGTAAAGCAGGGGGCGGCCTTTTTTCCCTCCGGCCGGTCCGTCGCGCTCAATGGCGGCGATTTCATCATTCCCGATGTCTACACCAAGCCGTTGATCGCGGAAATGAAGATCGAAGTTGGCGGCGAGGCAGACGCGATCGCCGAGCTCGTCACCTACAAGCCGATTCAGGCGCTGCAAAAGACACCGTTTGTCCCAGGCGACTTTACCGGCCCGCTAACCGCACAGGTCGGAGCGCGGTTTGGCCTTGTCACCGACCAGCACCCGCCACCGCCGCTCTGGCAAGTGGAGATGCAGCTTGAGGACGTCACCGTCACGCGCCCGATCGCCGGACGCGGCGTCTCCAATCTTTCCGGCACGTTCCGGGTCGACAACGAGCAAGCGGTTCTCGATGCCGATGCGGTTGTTGAAGGCGCAAAGGTCAAGATCGCGCTCACCGAACCGGTCGACAGCAAATCGAAGGTCAAACGCAAACGCGAAATCAGCGGCACACTCGATGCGGCAGCCCGGGAGAAGCTGACCCCCGGCCTGTCGAAGATCATCTTCGGGCCGATGGACGTCGATCTGGTGATCGACGAGGCTGATGTTCAGCACGTTACCGTCGATCTGACCAAGGCCAGGCTCTCGCTTCCCTGGATCGGCTGGAACAAAGGTGCAGGCATACCAGCCGAGGTGCGCTTCACATCCGACATCAACGACAGCGTTACAACCATCAAGGACTTTGCAATCGCCGGTGACGGTTTCGGCGCACGCGGTAATCTGCAGGTCGATGGCGCCGGCATCGTTAATGCAAAGCTCAGCAATGTCCGTCTGGCGCAGGGCGACGATTTCAACGTTGCCATCGATCGCCGCAAAGGCATCCATGTCGTGACGCTGAGCGGTGCCGCGGCAGACATTCGTCCGATCCTTGCCCAGATGAAGAGCGGCTCGAACGGCGACGGTGGCGCCGGTGACGACATCACCATCCAGGGTCAGCTCGGTCGCGTCGCCGGCTTCAACGGCGAAGTGCTTTCGAATGTGAACCTGGTCTATTCGGAGCGTGGCCAACAGATCGAAGACATCAATCTGTCGGCAGTCACCGGAAGCGGCCAGGCAGTAGTGGCGCGGCTCGCCAAATCCGGTGCCGACAACATTCTTGAACTGACCACCGGCGACGCCGGCTCGCTTGCTCGGTTCGCCGACATCTATAGCAACATGCGCGGTGGTCTGTTGAACATGAAGTTGCGTGATCGTGGCGGCCGGTCATGGCGCGGCTCGATCGACATCCGCAAGTTCCAGCTGGTCGGCGAGCAACGGCTGCAGTCGATGGTGTCGACGCCGGCTGGACAGGACGGACGGAGCCTCAACCAGGCGGTAAAGCGCGACATCGATGTCAGCACGGCGCGATTCGAGCGCGGTTTTGCCCAGCTTGCCCTCGACCGCAGCGCCATTCGGGTCGATGGCGGCGTCCTCAGGGGAACCGATGTCGGCGCGACTTTCCAGGGAACAGTGCGTGACGGCAACGGCATCATGGATATGACGGGTACCTTCATGCCCGCCTACGGTTTGAACCGAATTTTTGGCGAACTGCCGTTGATCGGCGTCTTGCTCGGCAATGGCCGCGACCGTGGCCTGCTCGGTATCACCTTCAAACTCAATGGCCCATTCAACCAGCCGAAGCTGACGATCAACCCGCTTTCGATCATCGCGCCCGGCGTCTTCCGCAGCATCTTCGAGTTTCAATAATAAGGCCGGCACAATGGCCGGCCTTCGAGATTCTCTAGGAGTGCACCGGCTTATGCGGGGCGAACGAGGATATGCTTCTTCTTGCCGAGCGACAGCTTGACGATGCCATCCGAGGTCACATCGCCACTGCCGATCAGGCGGCGCTCATCGCTGACGGCCTCGTCATTGATGCGCACGGCGCCGCCCTGAACGTGACGGCGGGCTTCGCCGTTGGACGAGGCAAGCCCCGCACGTACGACAAGCGTCAGCAGGCCGATGCCGGCTTCGAGTTCCGACGCAGGCACGTCGACCGACGGCAGGTTTTCGGAGACTGCCCCTTCCTCGAAGGTCTTGCGGGCGGTCTCAGCAGCTTCCTCCGCTGCCTGCCGTCCGTGCAAGATTGCGGTCACTTCCGTTGCCAGAATCTTCTTGGCATCGTTGATCTCCGATCCGCCTAAGGCAGCGAGACGATTTATTTCGGCCATGGGAAGAGTGGTGAACAATTTCATGAAGCGGATGACATCGGCATCCTCGGTATTGCGCCAATACTGCCAGAAGTCATAGATCGGCAGCAGGTCCTTGTTGAGCCAAACAGCGCCATTGACCGACTTGCCCATCTTCGCACCGGACGACGTCGTCAGAAGCGGCGAGGTGAGGGCGTAAAGCTGGGTCGTTCCCATGCGGTGGCCCAGGTCGATACCATTGATGATGTTGCCCCACTGATCCGAGCCGCCCATCTGCAATCGGCAGCCGGTGCGCTTGTGCAGTTCGACGAAGTCGTAGGCCTGCAGGATCATGTAGTTGAACTCGAGAAACGACAGCGACTGCTCGCGATCAAGCCGGGTCTTGACGCTGTCGAACGACAGCATGCGGTTGACCGAGAAATGGCGGCCAACGTCACGCAGGAATTCAAGGTAGTTAAGCCCGCGCAACCACTCAGCATTGTTGATCATCAGTGCCGGGGTCTCGGACTTGTCGTAGTCGAGGTAGTTGGCGAAGACATGCTTGAGAGAGGCAATATTGTCCTCAATTATCTCAACGGTCATCAGCTTGCGCGCCTCTTCCTTAAAGGAAGGGTCGCCAACCATGCCTGTACCGCCGCCCATCAGCGAAATCGGCTGATGGCCGGTTGCCTGGAACCAGTGCAGCAACATGATCTGTGTCAGGTGGCCAACATGCAGGCTCGAAGCGGTCGGATCGTAGCCGATATAGGCAGTCACGGTTTCCTTGCGCAGCAGTTCGTCCAAACCAGATTCGTCGGAAATCTGATGAATGAAACCGCGCTCGCTGAGGGTGTGGAGGAAATCGGACTTGAACTCGGACATGACCTGTCTCTTTCGGCTGGGTAGAACGTCTGCGCGCGGCGTTTAGCACTGTTTGGGCAAAAGTGCACGTCTTTGCTTGGCCGATGTTTTTGCTATGTAGATGGGCAACGCCTTGGAGGAATGCATGGGCAAGATCATGACCGCGATCGGCTTGATGAGCGGGACAAGCATGGACGGGATCGACGTGGCGCTGCTGCGCACCGACGGCGATGCGATCGTCGAGCAGGGACCTTCGGCGGGATACGCCTATGAGGCACGCTTCCGCGACCGGCTGAAACAGGGTCTCGAAGACGCAAAGTCGATCGCCAGCCGCGAGGAACGGCCAGGAATTTTGGCCGATCTCGAGCGGGAACTGACGCTCAGGCATGTCGAAGCGGTTCAGGCATTTCTCCGGCAGAACAACATCTTGCGCGAAAGTGTTGATGTTATCGGGTTTCACGGCCAGACCGTGCTTCACCGGCCAGACGATGCCCTGACCGTCCAGATCGGCGACGGGGCGCTGCTTGCCCGCGAAACGGGCATCGATGTCGTCTATGACATGCGCGCCAACGACATGGAGCATGGTGGCCAGGGCGCACCGCTCATTCCGGCCTATCATGCAGCACTCGCCCGGAACGCCGCAGCGAATGGCGAACTGGTTCAGCCGGTCGTTTTCGTCAACATCGGCGGCATCTCCAATCTGACATTCATCGGCGCGACGTCGGACTGGTTGCCTACGACAGCGGGCCCGGCAACACGCTGATCGATCAATGGGTGGAGGCACATGCCGGCATTCCCTTTGACCAGGGCGGCATGATTGCCAGCGAAGGCAGCGTGCTGCCGGATCTTGCCGAACGCTATCTGCTCAATCCCTTCTTCTCCTCGGACAGGCGCCGTTCGCTCGATCGCAACGATTTCGCACCGCCAAAGGGAAAGGACGCCAATCTCGAAGACGGAGCGCGAACGCTCGCCTATGTGACGGCGGCTGCGATCATCAAATCGGCCAGTCATCTGCCAGCAGCGCCCCGAACCTACATCGTGTGCGGCGGCGGCCGGCTCAATCCGGTGATCATGCGGGATCTGGCATCGGAGGCGACAGCCCATGGTGCAAACGTGCTTGCGGCCGAAGCGGTCGGCTTCAACGGTGATTCGATGGAGGCAGAGGCCTGGGCCTATCTCGCGGTGCGTGCGCAGCGGGGGTTGCCGCTCACCTATCCCGGCACAACCGGGGTGCGCCAACCGGTCACCGGCGGCAAATTCGCATCCCGCACCGCAGGCTGACGGCAGGTACCGCCTGCCGCGATTCCCTTTGCCCGATTAATCAAATTTTCGCCTGCCACCGATAGTATCGTCCGGTGCTGCCACATGAGGTGGCACAAAGCGGCCCTGCCGTGGCAACAGACAATTCGGGTTCGTCGATGGGTGGTGCGATTTCTCTGCTGGCTGTGAACTTCGTTATCGCCCAGATATTCACTGCAGCATTTCTTGTCATTGCCGCCAAGAGCCGGTCCAGAAGGGCCGCGCTCTTTTGCGCCGGCGGCTTTGCCGTTGCCTCGCTCGCGGCGGTATTCGAAACCGTCGTGCCCTTCACATCCTTTCCCCGTTTTTTTGCCATCGGTGCATTTGCGAGCGTGCTTGCCGGTTTCTGTCTGCTGCGCTTCGGCCTTGGTCTGTTCTATCGCGTGCCAGCCAACTGGCAGGTGCTTGTCGCCTTCTTCCTGGCCTCGGTGACGCTCGACCTCGCGATCTATGATCTTCCTAGGGGAACGCTGCAGCATGCCGCCCCCTACCAGTTGCCATTCTTTGTCATCCAGGCGTGGTCGGCCTCCGTCGTCATCCGCTCCAAACGGCGCTCGGCGGCGGACTGGATCCTGCTCTCGCTGCTGGTACTGACCTCTGGCTACTATCTCCTGAAAATCTACGCGGCCGTCGCGGCCGGTTCCGGGGCAACCGCGCAGGATTATGTATCGAGCCCGTTCGCGCTGATTTCCCAGGCGCTTGGCGCCGTGCTGATCGTCAGCACCGGTCTTGCGATGCTCGGCGTCATGGTCAAGGAGATCGTCGATGATGCCCGCGCACGCTCGGAAATAGACCTCTTGTCCGGGCTCTATAACAGGCGTGGCTTCACCGAACGCGTCATCCCTATGCTCCAGCTGCGCGAGGGCCGTCAGCCGGGCACCTTGATTCTGGCCGACCTCGACCGTTTCAAACTGGTGAATGACAGCTACGGACACCACACAGGTGACGAGGTGATCCGCCAGTTTGCGCGCGTCCTGAAAGATGTCATGCCCAACCGCGCAGTTGCCGGTCGTCTTGGCGGCGAGGAGTTTGTGGTTTTCCTGCCCTCCACAGATCTGGAGGAGGCGCGGGTGGTGGCGCACGGAATGCGCGCTGCGATGATGTCGCAAAAGATCGACGGTCTTGCGGAGCAGGCGAGAGTGACGTCAAGCTTCGGCGTTGCGGCGATTGCCAAGGGTGAACCGCTCGAACAGGCGATGCAGCGGGCCGACAAGGCTCTCTATGCGGCAAAAGAAAACGGGCGCAATCGTGTGGAATGCGCCGAGGCGCTACAAAATGTGGTCAACCCATTGCCCCCACAATGGATCGGGCGGCCTTAAGAGCCGCCCGCATCGGTATCAGCGGATGCGCTTGGCAGCCGGCTCCGGCGTCAGTTCGCCGTTGAGGCGGCGGTCGAGATAATCCTCGCATTCCGCCATCAGGCCTTCGACCTGGCCGTTGAAGAAGTGGTTGGCTCCCGGCACGGTCTTGTGGGTGATGAGAATACCCTTCTGCGCCTTCAGCTTTTCGACAAGTCCGTTCACGTCCTTCTCGGGTGCCACCTTGTCCGAATCACCATTGATGATGAGGCCGGAGGACGGGCAGGGCGCCAGGAACGAGAAGTCATAGGTGTTCGGCTGCGGGGCGACGGCCATGAAGCCTTCGATTTCCGGACGGCGCATCAGGAGCTGCATGCCGATCCAGGCGCCGAAGGAATAACCGGCAACCCAACAGCTCTTCGAATCGGGATGCAGGCTCTGCACCCAGTCGAGCGCAGATGCGGCATCCGAAAGCTCGCCGGCGCCATGGTCGAACTCGCCCTGGCTACGGCCGATGCCCCGGAAGTTGAAACGCAGCGTCGTAAAGCCGCGCTTCTGGAACATGTAGAAAAGCTGGTAGACGATCTGGTTGTTCATCGTGCCGCCGAACTGTGGGTGCGGGTGCAGGATGATGGCGATCGGGGCGCTCTTCTGCTTCGAAGGCTGATAGCGGCCTTCGAGGCGGCCGGCAGGTCCGTTGAAGATAATTTCGGGCATTGGCTCTCCGGGGGTGTTCCTGGTTCGAATCTTGGTTTCGGATCGCGATGAGTCTTGACGAAAGCACTCAGCTTTTCTAAAACCTAGTTTAGAACCGTTCAAAACTTCTGTGCGGGCATTCCGCCGTGTGCTTCGTCTCATAAGGCAAGCGGTGCGGAAAATTCAAGGAAAATGCATCGTCGGTGGTTGTCGGCGGTGAGCCTATTGTTCTAGCGAAGGAAATTATGTCGACCTCGCGCATCTATATGGACTGGAACGCCACGGCGCCGCTTCTTGCCGAAGCGCGCGACGCGTGCCTGTCTGCGCTCGATCTGGTCGGCAATCCTTCCTCCGTCCATGGCGAGGGCCGGACGATCCGCACGCTGATCGAAAATGCCCGCCGCGGCGTGGGCGCGCTTTGCGGCGCCAAGGCGGCAAGCGTGATCTTCACCAGCGGCGCGACCGAAGCGGCCAACATGGTGCTGACGCCCGATTTCCGCATGGGCCGCACGCCGCTGAAGATTGGCCGACTCTATGCCTCGGCGATCGAGCATCCTGCATTGCGCGAAGGCGGGCGGTTTGCGCGCGAGAACGTTTCGGAAATCCCGGTGACGACCGCCGGTGTCGTCGATCTCGAGGCCCTGCGTGCGCTTCTCGACACCCACGACCGCGAAAGCGGCCTGCCGATGGTCGCGGTGATGCTGGTCAACAACGAAACCGGCATCATTCAGCCGATCTCCGAGATTGCCGCGATCGTTCGCACCCATGGCGGTATTCTCCTCGTCGACGCCGTACAGGCGGCCGGTCGGCTGCCGCTATCTATCGAAGAACTGGGTGCGGATTTTCTCATCATCTCCTCGCACAAGATCGGCGGCCCCAAGGGCGCTGGCGCGCTTGTCGCCCGGGGTGAGATCATGATGCCGGCACCGTTGATCCGGGGCGGCGGCCAGGAAAAGGGCCATCGCTCAGGTACCGAGAACGCGGTTGCGATCGCAGGCTTTGCTGCAGCGGCGCGCAAGGCTGCCGACAACCTCGATGATCGCATGGCATCGGTCGCAGCGCTTCGCGATCGGCTGGAACAGGATATGCAGACCTCGGCGCCGGATGTGGTGATCCATGGCCGCGACGTTTCGCGCGTTGGCAACACCATCTTCTTCACGCTTCCTGGCATGAAAGCGGAAACCGGACAGATCGCCTTCGACCTCGAGGGTGTCGCACTTTCGGCGGGTTCCGCCTGCTCATCCGGCAAGGTCGGTCAGAGCCACGTGCTGACTGCAATGGGTTACGACCCCCGTCAGGGGGCACTGCGCATCTCGATCGGCCCGGCCACCACGGAGGCCGAGATCGAGCGTTGCGCGGCGGTGTTCGCCAAGGTCGCCGCAAGGCGCCGAACGACAGGTCAGGCCGCGTGAGAACGCGCGGTTGAACGAAATTGCGGAAAAGCAATTTTCCGCTTGGCAAACGGGGTGAAAAGCGCCTTTTAGCCATTACATAAGCGGTGCGCCAAGTTCGCATCGTGTTGACAAGCTACCGGACCTTGGATCCGGCAAGATTGGAGAACGACATGCCTGCCGTGCAGGAGACCATTGATCAGGTCCGTCAGATCGACGTGGACCAGTACAAATACGGGTTTGAAACCACCATCGAAGTCGAAAAGGCGCCGAAGGGCCTTTCCGAAGATATCATCCGTTTCATCTCTGCCAAGAAGAGCGAGCCGGAATGGATGCTGGAATGGCGTCTTGAGGCCTATCGCCGTTGGCTGACGATGGACGAGCCGACTTGGGCGCGCGTCAACTATCCGAAAATCGACTTCAACGACATCTATTACTACGCCGCGCCGAAGGGCACGACGGGTCCGAAGTCGCTCGACGAAGTCGACCCGGAAATTCTGAAGGTTTACGAAAAGCTCGGCATCCCGCTGAAGGAACAGGAAATCCTCGCCGGCGTGCAGAAGTCCAAGATCGCCGTCGACGCCGTCTTTGACAGCGTTTCGGTGGTGACGACCTTCAAGGAAGAGCTGAAGAAGGCCGGCGTGATCTTCATGTCGATCTCCGAGGCGATCCGCGAGCATCCCGATCTGATCAAGAAGTATCTCGGAACTGTCGTTCCGCCGACCGACAACTACTATGCGACGCTCAACTCCGCCGTCTTCACCGATGGTTCGTTCGTCTACGTGCCGAAGGGCGTTCGCTGCCCGATGGAGCTGTCGACCTACTTCCGCATCAACGAGAAGAACACCGGCCAGTTCGAGCGCACGCTGATCATCGCCGAAGAAAGCGCCTACGTTTCCTACCTCGAAGGCTGCACGGCGCCGCAGCGCGACGAAAACCAGCTGCACGCAGCTGTCGTCGAACTCGTGGCCCTCGATGAAGCCGAGATCAAGTATTCGACGGTCCAGAACTGGTACCCTGGCGACAAGCACGGCAAGGGCGGTATCTACAACTTCGTCACCAAGCGTGGCGATTGCCGCGGCAAGAACTCCAAGATCTCCTGGACCCAGGTGGAAACCGGCTCAGCGATCACCTGGAAGTATCCATCCTGCATCCTGCGCGGCGACGGTTCGCGCGGCGAGTTCTATTCGATCGCCGTATCGAACGGCCATCAGCAGATCGACAGTGGCACCAAGATGATCCACCTCGGCAAGAACACGTCGAGCCGCATCGTCTCCAAGGGCATCGCTGCCGGCGTTTCGGAAAACACCTATCGCGGCCAGGTTTCGGCCCACCGCAAGGCCGAGAACGCCCGCAACTTCACCCAGTGCGATTCGCTTTTGATCGGCGACAAATGCGGCGCGCACACCGTGCCCTACATCGAGGCAAAGAACTCGACGGCACAGTTCGAGCACGAAGCGACGACCTCGAAGATCTCCGAGGACCAGTTGTTCTACTGCCTGCAGCGCGGCATCCCGACTGAAGCGGCGATCGCGCTGATCGTCAACGGCTTCGTCAAGGAAGTGATCCAGGAACTGCCGATGGAGTTTGCCGTCGAAGCGCAGAAGCTGATCGGCATCTCGCTCGAAGGCTCGGTCGGCTGAGGCCTTGAACTGATTATTGAATGGCGCGCATCCGCTTTGCGCGCAAACAGACGTTCGTTTCCCAAGAGGACGATATAATGCTTGAAATCAAGAACCTGCACGCCCGCATCGCCGAAGACGGCACTGAAATCATCCGTGGCCTGAACCTGACGGTGAAGGCCGGCGAAGTCGCCGCCATCATGGGGCCGAACGGCTCCGGCAAGTCGACGCTGTCCTACATCCTGTCGGGCCGCGAAGACTACGAAGTGACCGAAGGCGAGATCCTTTACAACGGCGAGAACATCCTTGAGCTGGAGGCTTCCGAGCGCGCCGCCAAGGGCATCTTCCTTGCCTTCCAGTACCCGGTCGAAATCCCGGGTGTTGCCACCATGCAGTTCCTGAAGGTGGCGATGAACGAGCAGCGCAAGTATCGCGGCGAAGACGAGCTGACGACACCGGAATTCATGCGCCGTGTCAAGGAAGCCGCTGCCGAGCTCAAGATCGCTCCGGAAATGCTGCGTCGCCCGCTCAACGTCGGCTTCTCCGGCGGTGAGAAGAAGCGCGCCGAGATCCTGCAGATGGCGTTGCTCGAGCCGAAGCTGTGCGTGCTTGATGAAACCGACTCCGGCCTCGACATCGATGCGCTGAAGATCGTCGCCGACGGCGTCAACGCACTGCGTTCGCCCGACCGCGCCGTCATCGTCATCACCCACTACCAGCGCCTGCTCGACTACATCGTTCCGGACACGGTGCACGTGCTCTACAAGGGCCAGGTCATCAAGTCGGGCGACAAGGCGCTTGCACACGAACTCGAAGCCAACGGCTACGCTGATATCATCGAGGCTGCAGCCTAGGGCCTGTTGAAGGAGTGTTCGAATGAATATGCAACAGGCAATCAAGATGACGGCAGCCGAAACGGCGCTCGTCGATGCCTATACCGCGCAGATCGGCGATCTACCCGGCGACGGCTCGGTGCTGTCGGTTCGTGACACCTTGGTGCACGAACTGCGGACATCAGGCCTGCCGACGCGCCGCGTCGAGTCCTGGCACTATACCGATCTTCGCACGCTGCTGCGTGCGGTACCTGCCGCCGACCCGACGGCTTTTGCTGATCGCGTCGAGGCGCTTGTCGCCGGCTCGACAGTACTTGCGGTGCGCAACGGCCATGCCGACCTCAAGGGCAATGCGCCCGAGGGCGTGACGATGCGCTCCTACACCGACAGCCTGCTCGACGGGTCGGCTGCTGCCGGCCTTGCGGTGCTCGGCTCGGACGACGCAATCGGCCGCATCAACGGCGGCCTCGTGCGCGGTGGTATCGAGCTTGCGATCGCAGACGGAACCGAGCTGGAAGACCCGCTTGAAATTCAGTTGGTGCAGAGCATCGGCCAGTCGCACACGCGCTTCCCGGTTTCCTTCGGTGCGAACACCAAGGCGACTGTGATCGAACGTCACCTGTCAACCGATGCCGGCGAGAGCCTGGTCTCAACGGTCAGCGACGTTGCGGTTGGCGAGGGTGCCGACATCATCTGGATCATCCTGCAGCAGCAGGGAGCCGCAGACACCCATCTCGGGCAGATGCGCTTCGATCTCGCCAAGGACGCCAAGCTGTATCTTTTCGTCATCAATGCCGGCGGCAAGCTGGTGCGACAGGAGATCCACGGCAAGACGAGCGGCGAAGGCGCTGATTTCAAGCTACGCGGCATCAACCTGCTCGGCGGCGAAAGCCACACGGACGTCACCTTCACGCTTGGCCATAACGTGCCGCACACCACATCGACGGAAATCATCCGCAACGTGGTCTTCGATCGCGCCAAAGGCGTCTTCCAGGGCAAGATCCTGGTTGCCAAGGACGCGCAGAAGACTGACGCGCGGATGGCGTGCAACACGCTGCTTCTTTCGGACGATGCCGACCTTTCGTCCAAGCCCGAGTTGGAGATCTTTGCGGACGACGTGCAGTGCGGTCACGGCGCGACGGTTACTGACATCGACCACACGCAGCTCTTCTATCTGCTTGCGCGCGGTATTCCGGAAAACAAGGCGCGGGCGATGCTCGTCAACGCCTTCGTCGCCGAAATCGTCGAGGAACTCGACGACGAGCCGCTGGTCGAGGCGCTGGAAGGCGTAATCTCGGCCTGGCTCGTGAAGCATGCCTGACAGGCGCGACTGATTGGATTGAAAGACATGGAACACACTGTGCCGGTGCCAGCCTATGACGTCGAAGCGATCCGCAAGGATTTTCCGATCCTGTCCCGGACTGTCTATGGCAAACCGCTTGTCTATCTCGACAACGGCGCATCGGCGCAGAAGCCGCAGTCAGTCATCGACGCGGTGAGCCATGCCTACGCCAACGAATACGCCAACGTGCATCGGGGCCTGCATTTCCTCTCGAATGCCGCCACCGAGGCCTATGAAGCGTCGCGCGAGAAAGTGCGCCGCTTCCTGAACGCGCCATCGGCCGACAACATCATCTTCACAAAATCCTCCACCGAGGCGATCAATACAGTCGCCTATGGCTACGGTATGCCGAAGCTTAGCGAGGGCGACGAGATCGTGCTGTCGATCATGGAGCACCACTCTAACATCGTGCCTTGGCATTTCATCCGCGAACGCCAGGGCGCCAAGCTGGTCTGGGCGCCGATCGACGACGATGGCGTGTTCCACATCGAAGATTTCGTCAAGTGCCTGACGGAGCGCACCAAGCTCATCGCCATTACCCACATGTCGAATGCTCTGGGCACCGTTGTACCGGTCAAGGAGATCTGCCGGATTGCCCGCGAGCGCGGCATTCCGGTGCTGGTCGACGGCAGCCAGGGCGCAGTCCACATGCCTGTCGACGTGCAGGACATCGACTGCGACTGGTACGTGATGACCGGCCACAAGCTCTACGGTCCCTCGGGGATCGGCGTGCTTTACGGCAAGATGGACCGCCTGAAGGAAATGCGCCCGTTCATGGGTGGCGGTGAAATGATCGAGGAAGTGACCGAAGACCGCGTCACCTACAACGATCCGCCGCATCGTTTCGAAGCCGGAACGCCGCCGATCGTCCAGGCGATCGGGCTTGGCTACGCGCTCGACTACATGGAAAAGATCGGCCGGGCGGCGATCACCAGGCACGAAGCCGACCTGACCGCCTATGCGCGCGAGCGCCTGTCGAGGATCAACTCGCTGAAAGTGTTCGGCAATGCGCCTGATAAGGGCAGCATCTTTTCCTTCGAGATCGCAGGCGTTCACGCCCATGACATCTCGACGGTGATCGACCGCGCCGGCGTCGCAGTTCGCGCGGGCACCCATTGTGCGCAGCCGCTCTTGAAACGCTTCGGCGTCACCTCCACATGCCGCGCATCCTTCGGCCTCTACAATACGCGGGCTGAAGTGGACGCATTGGCTGACGCGCTTGAGTACGCGCGCAAGTTCTTCGCCTGATCGGGTTTGGAAAATGGTTCAGAGTTTCAACTCAAGCATCTGAACTGAAAGAGAAAGTCTAGGAGGCCGACATGAGCCTGGATGCAACGGAAGACAAGATCGACGTGCGCGAGGGCATCGTGCATTCGGAAATCCCGTCCGAAGAACTGGCACGTCTGAGCGACGATATCATCAGCGCGCTGAAGACCGTCTACGACCCGGAAATCCCCGCCGACATCTTCGAGCTCGGCCTGATCTACAAGATCGACATCGAAGATGACCGCATGGTCAAGATCGACATGACGTTGACCGCGCCGGGCTGCCCCGTCGCCGGCGAGATGCCCGGCTGGGTCGAAAATGCGGTGGGCGCCGTCGAAGGCGTGTCGGGAGTCGAGGTCTCTATGACCTTCGATCCGCCGTGGACGCCTGACCGCATGTCGGAAGAGGCACAGGTGGCCATCGGTTGGTACTGACCGCAAGGCGCCATATTGATCCGTTAAGCTGCGGACACTACATTTGATTCTGGAAGGCGCCGGGCCTTTACCCCGGTGACGACAAGGAGAAAAGGCCGATGGGCTTTGCCGTGATGAGCTTGACCGATGCAGCCGCCGGGCGCGTCAAGTCGATCGTTGAAAATGCAGGTGGCGATGCCCTGGGCATCCGCGTCGGCATCAAGAAGGGCGGCTGTGCCGGCATGGAGTATGCCGTGGATCTCGTCACCGAGCCCAATCCAAAGGACGATCTGATCGAGCACGCTGGTGCCAAAGTCTGGGTTGCGCCGGAGGCGGTGCTTTACCTGCTCGGCACCCAGATGGATTTCGAGGTGACGACGCTTCGCTCCGGCTTCACCTTCCACAACCCCAACCAGACGTCAGCTTGCGGATGCGGCGAATCGGTCGAGCTGAAGCCGGCCGATCTGGCAGCGCTTGCGGAGCGCGGCGACGCCGTGGTGCGCGCGAACTGATACGCTCCTTGTGTTTCGAGAGATGGCAGGCCCGGGTTTTCGCCGGGCCTTTTTTCTGCTGATATGCGGTCGCGTAACTGGGGGAGATGGGCGTGACGGCGTTCGACGAGGAACTTGTCTTCAATGCGCTCTATGAGACCTTTCCGGATCCGGTGATCATCCTCGACGCTGAGCGCATCATTCGCTCCGCCAACCCAGCTGCACTCACGCAATTCGGCTATGCGGCCGACGCGTTCATCGGCCAACCGGCGCGCCTTATCTATGCTGACGACGACGAATACTTGAGGCGGCTGCGCAATCGCGCGGCAAGGGTCGACGAGACGATCGCGCGCACCTCGACCTACAGCTATATCCGGCGCGACGGCTCGACATTCTCGGGCCATCTGCGCACCACGCCGCTGATCGATGCCGCCGGACGGGAACTGGCCCTGATCGGCATCATCCGCGACGTCTCAGATCTCGCCAAGGCCGTGCTTGAGAGACAGCGGGCGTCCGACATGCTCGACGCAGCATTCGACGTTATGCCGGAAGGTTTCGCAATCTTCGATGCCGAGGAAAGGTTGCTGGTCTACAATCGCGCCTATGTGACGATCTGCGGCCCAGCCGGCCCCTTGCTTCACCCTGGCATGACCGCCGAAGAGATCCTTCTGCTTGCGCAGAAGGAGGGGCACTATCCCGAAGCCTTGCCCGGTAACCCGGATTGGCCCGCCTGGGTGGCGCATCGGCTGCAGGACTTTCGTCAACCGGACAACAGGGCGAAGATCTACCGCTACGCCGGCGACCGCTGGCTGAGGGTTGAAAATATCAAGACCAAGGACGGAAACACCGTCGTCCTGCGCGTCGATGTGACCGAACTGAAGCGCGCGGAACTGACGCTCGAGCGCCAGCGACAGGAGCTCGAGCACAAGAACGAGGCCCTCGATCAGTTCACGGCAACGGTCTCCCATGACCTGAAGGCACCCTTGCGGCACATTTCGATGTTCTCCGAGATGATCGAGGATGAATTGGCCGCCGGCAATCAGGATGAGGTTTCGGCCAGCGCCCGCCATCTGCGCGACAGCGCAAGGCGGATGAACCGGGTGATCGACAGCCTGCTCGATTATTCGCAGATTGCCTATCAGATCAGCACATGGTCCGATGTCGACCTCGGCGACATCGTCGCCGATACTCTGGGCGTTCTCGGCGGTCACGCGCGCGAGGCGAATGTGGCCTTCGAGATCGGTCCGCTGCCGAAGGTCCAGGGCGATCCGGAACTGTTGCGCCGGCTGGTGCAAAACCTTGTTGGCAATGCCATCAAGTATCGACATCCGGATCGCGGGCCTATCGTGCGCGTCAACGGCCGCGCCGTCGGCCAGCAGGTGGAGCTTGCGGTCGAGGACAATGGCATCGGCATCGACCCGCGATTCGCCACGCGCATCTTCGAAGTGTTCCAGCGCTTGCACCACGACGAAAGCACCTATGGCGGCACGGGCATCGGCCTTGCGCTTGCCAAGCGGATCGCCGAAAGCCACAACGGATCGATCCATCTTGACACGAGCTTCACCGAAGGCGCACGATTTGTGGTGACGCTTCCCAAGCGCATGCGGAAGACCAAGTAAGGCGACAAGATTGGCCAAGTCACCGAAGCGATTGCTTGTGGTGGAGGACAACGTGCACGACGCGCGTTTCGTCACGCGTGCCCTTTCACAGACCGACGACACGCTCGACATCGTCCATGTCACCCACGCCGACGAGGCCGTGGCGCGCCTCGGGCACGAGCACTTCGACTATGTGCTTCTGGATATCAAGATGCCCGGTGTCGACGGGATGGAACTCTTGGAGCGCATTCGCAGCAATGAGGGCACATCGGTGGTGCCGGTCATCGTGCTGACGTCGTCCACCAATCCGAGCGACGTTTTCCGGTCCTACAAGGCCGGTGCAAACGCCTATGCGGCCAAGCCGTCGTCGCTTTCGGGCTACAGGCAATTCGCCGAGGCCTTCGTCCGCTTCTGGATAGAAAACACCCTGCCGCCGCGCGGCGTCGTGCTTGATCAGTAGGGTAAGATCGGGGCGCACCATCGGGCGCGCCCCGCTTGTCATCGGTTTATTCCGCTGCTTCCGCGTAGCTTTCCAGCGGCGGGCAG
Organism: Ensifer sp. 1H6; assembly: GCF_001976035.1. Lineage (NCBI taxonomy): Bacteria > Pseudomonadati > Pseudomonadota > Alphaproteobacteria > Hyphomicrobiales > Rhizobiaceae > Ensifer > Ensifer sp. 1H6. The sequence continues at coordinate 97,814 of NZ_MOAI01000002.1, read as the reverse complement.
GTGCAGACCAGGTTTCGGTCACCGAAGACGTTGTCGACCCGGTTGACCGGCGACCAGTACTTGTCGACCCGGAAAGCGCCTGGCGGGTAGCAGGCCTGTTCGCGCGAGTAGGGACGATCCCAATCGCCGACCAGGTCTTCGACCGTGTGCGGAGCGTTCTTCAGCGGGTTGTTGACCTTGTCCATCCGGCCTTCCTCGATGGCGCGGGCTTCCTCGCGGATTGCCAGCATTGCCTCGCAGAAGCGGTCGATCTCAGCCTTGGTCTCCGATTCCGTCGGCTCGATCATCAGCGTGCCGGCAACCGGCCAGCTCATGGTCGGAGCGTGGAAACCGCAGTCGATCAGGCGCTTGGCCACGTCGTCGACGGTCACGCCGGCGCTTTCGACCAGCGGGCGGGTGTCGATGATGCACTCATGCGCGACACGACCCTTGGACGACTTGTAGAGCACTTCGTAGGCGCCCTTCAGCCGAGCAGCGATGTAGTTGGCGCTGAGGATCGCCACCTTCGTCGCCTGGGTCAGGCCTTCTCCGCCCATCATCAGGCAGTAGCTCCAGGAGATCGGCAGGATCGAGGCCGAGCCGAAAGGAGCAGCCGAAACCGCACCGTCATTGCCATCCGTTTCCGGGTGACCCGGCAGGTAGGGTGCCAGATGCGCCTTGACGCCGATCGGGCCCATGCCAGGACCGCCGCCGCCATGCGGGATGCAGAAGGTCTTGTGCAGGTTCAGGTGGCTGACGTCGGAGCCAATGTCGCCGGGGCGGGCAAGGCCGACCATGGCGTTCATGTTTGCACCGTCCATGTAGACCTGGCCGCCGTGCTTGTGCACGATCTCGCAGACCTCACGGACGTTCTCTTCGAACACGCCGTGCGTCGAGGGATAGGTGATCATGCAGCACGAGAGGTTTTCCGCGTACTGCTCGGCTTTTGCACGGAAATCATCCATATCGATGTCGCCGTTGTCGCTCACCTTGATGACGACGACCTTCATGCCGGCCATCTGGGCGGACGCCGGGTTCGTGCCGTGCGCCGAAGTCGGGATCAGGCAGACGTCGCGATGGTCGTTGCCCTGTGCCAGGTGGTATGCGCGGATCGTCAACAGACCGGCATATTCGCCCTGTGCGCCGGAGTTCGGCTGCATGGAAATCGCGTCATAGCCAGTGACGGCGCAGAGCTTATCCGACAGGTCTTCGATCATGTGCTGGTAGCCGGCCGCCTGATCCTTCGGAACGAAAGGATGGATTTCGGCGAATTCGGGCCAGGTGATCGGCAGCATTTCCGCCGTAGCGTTGAGCTTCATCGTGCAGGAACCGAGCGGAATCATCGCCCGGTCGAGCGCCAGGTCGCGGTCCGAAAGACGGCGGATGTAACGCGTCATTTCGCTTTCGGCGCGGTTCATGTGGAAGATCGGATGCGTCAGGTATTCGCTGGTGCGCAGCAGCGGCTGCGGCAGGCGATAGCCCGGCTCGAACTCTTCTACCTTGAAGTCACCACCAAAGGCGCGCCAGACGGCTTCGAGCGTGACGGGGCGCGAGCGCTCGTCGAGGCTGATGCCGATCTTGGTTTCGCCGATCTTACGCAAGTTCACTTCCTCGGCGACGGCAGTCTTGAGGATGATGCCCTGCAGCTTGCCGACATCGACGGTGATCGTGTCGAAAAACACGTCCGGTTCGACAGTGTAGCCAAGCTTTTCGAGGCCCATGGCGAGGCGAACGGTCTTCTGGTGAACGCTCTGAGCGATCGCCTTGATGCCCTTCGGTCCATGGAAAACAGCGTACATCGAGGCCATGACGGCCAGCAGCACCTGCGCGGTGCAGATGTTCGACGTCGCCTTTTCGCGGCGGATATGCTGTTCGCGGGTCTGCAGCGAAAGGCGATAGGCGCGGTTGCCGCGTGCATCGACCGAGACGCCGACGAGACGGCCGGGCATCGAGCGCTTGTGCGCGTCCTTGACGGCCATGTAGGCAGCGTGCGGACCACCGTAGCCGACCGGAACGCCAAAGCGCTGGGTGCAGCCGATGGCGATATCGGCACCCATTTCGCCGGGCGACTTCAAGAGGGCAAGCGCCAGCGGGTCGGCCGCGACCGTCGCGATCGCGCCGGCCTGGTGCAGGCGGGCGATCAGGCCGGTAAAGTCATGCACGTGGCCGTAGGTGCCCGGATACTGGAAGATGGCGCCGAAGACGTCGACCGGATCGAGATCGGTGAACGGATTGCCGATGACGATCTGCCAGCCGAGCGGCTCGGCACGGGTCTTCAACAGAGCAATCGTCTGCGGGTGGCAGCTCTCGTCGACGAAGAAGGCCTTCGCCTTGGACTTCGACACACGTTCGGCCATCGCCATGGCTTCGGCGGCAGCCGTCGCTTCGTCAAGCAGCGAAGCGTTGGCAACGTCGAGGCCGGTCAGGTCGCAGACCATCGTCTGGTAGTTGAGCAGCGCCTCGAGACGACCCTGGCTGATTTCCGGCTGATAGGGCGTATAGGCCGTGTACCAGGCCGGATTTTCCAGGATGTTGCGCTGGATGACCGGCGGCGTGATCGTGCCGTAATAGCCCTGGCCGATCAGCGACACGAGCTTCTGGTTGCGGTTGGCCGTTTCGCGCATCTTGTCGAGCGCTTCACGCTCGGTCATCGGCGCGCCCCAGGCCAAAGGCGTCTTCTGACGGATCGACGGCGGCACGGTGTCATCGATGAGCGCGTCGAGCGACGGATAACCGACGACCTTCAGCATCTCATCCATTTCCGCCGGCGACGGGCCGATATGACGCCGGTTGGCAAAGTCATACGGCTTGTAGTCGGTAAAGGTGAAGTCCTTGGGCATGCTCATCAGGCGACGAGCTCCTTGTAGGCCGCTTCGTCGAGAAGGGCGTCGGCTGCGTTCGGATCGGCGAGTTTCAGCTTGAAGAACCAGGCAGCGCCCTGCGGATCGCTGTTGACCAGCGACGGGTCGTCGACGATCGCCTGGTTGACTTCGACGATTTCGCCATCAAGTGGACAATAGACGTCGGATGCCGCCTTGACGGATTCAACCGTTGCCGCCGTGTCGCCCTTGGCAAAGGTGGAGCCAGTTTCCGGCAGTTCCACAAAAACGAGGTCGCCGAGCTGGCCGGCCGCGTGTTCGGTGATGCCGACCGTTGCTACGCCAGCTTCGACCTTCAGCCACTCGTGTTCGTCGGTGAACTTCAACATTTGCGCTCTCTCCTGATCAGCGTTTGTAGGTTTGTTTGACAAAGGGCAGGGCGGCGACGACGACCGGCAGATATTTGCCGCGCACCTCCGCATAAACCGTCGTGCCGTTGTCGGTATGGGTGGCGTCGACATAGCCCATGGCAATCGGGCCATCGACGGTGGGGCCGAAGCCGCCCGAAGTCACCTTGCCGACGAGCGTCTTGCCCTCGGTGTCGGCAAAAAGATTGGCACCACCGCGCACGGGCGCGCGGCCCTCTGGCTTCAGGCCGACGCGACGGCGCTTGGCGCCGTCTGCGAACTGGCCAAGAATCCGGTCCGCACCGGGAAAGCCGCCCTCGCGGGCACCGCCGGCGCGCCGCGCCTTCTGCATCGCCCACTCGATCGCGCCCTCGACCGGTGTGGTCGAAGTATCGATATCGTTGCCATAGAGACAAAGTCCGGCTTCGAGACGCAGCGAATCGCGCGCGCCAAGGCCAATCGGCTTGACATCAGGGTGTTCGAGCAACCGCTGCGTGACGTCGGCGGCCGATACCGAGGGAATGGAAATCTCGAAACCGTCTTCGCCGGTATAGCCGGACCGGGAGATGATGCAGGCTACATCGTGCAGGTCGGCTTCGGCGACATCCATGAAGCGCATGGCCGAAACATCGGCCCACAATTCGCCAAGAACTGCTTCTGCGTGGGGGCCCTGCAGCGCGATCAACGCACGGTCGTCGAGCATCGTGACTTCACAGGTGTCGGCGAGGCCCTTCTTCAGGTGCTCGAAATCGGCATCCTTGCAAGCGGCGTTGACCACCAGGAAGAGGTGGTCGCCGCGGTTGGCGATCATCAGGTCGTCGAGAATGCCGCCTTCGGCATTGGTGAAGATCGCATAGCGCTGCCGGCCTTCACCAAGGCCGAGCACATCGACGGGCACCAGCTTTTCCAGCGCCAGCGCTGCGTCCTCAATCTTGCCGGACTTTGGCCGAACGATGACCTGGCCCATGTGAGAAACGTCGAACAGACCTGCCGCGGTGCGCGTATGCAGGTGCTCCTTCATCACGCCGTCAGGGTACTGGACCGGCATGTCGTAGCCGGCAAAGGGCACCATGCGGGCACCCAGCGACAGATGCAACGCATGCAGCGGCGTATGTTTCAAATGGGAAATCTCTTCCAACTCCGGCCTCCAGGTCTGGCGCGCACGCGCGCCGGCTCACACTTCCGGCGTCAAACGCCGTCAAATTCGAGCCCCCTCTGTCCCTTTGCCTGAGATTGTTATCCCTTCGGCGAGCGCAAAAAAACGCTTCTCTCCAGAGTCCTACCGGCACCTTGCTGGTCCTTTGGCCTGAGAGTTTCCGGGGCGGTTGCTCCTTCGGCACCGGAACGAACCGGTTTCTCCCAACAAGATCGCCTCCAAATAACGGCGAACCTGTGAACTTGGCAAGGGGGCGGTGTCGCGGTCAAACACATTTTTGTCGCAGCACTTCCCATCGCCGGACTGGGGGTGCGTCAATTCTGTCTTTGCATTCTCCTCCGCTTGAGGATAACTCAGGATCGATACCGGGGACGACAATGACTAGGTGTAAGGGACATTTGCGGATCGCTGTGCGCATCGTCGCCGCTTTCGCGCTTGTTTTCCTGTCCTTCGCCCACAAGCCGGCGATGGCAAAAAGCCTGACGCCTGCAGAGATCGCAGCCTATCAGCTACCCGATGGCACCATCGCCGATATCTGCTTCGGCATGGATGGCATCGACAACGGCAAATCGCCATCGATGGCGCCGGTCTGCGAGGCCTGCCGGCTTGCGGTGGCTGCCCTGCTGCCGACGCCGCCGCAACATAGCGAACGCGCCGAGACCGGCAACTGGCTTGCCGATTTGCACCGCGCGCAAGACGAAATTACCGTCCGGCATCTGCGCCTTCTGCCGCCGCCGCGCGGACCTCCCCACCAGTCGTAACGCTTCCCCACGCATTCAATTTCAATGCGCCGCGATGGCGGCATCGACCACGACAGAACCGGGCTCTGACCGGCACGTGGTCAGGAGTGTACGACATGAACAAGACCGCACTGACTATATTTTCCCTCGGCCTGGCGCTTTCAACCGCTGGCGTCGCCCACGCCCATGCGACGTTCGAAACCGACAGCGCGCAATCCGAAAAGAGCTTCAAGGCGGTGCTGCAGGTTCCGCACGGTTGCGATGGCAAGGCAACGACCGAGGTGCAGATGAAGCTGCCGGAAGGCTTCGTCTTCGCCAAGCCGCAGCCGAAACCGGGTTGGGAGCTGGAGATCATCAAGGGCGACTACCAGAAGACCTATGACAATCACGGCGAGAAGGTCTCTTCCGGCCCAATCGAGATCCGCTGGAAGGGCGGCAATCTGCCCGAAGAGTTCTACGATACCTTCGTCGTCAAAGGTAAGATCTCGGGCTTCGACAAGGAAACCGTGCTTGCCTTCCCGACGGTTCAGCTGTGCGGCACGGACGGCAAGGTGGTGTGGGACGAGGTAGCAGCCGAGGGGCAGAGCGCCCATGACCTGAAGAGCCCGGCGCCCACGGTGACGGTGACGCTTGCCGCCGGTGGCGACGAGCATGCCGGACACGGCGGGCAGATGGCCACGGACGGCCCGGTCAAGCTGGGCGACCTTGAAATCTTTGGCGGCGCGGCCAAGGCGATGCTGCCGGGCGCCAAGGTTGGCGGCGGCTTCCTGACGATCAAGAACGGCGGCAGCGCCGACGATCGCCTGGTCGCAGTCGAGAGCCCGGTCGCGGGTCGCGTCGAGATCCACGAAATGGCGATGCAAAACGACGTGATGAAGATGCGCAAGCTCGATGACGGCGTTGCCATCCCGGCCGGCGAGACCGTCGAGCTCAAGTCCGGCGGCCTGCATCTGATGTTCATGCAGGTGTCGAAGCCGTTTGCCGAGGGTGAAACCGTGCCGGTTACGCTGGTCTTCGAGAAGGCTGGCAAGGTCGATGCCACGCTTGCCGTGGGAACGGCGGCCGGCGGCGCTGCGGCAACCGGCGGGCACAAGCACCACTGAAGGACCTGATGAGACGAAGGGCTTTGCCTCAGGCGGCGCCGTTCTCATCCTCTTGGCCGGCGGGATCTTCCTGCCGGCTTTCGTTTTCGCGCCATTCTGGCATGTCCCCGTCGTCGCGCATGTATTCGAGATATCGGCGTAGCGTTTCCGCCTCGCTCTGCTGCGGCAGGCGGCCATCGGCGCTCATCAGCATCAACGACAGGGGCAGGGCGCCCTTCATCTTGGGAATAGATGCCTGGGTGATCGTCGGCTCGCTGGAACGGCGGGTCGAAAGCAAGGTGATCGCCTCATCGGCCGGGCCATCGCCGGACACGCGCGCCTTCGGCTTGACGGCTTCCGCCGCATAAGCCGCTGTGGTCGCGGATACCGTGACGACCTGTACCACCTTGTTCCCCTGCCTTCCTTGCTATTAATCCTTTCCTTTTTGCGCTGTTTCGCTTGAAGCTGGGTGAAAATTGGCGGTCGCCTTTTAGTCGAATCCTAACGATTGCTTCTAAGGGCGGTGCGGATCGGTTTTCGAAGAGTCTATGTCGGGATGCGCCCATGCGATCCATCCCTCGGGCATGAAGGCCGGACACTTCGGGCATCCCCGACGGGGGAACGCACAGGTTGAAGACCACCCTGATTGCTCTCTTTGCCTCGACGCTTGGGTCAGTCGCCCGGGCGACGGCAGGCGTTGCCACCACAGGCCAGCAAAGACGAACGCCAGGCTGAGGTTGTACTGCAGCCTTCGCATATACTTGCGACATGCCTTAAATACGCGCACACTCACCCCGGATACAAAAGGCGTGCCCAGATTTCACAAGGGAGCAATTTGATGCCAGATCGCACCGCGCTCGAGCAAACCGTGCACTCGCTCTATGCAGCGCGCGATGCCAACGACCTTGAGGCCATGCTGGCCTGTCTGCATCCAACCTTCAGCTTCCGTATCGTCGGTAGCGGCCGTCTTGGGGCCATGACCCAGAAGGTCAGCAATCCGGAAGCAGTGCGCTCCGCTTTTCGCGGCCTGGTCGACGCCTGGGATTTGAGCCAGATGAAGACGGTTCAGCTCGACGTCGACGGTAACACGGTTTACGCCCATCGGGTTGGGCCCATCCGCTTCGTTCCTTCCGACACATGGTTCGATACGGAAATCCTGGACAGGTTCAGCTTCAGCGACGACCGGATGGCTGACCTGACGGAATTCGTCGACACCTTGCTTGTTGCCGAAACCGTCGGTCTTGTCGCGATGCCGGCGATCGCGGTGGATTATTCGTCGTCCACACGAGACAGTATCAGCCTCTGAATATCCGGATCCTGGCTGCGGATTGCCGTCATCAACGCACTCAACCGGCCGCGTAGGCCGTGAATCTGATCGAGCAGTTGCATGGCGACGTCGACGCCGTCGTCGTTGACGCCCATGGGGCCAGTCAGGTCCTGGATCAGGCGGGCGCGGGCAAGATCATCGTCTTCGAATATCCAACCTCTGTCGGCATGGCGCGGCACAAGCCAGCGCTGCTCGACCCAGACCCGTAGCACCGTGACCTCGATTTCGAGGTGTTCGCAAAACTCGCTGTCGTTCATGCGTTGCCTCCCAGGTTCTTGCGTGGATCCTCCGCCTTTCCGGCTGCCCAGCCCTCGACGAAGGCGGCGAGCGCCGGATCGGCCTGCGGCGCAAGCGTGATCTTCAGCGTCACATAGGCATCGCCGTGGCCACCGCCCGGCTTGCGCATGCCCTTACCCTTCAACCGCAAGACCTTGCCGGTGTTGGAGTTCGGCGGGATCGTGACGTTGACGGCGCCATCCATGGTCGGAACGCGGATCTTGCCGCCAAGCACGGCTTCGCTCAGCGAAATCGGGATCTCATAGCGCACATCCTCACCATCCACCTGGAACAGCGGATGCGGCCGCACACGGATGTCGATCAGCGCGTCACCGGCAGCCGCGCCGTTGGAGCCGGGCTCTCCCTTGCCGCGCAGGCGCAACGTCTGGCCGTCGCGTGTGCCCGGCGGAATCGTCAGATCAAGGGCCGGCCCGCCCCCCCGGCAGGCTGATCTGCTTCTTGGCACCATTGACCGCCTCGAGCAGACTGATCTCCATCGAGAAATGTGCATCGCGCCCGCGCATCGATTGTTGGCCCCGACCACGACGAGAAAAGAAGTTGGAGAAAATATCGTCCGAATCGCCGAAATCCGAAAAGCCGTGAGCGCTTTCGTAGCGACCGGCGGTGTCGTTGGCGCCGGCATAATCGCGGTAGAAGTTCCGAGGCGCCGTTTCCGCGCCGGTTTCGTCGATCTCGCCGCGATCGTATTTGCCGCGCTTCTCCTCGTCGCTTAAGAGCGCATAAGCGGCCGAAACTGACTTGAAGCGATCCTCGGCTCCCTTGTCCCCGGGGTTGAGATCGGGATGTAGTTTCTTGGCAAGCTTGCGGTAGGCGCTCTGAATATCTTTCTGCTTGGCGTCCCGGCTGACGCCCAGGGTTTCGTATGGACTGCTCGGCATGGGTCTCCCTCAAACTGAAGCGATCGGCAGTGGATCGGGCTGTGCGGTACAGCTCACATATCCCAATCCAATCGGGTGATCGGTCGCTTGACTACAAGCATAGGGCACCCGTGCGGAAACGACAGGGAGAAAACGAACCGCGGCCGGTTTGTGCTCTCATTTCGCGAGTAGGCCGTTTCTGCTACAATCGGGATTTCGGAACCATTCGAAAAAGGCAGCGTTCCCATTGGGTGGTTTTTCAACGGAGGCCGACATGTCCGTGCGCCTGCAACTTGCCATCATGGTTGGACTGATGATCAACGCCGTGCTCTTCGGCATCGGTGCGGTGATCGTGCTTTCCATCCCGGTGCTCGCCGACAACGCCAAGTATTCTCTGCCAGTCGTGGTCGTCACATGTTTCATCCTCACGCCTTTCATCGCCTGGCTGATGGCTCCACGCCTCAGGCTGCGTTACTGGCGGGAGCGCGAGCAGCCGGGCAAACACCTGTCGACGTGAACCTTCGCCTCGGCTTTTCCCAGGGGCAGGCGGCTGAGTTCTACTGCATGTTTCCTTAAATCCTATTCGTTTTAAGGATAAAAACCTGCAGCAATTCAAAGTGCTACAGCGACCTTTGCGCGTCTAAGACGCGCGGCGCTGTAGAAGCTGAAAGAAGCGTGCTGCTGTTTGCCCCGCTCACCCTTGTGAGTGCAAAAGCGCCAACGATTTGCCGCGCCCAATATGCGCGCAGACGTTGAACACATCACAGGCAAGCACAAATTAGCTTTAAACAATCAATGCCCTTGATAGATGCCCGGTTGAGTATCATAGAATTGGCGGGTCAAATCGTCATGCGTCGCTTCGGCGTAGCGCACGGCCGAAGATCAAACGACGCTGAAGGAGCAAATGCCTATGAAAACTGCGATGTTGCTACTCGTTCTCTCCACCTTGGCGGCCTGTGCGCAAACCACGGGCGGCGGTGGTGTGAATTATGTCAGCGGCGACGGCGACTATTACCAGGGCATCGTTACACCGAAATAATCCGGTGAAGGCAGCCTGAAATCCCATGGAAGTGGGCTTTTCACCAAAAAGGCTTCGGTTGCACGGTTGCGCTCTCCCACGCACCGATCAACCGAAGCAACACTCGCACCAAGAACGGCAGAACTCTTGTCGACGCGCCACAACTCTGCGGCGCTCTCCGTAACTGATCCATCCCGCATTGATCATACGCAGCGAAGCTGCATGCCACCTGTCTTTGGCTGTCGGCTAATTCTCAAACCGCTTCTTCAGGAAGTAACGCGCTATTGCGCCCGGCGCGCCCTCCAGCTGGCCGAAAACCACAAAACCCAGCTTTTCGTAAAAAGGCCGCGCCTGGAATTCGAACGTATCGAGCCATAGGCCGATGTAGCCGCGATCCCGCGCGATCTTCTCCGCCTCGGCGATCAGTCGCTGTCCCAGACCTTGGCCGCGAAGGTTTTCCGGTATGGCGAGATAGCGGATGAAAGCCCAGCCATAGCCATCGGTCGCATAGAGCCCGCCGATTGCCGCCTTCGTTTCGGGATCCCGAATGAAGACGGCAAAACCGGGCTGATCGACCATGCCGCTATGCGCATCGTTATAGGCGTCAAGCGTCGTGACGATCGCACGCAGATCATCCTTGCTCGGATCTTCGAGGGTGATGTCGATGATGGGGGCTGTCATTTGGAACGAGCCAGATAAGCGGGGCGAATGGGTAAAGACTGCGGATGCACAATTGCGACGGTCGGCGGTGCCTCTCTAGCCGCAACAGATACATAATCTGTGCTGGCTGCCAAGTGTTTCATCCCGACGGCTCTGGCGCCTTACACGGTTGCGATACGCCTTCTCGTAGGACGATCGGCGATTTGGTGCTGAGCCACTCATCGTAACTGAGATGGCGCGTCTCGTAGCCGGGTTTGGCGACACACCACCGCCAAGAGAACACGTCGTAGCCATGCACGACCAGCGCCTCAACACGCCATTCACCTTCTTATGAAAGCGTGCGATTCCTGATGCGTCCGTCTCCGTCACCTCGGCAAGTCCGCGGCGATTATGAGGATGAACAATTGTCCAAAGATGCACCTTCGCGCCCGCAATCGGGACCTCGCTGGTGTCGTGGACGGAGACACGAGCTGCCGGCTTCAGTTGCTTGCAAATCGGGTAGGCGCAGCTAGCCGGCAAGACAAGCGGCAGCAGTAGCAATAGACGGAATGCACTCATTACACCTGCCTCTCCTGTCAGAGAGAAACCAAATCCGTAACGTTTCAAATGCGGGAAGCAAGGTCAGGCAGAAATCCGGAGCCTGCCCCAACACAAAAGGCGCTCTAAGGAGCGCCTTTTGTTTCTTCAATGTCTCACTGCACGCATCTTACACCACGTGGCTTCAGTGTCGTAGCTGATCAGCTGCAGCCGCTGGTGGCGCCGCAGGTGTCGCACTTCTCGCAGGTGCCGTTGCGCACCATTGTGAAGTTCTGGCACTCGGAGCACATGTTGCCGGTGTAACCCTGCATGATCGAGCGGGCGCGGCGTTCGGCTTCGAGCTTCTTGGCGTCCGACTTGGCCGATGCCGCTTCTGCGGCCGCCTTGTCGGAGAACAGAGCCGTCACTTCCGTTACCGTCTCGACTGTTTCCTCGGGGATCTCTTCGGCAAGTTCGGCGGCGCGCTCTTCGTAGTCGCGCTTGAAGGCAACGATTTCAGAAGTTGCGATCGACGTTGTCTGTTCGATCTTGCGGACGGTGTTGCCGGCAATCGAGGTTACCGTTGCACTGGAGGAGGCGCGGGCAGGGGCTGCTGTCGCCGAACCCTTCGGCTCACTGGTGCGATCAGCCGTGCCGCCGACGATGGTCGGCTTGTAGCCGCGGGTCCAGCCGGTGGAGATCAGGTTCGTCTTGCCTTCCTGGATACCCTTGCCGAGCGCCGTGTTGCTGAAGTCGGACGTGTCGACATGGGCCAGATCGTGACGGCCGAGGTAGGACACGGCCAGTTCGCGGAAGACGTAGTCTAGGATCGACGTCGCGTTCTTGATCGCGTCGTTGCCCTGCACCATGCCGGCCGGCTCGAACTTGGTGAAGGTGAAGGCCTCCACATATTCTTCGAGCGGAACGCCATATTGTAGGCCGAGCGAGATGGCGATGGCGAAGTTGTTCATCATCGCCCGGAAGGCAGCGCCTTCCTTGTGCATGTCGATGAAGATCTCGCCGATGCGGCCATCGCCGAATTCGCCGGTGCGCAGGTAGACCTTGTGACCGCCGACGACAGCCTTCTGGGTGTAACCCTGGCGGCGGTTCGGCAGCTTTTCGCGGGCGCGGATCACCTTCTCGATGACGCGCTCGACGATCTTCTCCGTGATGGTCACGGCCTGGGCAGCGGCCGGCGCCTGGATCAGATCCTCCAGCGCATCCTCGTCATTCTCGTCTTCGATCAGCGAGGCATTGAGCGGCTGCGACAGCTTGGAACCATCGCGATAGAGCGCATTGGCCTTCAGCGCCAGCTTCCACGACAGCATGTAGGCGTTCTTGCAATCCTCGACGGTCGCCTCGTTCGGCATGTTGATCGTCTTGGAGATGGCGCCCGAGATGAACGGCTGGGCGGCAGCCATCATGCGGATGTGGCTTTCGACCGAGAGGTAACGCTTGCCGATCTTGCCGCAGGGGTTGGCGCAATCGAAGACAGGCAGGTGTTCGTTCTTGAGGAACGGCGCACCTTCGAGCGTCATCGCACCGCAGACGTGGATGTTGGCCGCTTCTATGTCCTTCTTCGAGAAGCCCATGTGCTCCAGGAGGTTGAAGTCCATCTGGGCGAGCTGCTCGTCGGTAACCTTCAGCGCACCCTTGAGGAAGTCCGCACCGAGCGTCCACTGGTTGAAGACGAACTTGATATCGAAGGCCGACTTCAGGGCAGCGTTGACGGCCTCGACCTTCTCATCGGTGAAGCCCTTGGCCTTCAGCGTCGAGGGATTGATGGCAGGCGCCTGGTTGAGGTTGCCATGGCCGACGGCATAGGCCTCCATCTCGGCAAGCTGGCTCTCGGAGTAACCGAGCGAACGCAGAGCCTCGGGAACGGCGCGGTTGATGATCTTGAAGTAGCCGCCACCGGCGAGCTTCTTGAACTTCACCAGCGCGAAATCGGGCTCGATTCCAGTCGTGTCGCAGTCCATGACAAGACCGATCGTGCCGGTCGGCGCGATGACGGTTGCCTGGGCATTGCGGTAGCCGTGCTTCTCGCCGAGTTCCAGCGCCTTGTCCCAGGCGCTCATGGCGTGAATGACGAGGTCCTGGTCGGGGTTTTCGCCATGGATCAGCGCAACCGGGTTGACCGAGAGGCCTTCATAGCCCGTCGTCTCGCCGTAAGCGGCGCGGCGGTGGTTGCGGATGACGCGCAGCATGTTGTCGCGGTTCGGCGCGAAGCCCGGGAACGGACCGAGCTTGGCCGCCATTTCCGCCGACGTGGCGTAGGAAACGCCGGTCATGATCGCCGTCAACGCACCGGCAATGGCGCGGCCCTCGGTCGAGTCATAGGGAATGCCCGACGACATCAGAAGGCCGCCGATATTGGCATAGCCAAGGCCGAGCGTGCGGTATTCGTAGGACAGTTCGGCAATCTCGCGGGACGGGAACTGCGCCATCATCACCGAAACTTCGAGAACGACGGTCCACAGACGCACGGCGTGCTCGTAATCGGCGATGTTGATGCGCTTCGTCGCCGCGTCCTTGAACATCATCAGGTTCAGCGAGGCGAGGTTGCAGGCGGTGTCGTCGAGGAACATGTATTCCGAGCACGGGTTCGACGCGCGGATCGGACCGGCGGCGGGGCTGGTGTGCCAGTCGTTCATCGTCGTGTTGAAGTGCAGGCCCGGATCGGCCGACGCCCATGCGGCGTAGGAAATCGACTCCCAGAGGTCGCGTGCCTTCAGCGTCTTCATCACCCGGCCGTCCTTGCGGGCGGTCAGGTGCCAGTCGCCATCAGCTTCGACGGCGCGCAGGAAGTCGTCCTTGATCGAGACGGAGTTGTTCGAGTTCTGGCCCGAAACCGTGAGATAGGCTTCCGAATCCCAGTCGGTGTCGTAGGTCTTGAACTCAAGGTCCTTGTAACCCTGCTTGGCGAACTGGATGACGCGCTGGACGTAGTTTTCAGGCACCAGCGACTGCTTGGCAGCGCGGATCTCGCGCTTGAGCGCCGGGTTCTGCTTCGGGTCGTAGCAGGCGTCGTCCGTGCCGTCGCAGTTGACGCAGGCCTTCATGATCGCCTTCAGATGCTTGGCGACGACCTTCGAGCCGGTGACGAGCGCTGCAACCTTCTGCTCTTCCTTGACCTTCCAGTTGATGTATTCCTCGATATCCGGGTGATCGATATCGACAACGACCATCTTGGCGGCGCGACGGGTGGTGCCGCCCGACTTGATGGCGCCGGCTGCGCGGTCGCCGATCTTCAGGAAGGACATCAGGCCCGAGGACTTGCCGCCGCCCGAGAGCTTTTCGCCTTCGCTGCGCAGATGCGAGAAGTTGGAGCCGGTGCCGGAGCCATACTTGAACAGGCGCGCTTCACGCACCCACAGGTCCATGATGCCGCCCTCGTTGACGAGGTCGTCGGCAACCGACTGGATGAAGCAGGCGTGCGGCTGCGGGTGTTCGTAAGCCGACTTGGACTTGGTCAGCTTGCCGGTAAAGGGATCGACATAGAAGTGGCCCTGGCCGGGGCGTCGATGCCATAGGCCCAATGCAGGCCGGTGTTGAACCATTGCGGGGAGTTCGGCGCAACGCGCTGGGTGGCGAGCATATAAGCAAGTTCGTCACGGAAGGCGGAGGCGTCTTCTTCGCTGGCGAAATAGCCGCCCTTCCAGCCCCAGTAGGCCCAGGTACCGGCCAGGCGATCGAAAACCTGACGGGCATCGGTTTCGGAACCGTACTGTTCGTCCTTCGGCAGCGCCTTCAGCGCATCCGTGTCGGGAACCGAGCGCCAGAGGAAGGAGGGGACATCATTCTCCTCGACGCGCTTCAGCTTCGCCGGCACGCCGGCCTTGCGGAAATACTTCTGGGCAAGGATATCGGCGGCAACCTGGCTGAACTGGGCCGGCACGTCGATATCGGCCAGACGGAACACGATCGAGCCGTCGGGATTCTTGATTTCACTCGTAGCCTTGCGGAATTCGATCTCCGCATAGGCGGATTGCCCAGCCTTGGTGAAACGACGTTCGATCAGCATTATCCCGTGTCCTTCGTGTTGCGAGCGCCCGCCACAGGCGCAAGTGTCCCCGCCCGACCGCGGAGGCATTCCGCAGCCAGTCTCAGCTTCCATCCATGAAGGGAAACCCAGATCTGGGTGACCCTGTATCTTGTGAGATAGGCTGCCTGCAAACACTAAATATAGTATCAACAGCTTCTTTATGCCAGCCAAAAGTTGCTCAAGCGGGCCCGAAAAAGCGCACAGGATTCCTCACTGCGGCTCAAGCGGGGAACCCGCGTTTGCCGCATGTCAGAACCGACGATTTCGTGAAATGAACCGGGCTCAAAACAATCCGGTCCGCCGCCGTCGCAACGTGAAATCCATTAACCGTGAATCGTCCCAAGGCGTCAAGGGGTGGTTTGTGACGGAAGTTTGAGCGCTAGATGTTGTGTGGATCGGCTGTGGAAAACGGGGACAGCGGCCAATGCCTTGTAAATCAGGCACTTCGGCAGGTTGCCTGTGACACTGCCGCAGCGGCAGGCGAAAAATCAAATTTTTGAAGGGTAAAAAAGCACATAAATAGCATCCCCAGGGGCAACCGCGATTGCACAACCAACGCCGATGTGAGGGGCACTACAAATTGATTCGTTTTCAGGTTTTGGGGGTGAGCAATTAGGGTCGCGTGGAGAGGCGCGGGAAGGTCCCCCGCGCCTGAACTTGACATCAATCAACGCGCTTTTGCAGCTCACGCGCGCCATTCGGCGCGTTCACCTTGCCCTCGGTGATGAAGAAGGCAAAGACATCGCGCGGCTCCTTCTTTGCCTTGCGATCGGGCGCGTTCTTGGCGAGATCACCCGGCTCCCCGCCGGCGGCAAAGGTTTTCGCGCGATCCGCCCAGAGATCAAGCTTGTCGGCGGCATAGCAGGTCTTGATATCGTCGCTGCCCTTCTGCAGGCGCAGATAGACGAAATCGGCAGTGACATCGGCGATCATCGGATAGTCCGCATGTTCTGCCAGAACGATGGCCACCTTGTATTTTTCCAGCAGGTCGACGAACTCGGGCGCCTGGAACGTTGGATTGCGCACTTCGACGACGTGGCGCAGCGGCAGACCGTCCTGCTTTTCCGGCAAAAGTTTGAGGAAGCCTTCGAAATCTTCCGGCTCGAACTTCTTCGTCGGCGCGAACTGCCACAGGATCGGCCCGAGATGGGGTCCTAATTCTGTCAGCCCCTGCGTCAGGAATTTCTGCATGGATTCACCAGCTTCGGCCAGAACCTTGCGATTGGTGACGAAGCGGCTGGCCTTCAGCGAGAAGATGAAATCATCAGGGACTTCGGCTGCCCACCTGGCGAAAGTTTCCGGCTTCTGCGATGAATAATAGGTGCCGTTGACCTCGATCGCTCGCAACTCCTTGCCGGCAAATTCGAGCTGGCGCTTCTTCGACAGGCTGTCGGGATAAAACGTGCCCTCCCAAGGCTCGAAGGTCCAACCGCCGATACCAACGCGGATCTTTCCGGATTTCGTCATCCCATCCTCCTCATGGCGGCGAATTCAAGCCGCAACTAGTTTCGTTCGGACGCCATCTGCCCCGCGGGCTTGGCCATATCCACCAGCGTCCACCCTGGCCGATAGGGGTTCGGGCGGCGACCCGTTTCTTGAAAACCATAGGCACGATAAAGCGCGATGTTTCGCTCCATCCGCGCATTGGTATAGAGCCGCACGTCTGCCACGCCGCATTCCTCCGCCTGTGCATCAACAAACCGCAACAGCTCGCTCCCTAGCCCCTGACGCTGGAAGGAGGGCGCAACGGCAATGCTGAAGATCAAAAGATGATCCGCATGCCGTTCGAAAACGGCAATCGCAGAAACCGCATCGCCATCGTCACGGATCCAGACCTCTTCGCGGGCGATGCGAGGCACGTAATCTTCGGTAACCGGCAAAGGCAGTCCACCGAGCAGGTCGGTATAAGGCGCGTAGGCGGCAACGGTGATATCCCGCACGGCGGGCAGGTCATCTAGCGTCGCCGGCCGCATCATCGCGAAGCCGGCGACGGTGTCGCTCCGCCTATTGCCCGAGACGCTCACTCGGCCGCCTCAACCTTTTTCATCGGACGACGCTCCAAAAGCTCCTTCAGGAACTGGCCGGTATAGGAACGCGGCTCCTTGACGACATCCTCCGGCGTGCCCTTGGCGATGACTTCGCCGCCGCCGTCGCCACCTTCGGGACCGAAGTCGATGACCCAATCGGCCGTCTTGATCACCTCGAGATTGTGCTCGATGACCACGACCGAATTGCCCTGGTTGACGAGTTCATGCAGAACTTCAAGAAGCTTTGCCACATCGTGGAAATGCAAGCCGGTTGTCGGTTCGTCGAGAATATAGAGCGTGCGTCCGGTGGAGCGCTTCGACAGTTCCTTGGCGAGCTTGACGCGCTGGGCTTCGCCGCCCGAGAGCGTGTTTGCCTGCTGACCGACCTTGATATAGCCAAGCCCCACCTGGTTCAGCGTCACCAGCTTGTCGCGCACTGCGGGAACGGCAGCAAAGAACTCCACGCCTTCCTCGACGGTCATGTCGAGCACATCGGCGATCGACTTGCCCTTGAAATGCACGTCCAGCGTTTCGCGGTTGTAGCGCTTGCCGTGGCAGACGTCGCAGGTGACGTAGACATCCGGCAGGAAGTGCATCTCGATCTTGATGACGCCGTCGCCCTGGCAGGCTTCGCAGCGCCCACCCTTGACGTTGAACGAGAAGCGACCGGGCTGGTAACCGCGGGCCTTGGCTTCCGGCAAACCGGCAAACCAGTCGCGGATCGGGGTGAAGGCACCGGTGTAGGTCGCCGGGTTTGAGCGCGGCGTGCGGCCAATCGGCGACTGGTCGATGTCGATCACCTTGTCGATGTGCTCGAAGCCGTCGATGCGATCGTGTTCGGCCGGGTTTTCGCGCGCGCCCATGATACGGCGGGCGGCGGCCTTGTAGAGCGTCTCGATCAGGAAGGTGGACTTGCCGCCACCGGACACGCCCGTAACCGCGGTGAAAATGCCGAGCGGAATGGACGCCGTGACGTTCTTCAGGTTGTTGGCGCGTGCACCGACGACGGTGATTTCCTTTTTCTTTTTCGCCTTGCGGCGTTCGCTCGGGACGGCAACCGACAGTTCACCGGAGAGATACTTGCCGGTCAGCGACTTCGGATTGGACATCACGTCGGCAGGCGAACCCTGGGCGATGACCTCGCCGCCATGGATGCCGGCGGCCGGGCCGATGTCGACGACATAGTCGGCCGTCAGGATAGCGTCCTCGTCATGCTCGACGACGATGACCGTGTTGCCGATGTCGCGCAAATGGCGCAGCGTCTCGAGCAGGCGGGCGTTGTCGCGCTGGTGCAGGCCGATCGACGGTTCGTCGAGCACGTAGAGCACGCCCGTCAGACCAGAGCCGATCTGCGATGCCAAGCGAATACGCTGGCTTTCACCACCCGACAGCGTGCCGGAGTTGCGCGACAGGCTGAGATATTCGAGACCGACATCGTTGAGGAACCGCAGGCGGTCGCGGATCTCCTTGAGGATGCGAACGGCGATCTCGTTCTGCTTGGTGTTGAGATGTCCCGGCAATGCCTCGAACCAGTCCCGTGCGATGCGGATCGACATCTCGGTGACCTGGCCGATATGCAGCGTGTCGATCTTGACGGCGAGCGCCTCCGGCTTCAGGCGGAAGCCAGCGCAGGCCGGGCAGGGGGCAGCCGACATATAGCGCTCGATCTCCTCGCGCGCCCAGGCGCTGTCGGTTTCCTTCCAGCGGCGCTCGAGGTTGGGCACGATGCCTTCGAAATTCTTGGTGGTGTTGTAGGAGCGAGCGCCGTCTTCATAATGAAAGACGATCTTCTCTTCGGTGCCGTGCAGGATGGCTTTCTGCGCGTCGACGGACAGTTCGCTCCAGCGATTGCCGAGCTTGAATCCGAAAACCTTGCCGAGCGCTTCCAGCGTCTGGTTGTAATAGGGCGACGACGATTTGGCCCAAGGCGCGATCGCGCCATCACGCAGCGTCCTGTTATGCTCTGGTACGATCAGCGCCTCGTCGATCTTCTGCTGGCTGCCGAGGCCATCGCAGGTCGGGCAGGCACCGAAGGGATTGTTGAATGAGAACAGGCGCGGCTCGATCTCGGAAATCGTAAAGCCGGAGACCGGGCAGGCGAACTTTTCCGAAAACAGCACGCGCTCATGGGTTTCGTTGAGCGACTTGTTGGCCGAGCCACCGGCCGCGGTTTCTTCCGGCGGCAGCGGCTTGTCGGCGAATTCGGCAACGGCGAGACCGTCGGCCAGCGTCAGGCATGTTTCCAAGCTGTCAGCAAGCCGCGAGGCGAGATCGGGCCGCACGACGACACGGTCGACGACGACGTCGATGTCATGCTTGTACTTCTTGTCGAGGGCAGGAACCTCGGCGATCTCGTAGAAGGTGCCGTCGACCTTAACGCGCTGAAAGCCCTTCTTCATCAGTTCGGCGAGTTCCTTCTTGTACTCGCCCTTACGGCCGCGCACGAGCGGCGCAAGAATATAAAGACGCGTGCCTTCGCCGAAGGCGAGCACACGGTCGACCATCTGGCTGACTGTCTGGCTTTCGATCGGCAGGCCGGTCGCCGGCGAATAGGGCACACCGACGCGCGCAAACAGCAGGCGCATGTAGTCGTAGATCTCGGTCACGGTGCCGACCGTCGAGCGCGGGTTGCGCGAGGTCGTCTTCTGCTCGATCGAGATTGCCGGCGACAGGCCGTCGATCTGGTCGACATCCGGCTTCTGCATCATCTCGAGGAACTGGCGCGCATAGGCAGACAGGCTCTCAACGTAGCGACGCTGGCCTTCGGCATAGATCGTATCGAAGGCGAGCGACGACTTGCCGGAGCCGGAAAGCCCTGTCATCACGATCAGCTTGTTGCGCGGCAGATCGAGATCGATGCCCTTGAGATTGTGCTCGCGCGCGCCACGAATGGAGATGGTCTTGAGTTCGCTCATCGGAAGCCAGCTTTTGCATGTCGGTTGAAAGCCCCCTATGTAATGACGCTAACGCCCATGTCGAGGCGCAATCGGCAAAACTGGTGGCCATTTCGATTCGGTTGACAGGATCATAGGGAAATATTAGAACAAAGAAAGAACAAACAACACGCAAATCGACTAAATCTGTTGTGGATTATGTATGATGCGGGGCGTATCCGCGGCAGCGGACCGCTAAGATACGCGTTCTTGAAATTCGAAAGCCGTGCCGGCGGCGCGGCAAAACCACGGGAAAAGCAATATGGCTGGTAGCGTCAACAAGGTGATCTTGGTCGGAAACGTCGGGGCGGACCCGGAAATCCGGCGCACGCAGGACGGCCGGCCGATCGCCAACCTGCGCATTGCCACATCGGAAACCTGGCGTGACCGCAACAGCGGCGAGCGCAAGGAAAAGACCGAATGGCACACCGTCGTCGTCTTCAACGAAGGCCTGTGCAAGGTCGTCGAGCAATACGTCAAGAAGGGCGCGAAGCTCTATATCGAAGGCGCGCTGCAGACCCGCAAATGGCAGGACCAGACGGGCAATGATCGTTACTCGACCGAAATCGTGCTGCAGGGCTTCAACTCGACGCTGACCATGCTTGATGGTCGCGGCGAGGGCGGCGGCTCCGGCGCCGGCCGTGGCGGCTCCAGCGATTTCGGTGGCGGCGCTGGCGGCGGCTACGACGACTACGATCAGCAGCCGCGCCAGTCCTCCGGCGGCGGTCGCTCCGGCGGCGGCCAGGGTGGTCAGGGCAGCCAGAGTGGCGGCAACTTCTCGCGCGATCTCGACGACGACATCCCGTTCTGAGCCACGCGAACACGGCGATTTTCAGTTGCGGACGCCCTTTGGTGAGCAGACTGGAACGGCACGGGCCTTTAATGGCAATATCGTGACATTGAAAAAGGGCCGGGAAACCGGCCCTTTTTGCGTTCGAATGAACGTTTCTGTCGGTTGGAGCATTTCCAGGAAAAGTGCGAAGCGGTTTTCGTCCGGAAGTGCGTATGACCAGGAGACGGGACGCTTCCGCAACTCTATCCAAAGCGGAAGCGCTCAAACGTCCCGATGGCCTCAGACCGCCATTGCCGATTTCACGCCGTCGACGACGAACTGGACTGCAAGTGCCGCCAGGATGACCCCAAGCAGGCGCGTGAGGATTGCCCGGCCGGTGACGCCGAGAAAACGGTCGATGCGTTCGGCGATGACAAGCGCCAGGAAAAGACTGACCATCGACAGCGCGATGACGATCAACAGCTGCGTGCGCTCGACCGCCGTCGGGAACGAGCCGGCAAGCAGGATCGTCGCGGAGATCGCGCCCGGCCCGGCAATCAGCGGCAGGGCAAGCGGGAACACCGCGATATTGTGGATGTGGTCCTTGGTGGTGGCGTTTTCGCCGGTCTTTTCCTTTCGCTCCTGACGCTTCTCGAAGATCATCTCGAAGGAAATCCAGAACAGCAGCAGACCGCCGGCGATGCGGAAGGCACCGATGGATATGCCGAGCAGGCCGAGAATGCCGTTACCGAAGACGGCGAAGGCAGCAAGGATGAAGAAGGCGATCAGCGAGCCGCGTGTGGCGACCTGAAAGCGTTCCTGCCGGCTGAGGCCGACGGTGAGGCTCAGGAAGATCGGGGCGAGCCCCGGCGGATCGAGCGTGACGAGCAGGGTGGTGAGTGCGTTGACCAGGAGGTCGACATTGAACATCCGTTTCCCCTTCCGGATTGTCGCGTGCGTGCGCGCGCGCCCCGAGTTTTCCCGGTGGCAGATCGGCATTGTTAGGCAAGCGGAGGGGGCTTGGGAAGGGGTCGGTGGCCAAAGCTTGAGCAATAGCTTAATGAGGATGTGACGGAACCTTCTCACAGCCGTTCAGGCCGGGCAGCCGACTTTGTCGCCAGCACTTCCGATTTCCGCTGCAATGCCCTAGAAAAGCCTGTTCCGACGGCAAAAGACTGTTCACAACCACGGGCCAAAATTGGCGCTTCCAGGCGCATTCGGCTATAAATATCCGACTGATTCTGAACAAAGATCGTGATCACAATTGACTGAGCAAAGCACTCCCGGCGGCGGAAAGACTCCGCCAGGCATCGAGCCGATTTCCATCATCGAGGAAATGCAGCGGTCCTATCTCGATTACGCCATGAGCGTCATCGTCAGCCGCGCGCTTCCAGACGTGCGTGACGGCCTGAAACCCGTTCATCGCCGCATCCTCTACGGGATGAGCGAACTCGGCATCGACTGGAACAAGAAGTACGTCAAATGCGCCCGTGTCACCGGGGACGTGATGGGCAAATACCACCCGCACGGCAATTCGGCGATCTACGATGCGCTGGCACGTATGGCCCAGGATTGGTCGCTGCGGCTGCCGCTGATCGACGGCCAGGGCAACTTCGGCTCGGTCGACGGCGACCGCCGGCGGCAGAACGCTACACCGAGTGCCGCCTGCAGAAGGCAGCGCACTCGCTGCTCGACGACCTCGACAAGGAAACGGTCGATTTCCGCGACAACTACGACGGCACGATGAGCGAGCCGGTGGTGGTGCCCGCGAAGTTCCCGAACCTGCTCGTCAACGGCGCCGGCGGCATCGCGGTCGGCATGGCGACCAACATTCCGCCGCACAACCTCGTCGAAGTCATCAACGGCTGTATGGCGCTGATCGACAACCCGGCGATCGAATTGCCGGAGCTGATGGAAATCATCCCGGGGCCGGACTTCCCGACCGGTGCGCTCATCCTCGGCCGCTCGGGTATCCGCTCGGCCTACGAGACCGGCCGCGGTTCGGTCATCATGCGCGGTCGTGCCCATATCGAACCGATGCGCGGTGACCGCGAGCAGATCATCATCACCGAGATTCCCTTCCAGGTGAACAAGGCGACGATGATCGAGAAGATGGCCGAACTGGTGCGCGATAAGCGCATCGAAGGCATCTCGGATCTGCGCGACGAATCGGACCGTCAGGGCTACCGCGTCGTCGTCGAACTCAAGCGCGACGCCAATGCCGACGTCATCCTGAACCAGCTTTACCGTTACACGCCGCTGCAGTCGTCTTTCGGCTGCAACATGGTGGCGCTCAACGGCGGCAAGCCGGAGCAGATGACGCTGCTCGACATGCTGCGCGCCTTCGTCTCGTTCCGCGAGGAAGTCGTTAGCCGGAGAACGAAGTACCTGCTGCGCAAGGCGCGCGACCGTGCGCATGTCCTGGTCGGTCTCGCCATCGCGGTTGCCAACATCGACGAAGTGATCAAGCTGATCCGGCATGCGCCCGATCCGCAGACCGCGCGCGAACAGTTGATGGAGCGCCGTTGGCCGGCGCATGACGTCGACAGCCTCATCCGGCTGATCGACGACCCGCGTCACCGGATCAACGAAGACAATACCTACAACCTGTCGGAAGAGCAGGCGCGCGCCATTCTCGACCTGCGCCTGCAGCGCCTGACTGCGCTTGGTCGTGACGAAATCGGCGACGAACTCAACAAGATCGGCGAGGAAATCAAGGATTACCTCGATATCCTGTCGTCGCGTCTCCGCATCATGACCATCGTCAAGGACGAACTCACCGCCGTTCGCGAGGAGTTCGGCACGCCGCGTCGCAGCGAGATCGCCGAAGGCGGTCCCGACATGGACGACGAGGACCTGATCGCCCGCGAAGACATGGTCGTGACCGTCTCGCATCTCGGCTACATCAAGCGCGTGCCGCTGACCACCTATCGCGCGCAGCGCCGCGGCGGCAAGGGCCGCTCCGGCATGGCAACCAGGGACGAGGATTTCGTTACCCGGCTATTTGTTGCCAACACTCATACGCCGGTTCTGTTCTTCTCCTCCCGTGGCATCGTCTACAAGGAGAAGGTCTGGCGCCTGCCTATCGGCACGCCGCAATCGCGCGGCAAGGCACTGATCAACATGCTGCCGCTTGAACCCGGCGAACGCATCACGACGATCATGCCGCTGCCCGAGGACGAAACGACGTGGGAAAACCTCGACGTCATGTTCTCGACGACGCGCGGCACGGTGCGCCGTAACAAACTGTCCGACTTCGTCCAGGTCAACCGCAACGGCAAGATCGCGATGAAACTGGAGGAGGATGGCGACGAGATCCTCTCGGTCGACACCTGCACCGAGCATGACGACGTCATGCTGACGACGGCGCTCGGCCAGTGCATTCGCTTCCCGGTCGACGACGTGCGCGTTTTTGCCGGCCGCAACTCGATCGGCGTCCGCGGCATCAACCTTGGTGACGGCGACCGCATCATCTCGATGGCGATCCTCGGCCATGTGGATGCTGAGCCATGGGAACGGGCGGCCTACCTGAAGCGCGCAGCCGCCGAGCGGCGCACGAACGGCGAGGAAGAAGAAATCGCTCTGGTCGGCGAGGAAGTCACCGAAGGTGGCGAACTCACCAACGAGCGCTACGAAGAGCTGAAGGCGCGCGAACAGTTCGTTCTGACGGTTTCGGAGAAGGGCTTTGGCAAACGTTCGTCGTCCTACGATTCCGCACCTCGGGTCGTGGCGGCAAGGGCATCCGCGCCACCGACACCTCGAAGACGACGGAGATCGGCGTACTCGTCGCGGCCTTCCCAATCGAAGACAACGATCAGATCATGCTCGTTTCCGATGGCGGCCAGTTGATCCGCGTGCCGATCAATGGCGTCCGGCTTGCCAGCCGCGCCACCAAGGGCGTGACGATCTTCTCGACGGCCAAGGACGAAAAGGTCGTCTCGGTCGAGCGCATCAGCGAACCGGAAGGTGACGAAGAAGGCGAGGACCTGGTGGCAGCCGAAAACGGCGCACCGGAAACGCCGGAAGCCGAAGCCTGATAGGCGGCTCCAACCGACTGAAAAGCCCGCCGATCGGCGGGCTTTTTTATTGGGCAGCCATGATTTCCGGCGGGCGAATGTAGGTTCTCAGGCCCTTGGCCAGCGCATCGAAGACCACCCGGCAACGCGGCGCCGCCTTCAGGTTTTCGTGCATGACGAGCCATGTCTCGAGCTTCATTACGAACCCGTCTGCCAGTACCGGGAGAATATCGGGGTCGCGGGCAGCAAGCGCATTCTGACAGATACCGATGCCGAAACCGGCGCGAATGGCGGCAAGCTGCGCGAGGTTGCTGTCTGCCTTCAGCGCAAAGCGCACGTCCGGCAGGCCGGGTGTGCGGGCGATGATTGCCCGGATCGCCGCCGTCTCGCGGTCATAGCCGATCAGGCTGTGGCGGCTCAGATCGGCAAGCGTGGCCGGGGTGCCGCGCCGGTCGAGGTATCGCCGGTGGGCGTGAAAACCGAGCGGCACCGCGCCGATATGAAGCGCCACCAGCGCATCCTGACTGGGCACCGCCATGCGCACGGCGATGTCCGCCTCCTGCCGCAGGATGTCCTCGATCGCATCGGAAGCCGACAGCTCGATGGTCAGATCCGGATATTGCACATGCAGCTCGGCAAGGATCGGCGGCAACACCTCGATACCGATCACTTCGCTGGCACTGATGCGCACCGTTCCGCTGACCGTATCCTGCTGGCCGGAGGCAGCGCGAAGCAGGGCCGCTGATGTTGCTGCGAGCGCTTCGGCATAGGGTTGAAGCGCGCGGGCGGCATCGGTCGGCAACAGTCCCTGCGGCGAGCGAGTGAAGAGCGGAAAGCCGAGCATCTCCTCCATTGCATCGACATGGCGCCCGACCGTCGGTTGCGTCAGGCCGAGCTCGCGCGCCGCCGCCGACAGCGAGCCTTCTTTCAGCACCTTCAGGAAAGTCCGGTAGTAGTCCCAGCTCGGCTCGATCTTGCTCATACATAAAAGTATAGCAATGAAACAGAAAACGACAATTCCGTTTATCCCGGAATTGCACGACATTTCCTCCATCAGAACCGATGGAGCAGACGCAATGACCGACAATCTGGAAAAGGCAAGAACAGTCCTGGTATTGGGCGCGACCGGCGGCATCGGTGGTGCCGTCGCCCGCGGCCTCAGCCAGCGGGGATGGAAAGTGCGCGCACTCAATCGCAATATCGCCAAGGCCGCGCAGAAGGCGCCCGCGTACGAATGGGTGGAGGGCGATGCGATGAAGCGGCTGGACGTTCGCGCCGCCGCAGAAGGCGTCGAACTGATCGTTCATGCCGTCAATCCGCCCGGTTACCGCAACTGGGGCAAGCTGGTACTGCCGATGCTCGACAACACCATTGCCGCCGCGAAAGCGGAAGGCGCGCGCATTTTGCTGCCGGGCACGATCTACAATTTCGGTCAGGATGCCTTCCCGCTTCTGACCGAAGACAGCCCGCAGAACCCGCATACGGACAAGGGCATGATCCGCAAGGAGATGGAACTTCGATTGAAAGCTGCGTCAGACGCCGGTGTCGGCGTGATCATCCTGCGGGCTGGAGATTTCTTCGGCCCCGATGCCGCCAACAACTGGTTTTCGCAAGGGCTGGTCAAGCCGGGCAAGCCGCTGACCGCGATCAGCTATCCCGGAAAGAAGGGCGTCGCCCACCAATGGGCCTATCTGCCCGATGTGGCCGAGACGATGATCCGTCTGGTCGAGCGTGCCGAGGATCTGCCGGCCTTTGCCGTCTACCATATGGGCGGTTTCGTCGATGATGACGGCACGAAGATGATCGCCGCCATCCGGCGCGCAGCGGGACAGCAAAGGCTTCCGGCACGTGCCTTTCCATGGTGGCTGGTGACGCTGGCTTCCCCCTTCGTCCCGCTCTTTCGGGAGTTGCGCAAGATGCGCTACCTCTGGCGCCAACCGCTACGGATGCCGAACAATCGATTGCTGGACTTGCTCGGCGAGGAGCCGCGTACACCGATCGATGAAGCGGTGGCCAAAACCCTCAAGGCGCTCGGCTGCTTGCCGCAGAGTGCCGGACAAATCGGCGCCGGCGAGGGACTCACCCCAGCCAAAATGGCGATCAGTTCCTGAAGACCAAGCAAGCGCCACCATTTTTCCGAATGGTGGCGCAAAGCGCATTGGCTTCCACCTGGCTATCGCGGCCGATTCGGGCGGCATAACGAATGCGGCGGCCGAAGCTGGCATTGCGTTCGCGCAGGAGCAGGGCCTTCTCGCTACGGATCGGGGCCGGCAGACGTTTGACAGCGTTGACGAAGAGCCGCTGCGCCACCGATTTCTGAAAATGCGCCGCAAGCTGTACGCCCCAGGGCGCCCACTCCGCCTCATCGATCACGTCGATCTCGCGCAGTTGGCGGGTGCTGGCCAGCGCCACGCAGCCGTCGAGAAAATTCTTGCTCTTGTCGAGCGTCAGATCGAGTGTCTTTGGCGGATTGTCCCGCCAGTCCTCGACGCTGTAGGCGGTGATCGCCAGCACATAGTTGCGTGTCTCCGTCGGCAGCCAGTCCACTTCGAGGAAACGCTCCAGCCCATTTTCACCGGCATTGTAGGCGGCGGCGGCAAAACCGAGATTGCCGTAGCGCGACTTCAGCTCACCAAGATATTCGGCTGATTTTCCCAGAGCGGCAACGACATCGAAACTGTTGGAAAGGCCACGCATTTTCGCCGTTCCCGGCATGAACTGCGCGATGCCTTCCGCCCCTTTCGGGCTGACCGCATTCGGCCGAAACAGGCTTTCGCGCCAGATAAGGCGCGCAAAGAAGGCTGAAGGCAAGTCATTGGCGGCGGCATAATGATCGATGACGCCGCAAACATCGCGCTCGAAGCTTTCCTTGCTGATGCACAGCGATTTAACCGGGTCCGTCACCGACCGGCCGACATAGATGCACTTGGCGCGCACCGGCAGCTCGTCGATGCGAGCCTGAGCGATATCCGGCGACCCCATGCTCACGGCCATCAAAAGCGCCAGCAGCCCTCTGGCGGCAAACGCAAGACCTTTTGAGCTGCCGTTCCCCATGCCGTACCGCCCGCAATGCCTCATCGAAACAGACCGGCTTTATACATAGCATCTCGCGAGGTCAGGAAAAACAGGTCCTTCAGGCGGGTGAGCCGGTGGAGAGCACCAGTTGCATGAAGGTCAAGTCGAGCCAACGGCCGAACTTCGTTCCAACTTCGCGCATTCGACCGGTCTCTGTGAAACCCAGCCGTTGGTGAAGCCGGATCGAGGCGGCATTCTCCGACTCGATCCCCGCCACCATCACATGCTTGTTGAGACGTTCGGCCTCGGCGATCAAGGCAACCATCAGCTCGCGGCCGATGCCGCCGCCACGGCTTTTGCGGTGGACATACACGGAATGCTCGACCGTGTGCCGGTAACCGTCAAACGCACGCCAGTCGCCGAAGGAGGCATAGCCGACGATATCGCCGCTGTCTGCCACCGCGACCAGGACCGGGTATCCGGCATCGCTTCGCGCCCTGAGCCAGGCAGCTCGATTGGCGACATCGACGATCGTGTCGTTCCAGATGGCGGTCGTATTGGCCACCGCGTCGTTGTAGATGTCGCAGATGACCGGCAGGTCATCTTTCGTTGCTTGCCTGGTCAGCATGTTGCCCCGCATGTTCGTACACCATATGACTACGTCATGGATACTAAAGTGTACAGCCTTGATCAACGCATCAGTGATCGCATTCGTCTCGAGCGGGAAATCCGCGGCTGGTCACTGAGCGAGCTTGCGGAACGCTCCGGCGTCTCCCGCACGATGATCCACAAGATCGAGCGCGCAGATAGCAGTCCGACGGCAACATTGCTTGCGCGGCTTTCCGGTGCCTTCGGCCTGACCATGTCGACGCTGATCGCCCGCGCGGAAATTCAGGAGGGTCGCCTGTCGCGGCGCGAGCACCAGCCGGTCTGGCGCGATCCGCAAAGCGGATATCTCAGGCGGCATGTCTCACCGAACTCCGAGCTGCCGCTGGAACTGATCGAGGTCGAACTGCCAGCGGGTGCGGACGTGCCTATGCCGGCGGCCGCCTATGCAATGTTTCGCCAGTTGATCTGGGTGAAGCAGGGCGCCTTGACCTTCACGGAAGGCGAGGAGACGCATGCGCTGGCAGCAGGCGATTGCCTTGAGCTCGGACCACCCACGGACTGCATCTTCCGCAATGGCAACGATACGTTATGTGTCTATGCGGTGATCCTCTTAAGCAGCCGCTGACGCTACCTGTCGATTTCGGCTGCAGCGATCCGCGCGACCAGCATTTCGCCCTCGACATCGAAGTCGTCATCATCCTCCAGAAACCATGCGGCAGAGAGACCCGCATAGGCCAGAATCCAGGAAAGGATACGGCGCGGCGCCAGTCGAGTCGCCTCTGCGACAATAGCGAGATGGCGTTGCAGGCGACCGGGCTCGCTCACCACAGCCAGTTCCGGATTGCAGAAGAGATTGGCATAGTCGTAACCCGGATCGCCATAGACCGGCTTCGGGTCGATCGCCAACCAGCCACGGGCACTGAAGTCGAGAATGTTGCCGTGGTGAACATCGCCATGCAGCACGACCGGCGGATGCGGATCGGAAAACAAGGCCTCGGCCGCCGCAAGCGAACGCGCCAGCACGCCGCCATGGGTTCGTGCTGCCGGCGCCAGTGCCGCAAACCATCTCTCAAGCGGGACGAGATCGGGAATGGCCGCATCGCGGGGCGCATGGAGCGCAGCCACCGTCCCGCAGATGATCCGTGTCGCCACCTCGTCGCTTCCCGTCATCGCCATATGAAACAGCGATCGCCGGCTGTCGGTACGCTCCATCACAAGCGCATCCTCGTCGTCGGCATAGACTTCGGCAGCACCCTGGCCGGCCCACCAGAGCATCGGCAACCGGCCGAGCTTCTCTTCCACCTCGTGAGCGACCTTCAGCATTGCCGGCAGGCCGCGCCAGCGCACCGGCAGCAGTTGGCTCGATCGCGTTGAGACCCGGTCACCGTCCGGCTGCAGCGACCATTTTTCGAGGTAGGGAGCAAACATACAAGGAGGGATGGTCCGTTGGCGATCAAGCCCCCGCCGACCGGCGGGGCTTGAGGGATGTGGTGGTATCAGGCGACCTGTTCAAGAGACGGGTAGTCGGTATAGCCCTTTGCGCCGCCGCCATAGAACGTCGCTTGATCCGGCGCATTCAACGGAGCGTTCTCCTGCAGGCGCTCGACAAGGTCAGGATTGGCAATGAACGGCTTACCGAAGGCGACCAGATCGGCCTCGCGACTTTCAACTGTCTTTGCCGCCAGATCGCGATCATATCCGTTGTTGGTCATCCAGGCAGCCTTGCCGCCGGCAGCGGCATAGACGGCGCGTAGAGCGTGGTAGTCGAACGGACGCTCGCCCTGTTGGTGATCGCGCGGACCGCCGGTCGCACCCTCGATGATGTGGAGATAGGCGAGGGGATAACGGGCCAGGTTCTTGACGACATAGCTGAACAGCGCCTGCGGCTCCGGATCGAAGGCGTCGTTGGCGGGCGTCACCGGCGAGAGACGGATGCCGACACGGCCGGCGCCGATCTCCGAGGTGATGGCATCAACTACCTGGAACAGGAAGCGGGCGCGGTTCTCGATCGAACCGCCATAGGCGTCGGTGCGCTGGTTCGAACCGGAGCGCAGGAACTGATCGATGAGATAGCCATTGGCGGCGTGGATCTCGACACCGTCGAAGCCGGCATCGATCGCGGCGCGGGCAGCCTTGCGATAGTCCTCAACGATCCCGTCGAGTTCGCTGATGTCGAGCGCACGCGGTTCGGAGGTTTCGGCAAACGAACCCGTGCCATCGGGATTGATCAGATAGGTCTTGGACTTTGCCCTTATCGCTGAAGGTGCAACCGGCTTGCCACCGTCCGGCTGCAGCGAATCATGTGAGATCCGGCCGACATGCCACATCTGTACGACAATCCGGCCACCCCTGGCATGCACGGCATCGGTGACCTTGCGCCAGCCCTCGAGGGCTTCGGATGTGTAGAGCCCGGGCACATCGGCATAACCCTGGCCCTGCTGGGTGATCGCAGTTGCCTCGGTGATCAGCAGGCCAGCCGATGCGCGCTGTTCGTAATAGGTGGCGTTGAGTGTGTTCGGCACGGCCTTCGGCGAACGATTGCGCGTCAACGGCGCCATGACGATGCGGTTCTTCAGGGTGATGTCACCAATGGTGATGGGATCGAATAGGGTAGCCATTGCAGGTCCTTTCGGTTTCAGTTTGGTCTTGGGGGGGGGTGTCAGAGACTGCCGATGTCCTTCAGGAACGCGGCAATCGTCTCTTCGTTGCGCCTGTAGAAAACCCATTGGCCGAGACGGCGGGTTGTCACCAGGCCAGCGCGCTGGAGAATGGCGAGATGGGAGGATACGGTCGATTGCGACAGGCCGCAGCGCTCGAACTGCCCCGCGCAAACGCCCATCTCAAACGGATGCTCCTGGGTCGGAAAGTGCACCTCGGGCTCCTTCAACCAAGCAAGGATGCTCACTCTTGCCGGGTGTGCCAGGGCCTTGAAGATTTCGTCTCGATCCATCGTCTATCGCCATATCGTGTTTTATCGATAGATGTATCGGCTACACTCGATATTCAAATCACAAGAGCGTGAGGAGGAAATGAGCAAAAAAAGAGGGCCGCAAGAAAACTTGGGCCCTTGTAGTTGTGAAGGTAATTAGAACCTCCAGAGGGGAACAGCTGCTGCGGTGGCGGGGAGGAGAAAGCCACCAAGAATGCATCAGCTACATTTTGATATGGGAAGCGAAGTACCAGCTTTCAATAGCCGGCTGTGAATTTCGTCACGGCTCGCCCGTGTCCACACAGTAGACAAAAAAAGAGGGCCACAAGATGACTTGGGCCCTTATAGTTGTGAAGGTAATTAAACCTCCAGAGGGGAACAGCTGCTGCGGTGGCACTGGGAGGAGAAGCCACCAAAGATGCATCAGCTGAGGGTGGTATGCTGCTTTTTTGGGCGAGCAGCAATCATTTAATATGCATGTCAGCCATGCCATGTGCGCATCACTGCTCATTTTTGCACCGCACAAACAAAATGCGGCGCACCAAATGCGCCGCACGATCTAAATTACGATTATAAAACAACGAGCTAATCAGCCATCCGGCAAATGCTCACAAATCGAGCAATGGCGCCTTTGGCGTCAGAAGCTCCAGTTCCTGGCCTTGGCGACGATGTAATCGCGGAAGACCTTGAGCTTGGCAGCATTCTTCATCTCGTCGGGATAGCAGAAGTAGGTGTCGAACGACGGAATGTCGGCACTGATCGGAAGTTGTATCAGGCCTGGATCGCGGCCGACGATATAGTCAGGCAGCATCGCTATGCCGATGCCGAGCAGGCAGGCGCGCTTGATCGAGGTCTGGCTGTTGATCTGCAGATGCGAGGTCCGCGGGTTGTCGGAATCGCGGCCGGCGATTTCGAGCCAGTTGACGTCGAGCAGGTAGTTTGGCGCAGGTTCGCCGAAGGTAATGATGCGGTGGTTGTCGAGATCGTCGAGCGACTGCGGTTCGCCGTGCTTGTTGATGTAGGAGGGCGCCGCATAGACGTGCATATGCACGGTGAAGAGCTTGCGCTGGATCAGGTCGGATTGCTGCGGCTGGCGCAGGCGTATGGCGCAGTCGGCATGGCGCATGTTCACGTCGAGCTCCTCGTTATCGAGGATCAACTGTACCTGGACATCAGGGTGCAGCGACATGAACTCCTGGATCTTGTCGGTCAGCCAGCCCTGGCCAAGGCCTACGGTCGTCGTGATGCGCAGCTTGCCGCTCGGCTTGTCGGTCGTCTCGCTCAGCTGAACCTTGACGCTTTCGAGCTTCATCAGCACTTCGTGCGCAGTCCGGTAGAGGATCTCGCCCTGCTCGGTCAGGATCAGGCCGCGCGCGTGGCGGTGGAACAGCTTGATGCCGACATCCTGCTCAAGCGAGCTCACCTGACGGCTGATCGCCGACTGAGAGAGATGGAGCTTGTCTGCCGCATGCGTGAACGACCCAGCCTCGGCCGCCGCGTGAAAAATGCGCAGTTTGTCCCAATCCAGCGACATGAAGTCCCCCATATGAAACCACCCCGGGGGACGGGATCATGTCCTCCGCGTGCGGCTGATGCATCTGTTCCCATACGGGAAGGCTCCTTGCCTGGAGCTTCCCGATTCGCAGCTTCTATTCGGCTGCAATTGCGACGGGCATATGACCCGCCAGGTATTTCTCGGCCTCGAGCGCCGCCATGCATCCCATGCCTGCAGCCGTCACGGCCTGGCGGTAGATGTCGTCGGTGACGTCACCTGCGGCAAAAACGCCGGGTATATCGGTCGCCGTCGAATCAGCGGCCGTCCAGAGATAGCCATTGGACTTCTGCCGGAGCTTGCCCTTGAACAGTTCGACAGCCGGCGCATGACCGATTGCGACGAAGACGCCGTCGGTCACCATGTCGCTCGTTTCGCCCGTCTTGGTGTTGCGCAGCTTCACGCCATTGACCGATGCAGGCATCGGCGGCTTGGGGGCGGCACCAAGATATTCGACGACCTCGTGGTCCCAGATGATCTTGACGTTGGGCTTGGCGAACAGGCGCTCCTGCAGGATCTTTTCGGCGCGGAACGAATCGCGGCGATGAACGACGGTGACGGTCTTTGCGAGATTGGAGAGGTAAAGAGCCTCTTCAACGGCCGAATTGCCGCCGCCGACGACGATGACGTCCTTGTTGCGATAGAAGAACCCGTCGCAGGTGGCGCAGGCCGAAACGCCGAAGCCCATGAAAGTCGGCTCGGTTTCGATGCCGAGCCACTTTGCCTTGGCGCCGGTGGCAATGATCAAGGCGTCAGCCGTCCAATCGTTGCCGCTGTCGGTCTTGACGCGGAAGGGGCGAACGGAAAGGTCAACATCCGTGACCAGATCATTGACGATCTCGGCGCCAACATGCGTCGCCTGCTTCAGCATCTGCTCCATCATCCACGGACCCTGAACCGGATCGGCATAGCCCGGATAGTTCTCCACATCGGTGGTGATCATCAACTGGCCGCCTTGTTCCATGCCGGCGATCAGGACCGGTTCCAGCATCGCGCGCGCCGTGTAGATGGCGGCGGTATAACCGGCCGGGCCGGAGCCGATGATCAGCGCTTTTACGTGGCGGGCAGTCATGGTCTTGTCCTTCGCTCACCGAATGGCCGAAGGGCCCTGTCCGGTTCCGTTACATCACAGGCAAATAGTGCCATACTTTAGGTATTCCCCCCCGGGACTTTCAAGGGCGGTCGCGGTGATACACACAAGTGCTTGAGCCCAAGGCGCCGATTTGACACCAGATCAGGCATTTTTGCACCGCTTGCGTCCCCCTTCTTCACGTCACAAGCCCGTGATGACATCGCATGAGAACCGGATCCAGCGAACGGAACATGAGATACAGGGATCGAGGGCAACACGACTGCCCCCTTACACGCCTGACGGAAGACCTAGGACGGGCGCGAAGGCGTGGATCGCCACAGGTTTTTCGACGAACGCCCCCAAAAGAATCGACGTCAACCGGGCGCGACCGCCTCTGAACGCCGGTTTTCCCGCGAATAGTCGGCGCAGATGCTTGTTGTCGGATCGGTTTGGCGATATTTCACGCGGATTCACTTTGCTGGAGAGGCATATGGGGTTGAATGCAAGCCGCGTTTGGCTCGACCGCGAACTCGCCGCGTTCGGCAATTCACGACCGGAGAGTAGCCTCGCCTTCAGTGCGGGAACCGGATCGCAAACATACGCCTCCACGCCTCCAAGATCGCCCGCCGATAACACAAGGCTCACGCGCTACGAGCGAGAACTGCACACGCAGGGTCCGTCACTACGTGCAGGTCGAACGGACGGTCGACTGTCGATCAATTCTCTATGGCCAACCTGATAAAATCGGCTCGGTGACGACAACCTACCGGGCAATCCAAGCAAAGATACTCCTCTTCGGCTTTGCCCCATGCATCAAAGTCGCTTTGTGAAAAGGACGAACCTTCATGACGAAACAAGTCGAGCTCGACGCAATCGATCTCAAGATCCTTCGCGAGCTCCAGCGTGACGGCAGGATGACCAATGTGGATCTCGCCCAGCGTGTTGGCATTTCGGCGCCCCCCTGTCTGCGACGGGTGCGCAAACTCGAGGAAACCGGCGTTATCAAGGGCTACCACGCGCTGCTGAACGCACCGGCGCTCGGCTTCGATCTGGTGGGTTTCTGCATGGTGGGTCTCAAGCGGCAGTCGGAGGCGGATCTCAAGGCATTCGCCGCGGCAACCGCGGAATGGCAGATCGTGCGCCAGGCATGGACAGTCTCGGGCGAAAGCGACTTTCTGCTTCATTGCGTCGCCGAGAACCTGACCGCGTTCCAGGATTTCGTCATCGAGGTTTTGACCGCCAACGAGCGCGTCGATACGGTTCGCACGATGTTGACCATTCGTCAGGTCAAGGATATCGGGCTGGTCCAGATCTAGGATCCGGAACACTTGCGGATCCGCAACGGCAGCGAGGCTCCCTTGGAGAACGCAGACACGACCGAAGTTGAGTGGCGTCATCCATGAGCAAACTTCCGCTTTCCGCCTTCATCATTTGCCAGAATGAAGAGGCCTACCTCGGCAACTGCATCGAGAGCCTCGAGCAGTGCGCCGAGATCGTCATCGTCGATTCGGGATCGACGGATGGCACTGCCGCGCTCGTGCAATCCTTCATCGATAATGGATGGCCGATCCGCTTCATGCACGAGCCCTGGCGGGGCTATGCGGGCCAGAAACAGTTCGCGCTGGACCAGTGCACGCAACCCTGGTGCTTCAACATCGACTCCGACGAACGCCTTGATGAACCGCTGAAGGCGCTTCTGCCGTCGCTGCTTGACGGGCCGGCCGAGACGGTCGGCTGGCGCGTGGCGCGCCGCCCCTATTTGATCGGTTACGGTTATACGCCGGTGCGCGTGCATGAGAGGCGAAATCTGCGCCTGATCCGCAAGGGCAGGGGACGCTACGACCTCAGTCAGAAAGTGCACGAGGGTATCGTACCCGATGGTCATGTTGGCGCCGCCAGCAAAGGCAGCCTGCTTCATTATCGTCCGCTTGTTATCGACGAACAGATCCTGAAGGAAAACAAGTACTCCACGCTGAAGGCGGATCAGCAGGCAGCGGCCGGAAAACCACCGCGGCCATACAAGATGCTGTTCAGCCCACCGCTTTACTTTTATCGTCTCTATTTCCGAAACGGGCTTTGGCGCTGTGGCTTTCCGGGCTTCATCGAAGCCATGACGGGCGCCGTATACGCATTCTTGACCGCCGCAAAAATCTATCAGAGGCACGCACTCAGTAAGCGTCCCAACAACGATGATGCCGCTCTGCATTGAAAGCATCCAGGTGATTTTATGAAAGTGATGCATATCCATTTTGGCAAGGACGGTGGAGCGGAACGGTTCTTCGTCAATCTCGTCAACGCATTGCATGATCGTGGTGTCGAGCAGCGCATGCTGATCAGGCCCGACAGAAGCTGGCGTCAAGAGCTGGAGCATTGCGGCAAGATCTACGAAGGCGTCTTTCGCCGAATTTCGCTCTCGCGCTTTGTCCTTCAGGCACGCATGCAGCGGATATTGCGGGAGTTCCAACCCGACGTGATCATGGCCTGGCAGCTTCGCGCAAGCCGTTTCATGCCTGTCTACAACAAGGCCTTCCGCATTTCCCGACTTGGCGATTATCCGGAGCACCTCGGTTACTACACGAATGTCGAGACGCTCGTCTGCATAACACCCGATATCGCCGATCGCGTCAGAAAGCTCGGCTGGAAGCGTGGGGTCGAAGTGATCGCCAACTTCACACGGGCAACGCCGGCGGCCGCGATAGAGCGCCGAGACCTCGAAACGCCGGAGGATGCCTTTGTCGTCGTCGGCATGGGGCGGTTCGTGCCGCGAAAGGGCTTCGATCATCTGCTGCGCGCCGTCGCCAAGGTCAATGGCGCCTATCTTTGGCTGCTGGGCGATGGTCCCGAACGCGCCAACCTCGAACGGCTTGCAGAAGAACTCGGCATAAGGGACCGTGTGCGCTTTCCTGGCTGGAAGACGAACGCCTATGGCTACCTGTCGGCGGGCGATGCCTTCGCGATCACATCATTGCATGAGCCTTTGGGCAACGTCTGCTTTGAGGGGTGGGGTGCGGGAGTAGCCACTATTGCGTCTCGCGCCGAGGGGCCGTCCTGGGTCATGACGGATGGCCAGGACGCACTGATGGTTGATTGTGCCGATGCGGAGGGTCTGGCAATCGCTATCGAACGGCTGCGCGACGACCCGGCGCTTCGCACGCGCCTCTGCGAAGGTGGGCGCGATACGCTTGCCAAGCGTTTTTCGGAGCAGGTGATCTCAGAGACCTACCTCGAGCTGTTTGCCCGGGGTTCGAAGCAAACATGAAACTCGTCCATTTTCACTTCGGCAAGGATGGTGGCGCCGAGCGTTTCTTCGTCCATCTCGTCAATGCCTTTGCCGAGCGCGGCGTTGAACAGAAGGCGATCATTCGACCGGATCGGATCTGGCGCAAGGACATCAGCCCTTCCGTCGGAATCAAAGAGAGCCATTTCCGGAACCTGTCGGTCGACCGCATCCTTCTTCCATGGAAGACAGCACGGCTCGCCAAGACGTGGAAGCCGGATGCTCTTATGGCATGGGCGCCCCGTGCCAGCGAATTGATGCCGAACTACAAGGGTTGCATCAAGATCTCGCGGCTCGGCGACTACCCGCCGCGGCTCGACTACTTCCGCAACACCGACTGCCTCGTCTGCAACACTCCTGGCATCGCCGCGCATGTGCGCGAAATCGGTTGGAAGCGCGACGTCGAGGTTATCTCCAATTTCACCAATACCGAACGCGTCGCTGCCGTCAGCCGCGCCACGCTGGATACGCCGAACGACGCGCCGGTCGTCATGTCGATGGGCCGCTTCGTTGAGCGCAAGGGCTTCCATACGCTGATCGAAGCGATCGCCAAGGTGCCGGGTGCGTATCTCTGGCTTGTCGGAGATGGGGAAGAGCGCGAAAACCTCGAAAAGCTTGCCATCGATCTCGGTGTTTCGGGCCGGGTGCGATTTGCCGGCTGGCAAAAGGACACGCGTGCGTTCCTGGCCGCCGCAGACATCTTCGTCATGGCGTCAAGCCATGAACCACTCGGCAACGTTATTCTCGAATCCTGGGCGCAGGGCACGCCAGTCGTTTCAAGCCGCTCTGAAGGACCGCAATGGTTCATGCGCGACGGTGAAAACGGCCTGATGGTCGATATCGGCGATGCCGAGGGTTTCGGCCACGCCATCGAGCGCATAGCAAACGACCGACAGATCGGGTCGCGTTTGGCAGAACGCGGCTACGAAACGCTGATGAACCAGTTTTCCAAACAGGCCATCACCAACGCCTATTTGAAGCTGTTCGCCTCGAAGAAATAGGCGGCAGTCGGCCACTAGGCCGGTCAGCGCATCAGCCGTTCGTACACTGAATTGATGGCGGCCGCTTCGCCTTCGATCGCAAACGAAGTGGCGGTGCGGACAAGGCCATTCGCACCCGCTGCTGTGCGCCGCCGGTCACCATCCATGAACGCGGCCGTCGCCTCGACCATGGCTTGAAGGTTATCGGCCGGGACGATCGTCCCGGTTTCGCCTGCACCGCTCACAACCAGTTCGGAAAATGCGCCGACATCGGTCGCCACGACGGGAACGCCCGTTGCCATGGCTTCGAGCGGTGTCAGACCGAATCCTTCCCAGCGCTGCGGCGCGACGAAAAGATCGAGCGCCCGGTACCAGTCGGGAATGTTGGTGTGTTCACCGACAAACAGGATACGCTCGGCAAGCCCGGCTTTGGCGACGCGCTCCTTGAGCTCGTTTTCAAATGCCACATGCGGACCCGTCGCCCGACCGGCAACGATCGCGCTCCAGCTTGGACGGCAGGGCAGGAGGGCGATCATGCTATCAACGAAGAGATCGGTGCCCTTCTGACGGCGGACCCGCCCGAAGCAGCCGACGAATTTCTGGGCCGGATCGACGCCAAGTGCGGCCTTCGCCTGATGCTGATCGACGGGCGGCTGGAACCGTATGGTATCGATCCCGTGCAGGATGACGTCGTTCGGCACTTCGAGATAGGCGGCTGTCTTGCCGCTTGTCGCGATCACCGCATCCATACGGCCGATCAGAAATTTACTCCAGCCCGTATGGCGGCGCTGGGATGCCGAGGTGAAGGCAATCTTCAACTTCATGCGCAGGAGATCGCGCAGGATGATCGCCGGCAACATCTCGACGTTGCGCCGAGCGTGCCAGACGCGGCAGCGCCGGCCGTCGGGCGCT
Source organism: Ensifer sp. 1H6 (assembly GCF_001976035.1). NCBI lineage: Bacteria > Pseudomonadati > Pseudomonadota > Alphaproteobacteria > Hyphomicrobiales > Rhizobiaceae > Ensifer > Ensifer sp. 1H6. The sequence continues at coordinate 58,817 of NZ_MOAI01000002.1, read as the reverse complement.
TTCCAGAGATGCAGGAGATCGAGAAACCTGATCGAAGGCAGACTGTCGGGAAGACCCGGACCGAGCACCGCGATCTTCTGACCCAGCGCGCGCTGGATCGGGATGAGTTGGATGATTGTCGAGGTAACGCCCGAGAGGCGCCGCTTGAAATTGGGAGCGATCACCTCGACGTCCCGGATGTCAGCCACGGAATCGCTCTCCTTGCGCATGCGACAGTCAATGTCTTGGAGGCAGGGGGATCGGGGCGAAGCGGAACCGTCGCCCCAAAGGGGCGATCAGCCCCAGTTTACCGCGAGGATTTCGTAGGCCTTGGAACCGCCGGGTGCGTTCACTTCGATGGAATCGCCGACTTCCTTGCCGATCAGCGCGCGGGCGATCGGCGACGAGATGGAGATGCGTCCAGCCTTAACGTCCGCTTCCTGATCGCCAACGATCTGGTAGGTTTTTTCTTCCTCGGTGTCCTCGTCGACGAGCTTCACCTTGGCACCGAACTTGATCTTGGAGCCGGACATCTTCGACAGGTCGATGACTTCGGCGCGCGCGATCAGGTCTTCGAGTTCGCCGACGCGACCCTCGTTGTGGCTCTGAGCCTCTTTGGCGGCATGGTACTCGGCATTTTCCGACAAGTCGCCATGCGCGCGTGCTTCGGCGATGGCCTCGATGATTCGTGGTCGCTCTTCCTGCTGGCGCCAGCGCAGCTCCTCCTGCAGGTTGACGAATCCACCCTGTGTCATCGGCACTTTGTCGACCATTTCAATGTCCTTCATCAAGCACGAGGCGCCGCTTGGGGGCGGCGCCAACGCAAAAGAAAACGGTCTCCGGCGCGCAAGCACCGGAACCGTCCGAAATATCCGAACCGTTCTTATAGCAGAAAGGAAACTGCCAATGCCAGATTTTTCGCCATGATCCACCGCGTCCTTCACTTGGGGGGCGCAACTTGCAGACGCTCCTACCAATTTGACATCCTCGATAATGGGCTTTACCTCAACCGCGGTTGAGGTCGTAACAGTTCTGTTTCCGAAACGACGAACACACGGAAATGACAGGATGAGCACGACAAAAGACGACCGCGACGCAGGGAAAGCCGAGGGCCATTCAGAAGCGGAAGGGCGTTGGGTCGAGTTGTTGCAACCCAACCATCTGGCGGCGACCGTGACGCTTTGCCTCGGTGTCGCGCTCTTTGCCTTCAACGAGTTCTTCATCTCGACCGCGCTCCCGACGGCAGTCGAGGAATTTGGCGGTGCGGCACTGCTCTCCTGGGCCTTCACCCTCTATCTCGTCTTTGCAATCATCGGCGGGGCATTGGCTGCCAATCTCAAGGCGCGCTTCGGCGCCCGCAATGCGTTGATCGCAGCAGCGCTTGTCTTCGTCACCGGCACAGTGATTGCGACGCTGGCGACGAGCATGCCGCAGGTCCTGGTCGGAAGGCTGTTTCAAGGGCTGGGCGAGGGCATCATTGCCGCTATTTGCTATGCACTGATCCCGGAGCTTTTCCCGCCTCGGCTCGTGCCGAAGGTCTTCGGTGCAGAGGCCATCGTCTGGGCAAGTGCTGCCTTTGCCGGTCCGCTCATTTCAGGATTTCTCACCGAACACTGGTCATGGCGTGCGGCCTTCTTCGTCAACATTCCCGCCGCCGCCATCTTTATTGCGCTGGTCCTTGCCATCGTACCCAGACGGTCGGCTTCGGCGCAGATCGTGCAACCCATTCCGCTTTTTCGCCTGATCGCATTTGGCCTGGGCATACTGCTGATCTCGGTTTCGAATATGCTCCAGAACGGATTTGCCATGGCGGCGCTCGTGGTCGTAGCGATCGCCGTTCTCGTCAACACTGTGCATCTCGACCGTCGCTCCAGGCACTCAATTCTCCCGCTTGGCGCATTTTCGATCGGGCGCCCGCTCGGCACCGGCCTCTGGATCATTCTGCTGATGCCGTTGGCGCAGGCTTCCGGCTCCGTCTATCTCGTCTACGGCTTGCAACACCTCTGGAATTTCGGCCCGACGGCCGCCGGATTCTCGAGCGCGCTGATGGCGATGTCGTGGAGCTTGACCGCCATTCTGGTGGCGAGCCTGCGCTCGCATGATCTGCGTGTACGATTGATCTGGGTCGGGCCACTGCTGCTTTGCCTCGGGCTCATCGGCCTGACGGTCGCGATCGCGACAGCGGAGTTTCGGTTGGTTTTCGCAGGTCAAATTGCCATTGGTGCCGGCTTCGGCGTCTGCTGGGGCACGCTCAGCCAATTGCTGATGGATGTGTCGCCGCCCCCTGAGCGAGACAAGACTTCGGCACTGCTGCCGACGCTGCAATCCGCAGGTTACGCAGTCGGCGCAGCCGTCTTCGGGCTGACCGCCAACATACGCGGCTTCGATGAAGGCGCACGGTTGGCCGTCATGCGCGACGCGCTGTTAGCGGTGTTTGCCTTGAGTTGCGTGATCTCGGTTGCGTCGTTGTTCTTCGGCATCAGGACTGTCCGGCTTGCGCGCAGCCGAAGGCCAACACGCAGCGAGGCTCGGGCACAGCGGCCCGTGACGGTCGATTGATCACCAGGCCGTGGGCAGGGCGGCGGCGGTTTCGGTGGGGCGGCGGAATACGCCAAGGCTGCCTCGACCGATCAAAGCGTCCTGTTCACGGCCACGACCGTCTGACGGCGCAATCGTCGCCAGAATCTCGCCGCTGCCCGAGCGCACATGGACCCTCAGCGATCCATAGTCGGCATCGCGGCCAATCTTGTCGGCAATTCGCTGGCCGTAATACAGGGCGGAACCTTCGTCGAAGTGGCTGATGCCGTCCTCGTCGACAAAGCGCTCGTCGCCCCAATACAAATCGAAGAAATAGACCTGCACGATGTTGCCCCATCCCATGCGCAGTGCCGGATCTTTCCGACTTGGGAGCGCATGTGGGCATGTAAGCACCCGGCGACCGAACCTAGGCTGAACCCGGCGTTCAGGTGGCGTTCACAACAATGAGGGGGAGATTGCGCACTCGTAGAGCGATTTCGGCTGAGCATCGAGCCGCCGCTCGTCAGCGGCCCAACTGCGCGCACCCAAAGATGCGCGCAGCCGTCGTTCGATCAGGCCTTGAAGTAGCTCTGGAGCGGGCGAACCTCGAGGTTGCCGGCCTTGAGCGCCTTGATCGCGCGCGCTGCCGCCTCTGCACCTGCCATGGTGGTGTAGTAGGGCACCTTCTGCATCAATGTCGCGCGGCGAAGCGACTTGGAATCCGAGATCGCTTTGTTGCCATCCGTCGTGTTGATGACAAGCTGGACCTGCCGGTTGCGGATCGCGTCCTCGACATGCGGACGACCTTCCTGGACCTTGTTGACCTTGACGGCGGCAATGCCGTTTTCACCGAGGAAGCGGGCGGTGCCGCCGGTCGCCATCACCTTGAAGCCGATGTCGACGAGAATGCGGATCGCCGGTAGGACGCGGGTTTTGTCTTCGTCGCGGACGGATACGAACACCGTTCCGTCGCGCGGCAGATCGACGCCGGCACCGAGCTGCGACTTGGCAAAAGCAAGCGCGTAGTCGGTATCAAGGCCGATGACTTCGCCAGTCGAGCGCATTTCCGGGCCGAGCAGCGTGTCGACACCGGGGAAGCGGGCGAACGGGAACACGGCTTCCTTGACGGCGATGTGCTTCAGGTTGCGCGGGTCGGGCTTTTCGCCGTAGGCGGCGATCGCCACATCCAGCGCTTCACCGGCCATCACGCGGGCAGCGATCTTGGCGATCGGCGCACCGATGGTCTTGGCGACGAAGGGCACGGTGCGCGAGGCGCGCGGGTTGACTTCGAGCACGTAGATCGTGCCGTCCTTGATCGCGAACTGGACGTTCATCAGACCACCGACATTGAGTGCTTTGGCCAGCGCCGTCGTCTGGCGTTCCAGCTCGTCGACCATCGCGTTGTCGAGCGTGTGAACCGGCAGCGAGCAGGCACTGTCGCCGGAGTGAATGCCGGCCTCCTCGATGTGCTCCATGATACCCGAGACGAACACATCCTTGCCGTCACAGAGGCAGTCGACGTCGACTTCCGTGGCGTTGCTCAGGTAGCTGTCGAACAGCAGCGGGTTCTTGCCGAGAAGCGTGTTGATCTGGCCGGTCTTGTCGTTCGGGTAACGCTGCTTGATGTCTTCCGGAACGAGGCCCGGAACTGTATCGAGCAGATATGTCTGCAGCATGCTTTCCGAATGGATGATCTGCATGGCCCGGCCACCGAGAACGTAGGACGGACGCACGACCAGCGGGAAGCCGATTTCGGCGGCAACGAGGCGTGCCTGTTCGACCGAATAGGCGATGCCGTTGTTCGGCTGGTTGAGATCGAGCTTCATCAGCAGCTTCTGGAAGCGGTCGCGGTCTTCGGCAAGGTCGATCATGTCGGGTGCGGTGCCGAGGATCGGGATGCCGTTCTTTTCCAGTGCTTCCGCCAGCTTCAGCGGCGTCTGGCCGCCGAACTGCACGATGACGCCGACCAGTTCGCCCTTTTCCTGCTCGGCGCGCATGATCTCGATCACGTCTTCAGCGGTCAGCGACTCGAAGTAGAGCCGGTCCGACGTGTCGTAGTCGGTCGAAACGGTCTCGGGGTTGCAGTTGATCATGATCGCTTCATAGCCAGCGTCCTTCAAAGCGAAGGCGGCATGGCAGCAGCAATAGTCGAACTCGATGCCCTGGCCGATCCGGTTCGGACCACCGCCGAGGATGACGACCTTCTTGCGGTCGGAGACATCAGCCTCAGAGCGGGCCGCACCAACGAAAGGCGTCTCGTAGGTCGAGTACATGTAGGCGGTCGGCGAGGCGAATTCGGCGGCGCAGGTGTCGATGCGCTTATAGACCGGGCGGACGTTGAGCGCGTTTCGAAGTTCTGCCACTTCCTTCGGGCGCTTGCCGCCGAGCGTTGCCAGCCGGGCATCGGAGAAGCCCATGGCCTTCAGCATGCGCAGGTTCTCAGCATCCTGAGGCAGGCCGTGCTCGCGGACGCGCGCTTCCATGTCGACGATCGCCTTGAACTGGGCGATGAACCACGGGTCGATCTTGCTTGCCTCGTGAACTTCGGCCTCGCTCATGCCGAGACGCAGCGCCTGGGCAACCATGCGCAGACGGTCCGGCGTCGGCGTACCGATCGCGGCACGGATAGCGTTACGGCCATCGCCGTTCTCGTCCATGTCAGGGATTTCGATTTCATCGAGACCGGTGAGCCCGGTCTCAAGGCCACGCAGCGCTTTCTGCAGCGATTCGGCAAAGGTACGGCCGATCGCCATGACTTCACCGACCGACTTCATCGCAGTGGTCAGGACCGGCGAGGCGCCTGGGAATTTCTCGAAGGCAAAGCGCGGGATCTTGGTGACGACGTAGTCGATCGACGGCTCGAAGGATGCCGGCGTCGCGCCGCCGGTGATGTCGTTCTCGAGTTCGTCGAGCGTGTAGCCGATGGCGAGCTTGGCCGCGATCTTGGCGATCGGGAAGCCGGTTGCCTTGGAAGCGAGAGCCGAGGAGCGCGAAACGCGCGGGTTCATCTCGATGACGACGAGACGACCATCCTTGGGGTTGACGGCGAACTGCACATTCGAGCCCCCGGTCTCGACGCCGATCTCGCGCAGCACCGCGATCGAGGCGTTGCGCATGATCTGGTATTCCTTGTCCGTCAGCGTCAGCGCCGGAGCAACGGTGATCGAATCGCCGGTGTGCACGCCCATCGGGTCGATGTTTTCGATCGAGCAGATGATGATGCAGTTGTCCGCCGTGTCGCGGACGACTTCCATCTCGTATTCCTTCCAGCCGAGAACCGATTCTTCGATCAGCACTTCGGTGGTCGGCGATGCGTCGAGGCCGCTGCCGACGATGTCGAAGAATTCGGTGCGGTTATAGGCGATGCCGCCGCCGGTGCCGCCGAGTGTGAACGACGGGCGGATGATCGCCGGCAGGCCGACATCGTCGAGCGCCTGCGCGGCGATGGCCATCGCATGGTTCATGTAGCGCTGCTTGCGATCGCCTTCGCCGAGGTTCCACTGGTTTTCCAGTTCGTCGAGCGCCGTGTCGAGTTCCGGCCCGGAAAGGCGGCCCTTCAGTTCGGCGCGTTCGGCCTCATGCACCTTGCGGTCGTGGTCCTTGATGTCGGTGGCGTTCGCCAGGCGCGACTTCGGCGTCTCCAGGCCGATCTTGGCCATCGCCTCGCGGAAGAGCGCGCGGTCTTCTGCCTTGTCGATCGCGTCCGGCTTGGCGCCGATCATCTCGACATTGTAGCGGTCGAGAACGCCCATGCGGCGCAGCGACAGCGCGGTGTTGAGCGCGGTCTGGCCGCCCATGGTCGGCAGCAGTGCGTCTGGGCGCTCCTTGGCAATGATCTTGGCAACGACTTCCGGGGTGATCGGCTCGACGTATGTTGCGTCCGCCAGACCCGGGTCGGTCATGATCGTTGCCGGGTTGGAGTTGACGAGGATGACGCGGTAGCCTTCCTCCTTCAGCGCCTTGCAGGCCTGGGTGCCGGAATAGTCGAATTCGCATGCCTGACCGATGACGATCGGCCCCGCGCCGATGATGAGGATCGATTTGATATCTTGGCGCTTCGGCATGGTCGGTCATCCGTTTCTAGCTGCGCGAAAAACCGGCCAAAGTGGGAGGTCACCGGCCGGGCACGCATTGATGGTCTTTTCAGGCTAGAAGCGGCTTATAGGCAAATGTATCTGCAAGCGAAACCCCGAAAATTCCGGAATCGACAGGAAAGCCGACATATTTCGGCATGGGCTTTTGCAACGTGTCGGACGGCGGTCCCAAAGCCGCATGCGGGCCGTCAAATCACGCCCGGTACCACCAGAACCTCGACCTCGCCGGCAGCAGGCGGATGGGCAATCACGCTGGCGGCTTCATCGAGCGAAACGTGCCGCGCGATCCTCCGTGCAAGAGGTGCCTGTCGGTGCCACACGCCTCGACGCGCACCAGCAGGTCACCAGGGCCGGGAGCAGGCGTCCACCTTACGCAGGAAGTTCACTTCACCCAGGAACAGGTCGTCAATCGCCTCGAGCCGCAACGCCTTCATGACCATGCCTCCCTCCACAATTTCCCTGGTGCCAATAGGATTGTCAAAGCGGGACGGTCAAGGACGCGATCGAGGAAGGCGATAACCCCAGCGCTGCCGCACGGCCGCAGCATAGGTGCGGCTCACCGGCACTTCGGTTCCATCGCAAAGCAGGATCGTCATGCGACCGTTATCACGGACGAGGCGTGCAACATGCGCGTCCGCCACCCAATGGGAACGATGGACCTGCAGGCCCGCCACCGGGCCGAGTTCACCGAGCGCATCGGCGAAGCGCAACAGGACGAGTTCACGGCCGAGAGTGGTCGTCACTTCCGTGTAGTGATCGCTAACCGTCACGTGCAGCGGCAGGCCGCGATTGGCGGGTTTCAGGCGCAGAAGCAGCGGTACCCGGCCCGTCTCCTTGAGAAGAGCCGGGTTGCGGGACGTCTGTTGCCCGGCCTCGTCGGACGCGATTGCGGTGGTGCCGGCGTCATTCAGCTCCAAGGCGAATTCAGTGTTCATCGTCATCCAGGTCAAGGTGCAGAACAAGAGCGACAGGAACAGGCCGGTCGCGATGTCCGTCATGACGTCAGCGACTGTTGGAATGGCCGAAAAGGTCGCCGAGCCGATCGCGGTGGTCACGAGGCCGATCGGTATGCTGGCAACGGCTGCACCGATCATCATGCGAACGAAACCGGAGGCAACCTTTTCGCGCAGCAGGCCATTGGCAAGCACGGCCGAAACGATTGCGATCGCCCAGGTGACGGCGTGCAGCACGAGCCAGAACCCGAGCCGCGGCACGACAGCCAGGCGTTCGGCAGTGCCATAGGGCCCCGTGACCCAAAAGATCAGCACGACTGCAGCAAAGGTTGCCCAGAGGCGTGGCGCCTTGACGACAAGATGCAGCTCACGAAGCGTGGATTGCAGAAATGGGCGTTTCACGAAGTTTTCCGTCCGTTCCAGTCAAAGCGTTTGAGCGCAGCCCGGAGCCTGCCGCAAGTTCGGGGAAAATCAACAGCATAGAAATTTTTCATGACATTTTCACCTCTTCTCCATGCATCGTTCGCAGTGCAGCTGCACGTCGCGACCGTCATCCCGGCTGCCATCCTTGGTGCTTTCCTGCTTGCCCGTCCGAAGGGCACACGCCTGCATAGGCTGCTCGGCAAAATCTGGCTCGCACTCATGGTCGTGACCGCATTCTCCACGTTCTTCATCCATGAAATCAAGCTGGTCGGCGGTTTCAGCCCCATTCACCTGTTGTCGATCTATGTGCTCTTCGGCAGCTGGCAGACGATTGCGGCCGCCCGGCGGCACGACATCCCCGCGCATCGCGGGCATGTGGCTGGCATGTATCTCGGCGGCATTGTCGTTTCCGGCCTCTTCACACTGCTGCCCGGAAGGCTGCTGCATGCGAGCCTGTTCTCCGAGCTTTCGATCTGGCAGTCAGCGGTGATGGCGGCTCTGCTGGCTGCGCTGCTCATTTCCGCAGCCGTCCTGTCGATCCGACAGGGTCGTCTCTTCGGTCGCCGCAAGTCCTCGAAAAGATTAGCTTGATCGCAACCTTACGGGCCTGATTGCGTTTTACAACGGCATTCGGCCCGGCATATAAAAGGTCTGACCGATATTGCGTATCGATCCATGCCGGGAGGACAGATCATGGAATGGAAAGGCCGCCGCCAATCCGGAAACGTTGAGGACCAGCGCGGGGCGAGCCCCGGCGGCGGTCTGGGCGGTAATCCATTCGGCCGCGGTGGTGGCTTCCGCATGCCCGGCGGTGGCGGAGGCATGCGTGGCGCCGGCGGCGGCATGAGCTTCGGCACCATCATCTTTCTGGTCGTGCTCTATTTCATCCTGAAGGCCTTGGGCATCGACATGCTGCAGGTGCTGAACGGCGGCGGCGGTCCGGTCGCGCAGCCGGGCTTCGAGCAGAGCGATGGCTCGCCGGTACCCCGCGGATCGGCGCAGGAAGAAGAGATGAAAGCCTTCATGTCGACGGTGCTGGCCGAAACCGAAGACACCTGGAACGGCATCTTCCAGGCGAGCGGCGAACAATATCAAGAGCCGAAGATGGTGCTGTTCAGCGGCTCCGTGCGCTCCGCCTGCGGCTTTGCCTCGGCAGCGTCCGGCCCGTTCTACTGCCCTGGTGACCGCAAGGTCTATCTCGACATGGGTTTCTTCGACGAGCTTGAGCAGAAGTTCGGCGCATCTGGCGACTTCGCGCAGGCCTATGTCGTTGCGCATGAAGTTGGCCACCATGTTCAGAACCTGATCGGCGTGCTGCCGAAGTTCAACCAGATGCGCCAGTCGATGGGTGAAGCCGAAGCCAACCAGATGTCGGTTCGCGTCGAACTGCAGGCTGATTGCTTCGCCGGCGTCTGGGGCAAGTATACCCAGCAGAAGGGCCTGTTGGAGCAGGGCGATCTGGAAGAGGCGCTGAACGCCGCCACCCAGATCGGCGACGACACGCTGCAGAAACGCATGCAGGGCTACGTCGTCCCGGAAAGCTTCAACCACGGCACATCGGAGCAGCGCATGCGCTGGTTCAAGCGCGGCTTCGACAGCGGCAAGATGGCGGCCTGCGACACCTTCTCCGGCCAGGTCTGATTCCAGACCGTCCAGGGAAAAAGCAAAGGGGCCGGCGAGAACTGTCGGCCCCTTTCGTTACCCGGGATTAGAGCGCTCTGGGTTAGACAAAGTTGCAGAGAACACTCTACAGCGCTGCGCGTCTTATTCGACGCGCAAAGATCGCTGTAGCACTTTGAATTGCTGCATGTTTTCACGCATTTCCTGACGGAAAACCGCTTCGCACTTTTCCTGGAAATGCTCTAATGGCGCTCGCTGTCCATATGGGCGAGCTGCGCCTCGGGATAGCGCGCGCCTGCGGCCGCATCCCTCGGCACCGCCCGCTCGATCGCGGCCAGATCTTCCGGTGTCAGATGTACCGCTTGCGATGCCAGCGCTTCGGCCAGCCGGTCGCGACGACGTGCACCGATGAGCGGCACGATATCCTTGCCTTGGGCTGCGACCCAGGCGATCGCAATCTGTGCCACGGTGGCGCCCTTCGCATCCGCCACGCGCTTCAGCGCGTCGACAAGGGCCAGATTTGTGTCGACATTGCCCGCCTGAAAACGTGGGCTGGCCGCGCGGAAGTCGCCACGTGCGACCGCATCCTTCTGCCAATGGCCGCTGATCAGGCCGCGCGACAGCACGCCATAGGCGGTAATGCCGATACCGAGCGCACGGCACGTGGGCAGGATATCGTCCTCGATGCCGCGCGAGATCAGCGAATATTCGATCTGCAGATCCGCGATGGGATGGACGGCCGCTGCCCTTCGGATGGTCTCGGATCCGACTTCCGAAAGCCCGATATGCCTGACATAACCTGCCTGCACCAGATCAGCGATTGCGCCCACTGTTTCTTCGATCGGCACGTCCGGGTCGAGACGGGCAGGGCGGTAGATGTCGATATGGTCGACGCCCAACCGCTGCAGGGTATAGGCGAGAAAGTTGCGCACCGCCTTCGGTCGGCAATCATAGCCCACCCAACTGCCACCAGCGTCTCTCAAGGCACCGAACTTCACGCTGAGAACGACCCGATCGCGGTCCTGGCCCTTGAGCGCTTCGCCAATCAGCATCTCGTTGTGGCCCATGCCATAGAAGTCGCCGGTATCGATGAGCGTAATTCCCGCATCGAGCGCCGCATGGAACGTGGCGATGCTTTCCGTACGATCCGACGGGCCATACATGCCCGACATGCCCATGCAGCCAAGGCCGATGTTGGAAACCATAGGGCCGACTTTTCCGAGCGAAACCTGATCCATTCTCGTTCTCCTTCGGCGGCGCGCCTTTGCGCCCTTCTTCGTCCCCATTGTTACGCCCGGTCCTATCGTGCGATAATCCCGTACAGTCAGAACAAGCCGTACGGCATTTCGCACAATGAACGATCTTCCTCTCGCCGACCTCGATGCCTTCACCGCCGTTGCGCGCGAGCGCAGCTTTCGCGCTGCCGCCGAGAAGCGGGGCGTTTCCGCTTCGTCGCTGAGCGAAGCGCTGCGGCGGCTCGAAGCCAAACTCGATGTGCGGCTCCTCAACCGCACGACCCGCAGTGTAACACCGACGGAAGCCGGCATGCGGCTACTCGAGCGCCTGCAGCCGGCACTCGGGGAGATTGCCGGCGCGCTCGACCAGGTGAGCGAATTGCGCGACAGTCCCGCAGGAACCCTGAAACTGAACGTGCCCACGGTCGTCGCGCGCGTGATCCTGCCCTCGATCATTGGGCGCTTTCTGAAGGTAAATCCTGCCATTTCGCTGGAGGTGACGGCAGACGACGGCTTCATCGACGTCCTTGCCGCCGGCTTCGACGCCGGCATCCGCTACGAAGAGCGGGTCGAGCGCGACATGATCGCCATTCCGATCGGACCGCGGCAGCAACGCTACATCACTGCCGCGTCGCCGGACTATCTCGCGCGACACGGCCTTGCCGCAACACCCGCACGATCTTCTGGAGCATGCCTGCATCCGGCATCGCTTCGCAAGCGGCGTCAGCCTAGCCTGGGAGTTCGGTGACGGAGACGCAGCAATCTCGATCGCCCCTCCGACTGTCGTCATCGCGAACTCGGTCGATCTTGAAATTGCCGCTGCAGTCGAAGGTCTCGGCGTCATCCGGACGTTCGAGGAGTTCCTGGCGCCGCATCTCAAATCCGGCGCCGTCGTGACGATCCTCGACGAATGGGTGACGCCCTTTCCAGGGCCGTTTCTCTACTATGCCAGCCGCCGCCACATGCCGGCGCCGCTTCGAGCCTTCGTCGACTTTCTCAAGGCCGAGCAACGGTCAGGGGTGCGCTGAATGGCGGCCATTTTGGGGAGCAATGGATCAACAAACGCGATTGTTCTCATAAAAAACTTTGAGATGTTCACGTATTGTTTCGACTAAAATTACGCGTTACACCTAAATTGGTAACGTCGTTCACGTTCTGTCTCCGCGCTGGCGACGGATGGCGCAGGGAGAGTTTCATGCTCGACGAAAAGTTCGTGCGGCGCGGCCTGTTCCTCGTCTTTCTCATCCTGCTTCTCGACATCATCGGCATCGCCATCATCGTGCCGGTGCTGCCCACCTATCTGGAGGAGCTGACCGGCGCCAATGTCAGCGACGCGGCGATCGACGGCGGCTGGCTGCTGCTCGTCTATGCCGCGATGCAGTTCCTGTTCGCGCCCCTCATCGGCAACCTCAGCGACCGTTTCGGACGCCGGCCGATCCTGCTTGCCTCCGTGCTCACCTTCGCCATCGACAATCTGATCTGCGCTCTCGCGACCAGCTACTGGATGCTCTTCGTCGGCCGTGTGCTCGCCGGCATCAGCGGCGCCAGCTTCGGCACCGCTTCGGCCTATATCGCCGACATCAGCCATGACGGAAACCGGGCGAAGAATTTCGGCCTGATCGGAATCGCGTTCGGATCCGGCTTTGCACTGGGGCCGGTCATTGGCGGGCTGCTTGGCGAACTGGGTCCGCGTGTGCCGTTCTATGGTGCCGCGGCACTTTCCTTCATCAACTTCCTGCTCGGCGTTTTTCTGCTGCCGGAGACATTGGACAAGGCGCATCGTCGCCGCTTCGAATGGCGGCGCGCCAATCCACTCGGCGCGCTCAGGCAGATGCGCAACTATCCCGGCATCGGCTGGGTCGGGCTGGTGTTCTTCCTGTTCTGGATGGCGCATTCGGTTTATCCGTCCGTCTGGTCGTTCGTATCGTCTTACCGGTACGGCTGGAGCGAGGGGGAAATCGGCCTGTCGCTCGGCATCTTCGGCATCGGCGGTGCCATGGTGATGGCGTTCGTACTGCCGCGCGTCGTGCCGCGGCTTGGCGAGTGGCGGACGGCCGTCCTCGGCCTGATTTTCACGGCACTCGGTGCCGCGGGCTACGCTGCTGCCTGGCAGGGCTGGATGATCTATGCCGTGATTATCGCCACCGCGCTCGAAAGCCTCGCCGATCCGCCGCTGCGCAGCATCGCCGCCGGCCATGTGCCGCCGTCGGCGCAGGGAGAGTTGCAAGGGGCGCTCACCAGTATCGGCAGCATCACGACGATCATCGGCCCGCTGATCTTCACCCAGATCTTCGGCTACTTCACGAGCCCGACGACCACGGTCTCCTTCTCAGGCGCCCCCTATGCACTCGCCAGTTGCTTCGTCGTCGGTGCGCTCGCGGTGTTCTGGCTCAAGGCACCAAAACGGCTCGCGGTCGCGGCTGAACATATCGAGCCCGCAGTGTCCATGGCCGAACCGCGCTACTCCGATCGCAGTGCCATGCACTGAAATTGATCAATATTCGTGATCTTTGGATGAAAAATTGAGCAGTCGGAGCTTTGTTACTGGTTCTTTTGCCGGCCGTGATCTATTTCGGTCATCCTTGCCTTCGTTCTGACCTGCCGCATTTCGGCCGCGTCGACATCCAGGAATCCGTCATGCTGACCGCCACTGCGAGCCCGACCCCGGTGCAAACCGACAATTCATGGCGCACTCATTATCGTGCAAGCCTCTATCTCGGGGTGCCCTTCATCGGCGCACAGCTGGCGCAGCTTGCGATCAACACAACCGACGTCTTGATGGTGGGCAAGCTTGGCGCAACGCAGCTTGCGGCAATCATCCTGGCGACGCAGATGTACTTTACCATCTACATCTTCGGCAGCGGCTTCGCCAACGCGGTCGTACCGATGGCCGCGCAAGCCCAGGGCAGGGGCGACAAGGTCTCCGTGCGTCGCTCCGTGCGCATGGGTCTCTGGGTGGTGCTGTGCTATGGCGTGCTGACGGCGCCGGTGCTCTGGCTGGCGGAACCGATCCTGCTGCTTGCCGGCCAGCAGCCGGAGGTCGCGGCACTCGCGGCCGAGTATCTGCACATTGCGCAATGGGCGATCTTTCCCGGCCTCATCTTCATGGTGCTGCGGGCGTTCCTGAGCGGTCTGGAGCGGGCGGGGATCATTCTCTATGTCACACTGGCAACGCTGGTTCTCAATGCAGCGCTTTGCTACGTGCTGATCTACGGCCACTACGGCTTTCCGCAGCTGGGCATCTTCGGCGCGGCCGTCGCCGCCCTTGGCGTGGCCGTGCTCGGCACGGTGCTGACCATCGCCTATATCAAGAGCAAACCGGAACTGAACCAGTATGAGCTGTTCGTGCGTTTCTGGCGCCCGGATTGGCCCGCCTTCAGGGAAGTCGTCTATCTCGGCATACCGATCTCGCTGACCATTCTTGCCGAAGTCAGCCTGTTCACCGTCGCCTCGTTGCTGATGGGAACCATCGGCACGATCGAGCTTGCCGCACACGGCATCGCGCTGCAGTTCGCCTCGCTCGCCTTCATGATCCCGCTCGGAATTGCGCAGGCGGCAACCGTGCGCGTCGGCCTTGCCTACGGCCGTGGCGACATGCTCGGCGTCCGGCGTGCCGCGATCTCGGCACTGGTGCTCGGAGCCATCTTTGCGATCATCGGCAGCGCCATCTTCGCTCTCTTCCCGAGCCAGCTCGCCGCCCTTTATCTTGACACCAACCGGCCGGATGCCGCGCAAGTGCTCGCCTTTGCCGCTCCGCTCATCGTGATCGCCGGCGCGTTCCAGCTGGTGGACGGATTGCAGGCAATCGCCGCCGGCATGCTTCGCGGGCTCAAGGACACAAAGGTGCCGATGATCCTGGCGATGATCTCCTATTGGCCGATCGGGTTCCTTTGCGCCTGGGCCTTCGCGTTCCCGCTCAAGTTCGGCGGCATCGGCGTGTGGTTCGGCTTCGTGCTGGGACTTGCCGCTGCAGCATTGTTCCTGAACTGGCGGTTCTTCCGGATGATCCGCGACCACAAGGTGACGGCGGCTTAAGCATCGACCAAAGAAAAAGCCGGACGGGCAGGGGATGCCGTCCGGCTTACAAAAGGCGACCACATCAGGGGAGAATGTCGGTCGCTTATTCCGAAACTCCTGGAGGAAGTTTCTCAAGGTCTCTAAACGTTGAACCCGCCGGTCTCATTGGAGCCCAGTCGATCGCGCTGGAGGTCGCGTATCGTGCGGGCAAAATCGACGAGAAAGACGAAACTGATTACCGCCGCGGCGGTCATGAAGACTGTCGCCATGACATGATACCTTTAGCCGAAGATCTTACGGTTGCTTGAACGGTCACGTTGCTCACGGGACTCGTCGCGGAGTGCATGTATCGTCGCAAATATCATTGCGAAAAACATCGTCATCGAAAACAGAGCAAGTCCCATAGCCGTCATCCTTTCAGGTTCCTAAACGGCAGTATCTTCAAAAAGGTTCCGTTCTTTCTTGCTTCACATTACCGATTGCAACGTGAAACACTCTTGAACATGGCATTCATCTAGCATTCATTTCTTTGGTGCCACTGTTTCCCAGGGAACAGGCCCGCGCTCCTGCACAACTCTTGCGATCTGTCGCCGTCCATGACAAAAGGCTTCACCAAACGGAAACAGGTGCGATGACGACGGCATTCTACCCCGGCTCCTTCGATCCGATGACGAACGGGCATCTCGACGTACTTGTTCAGGCGCTGAACGTGGCGCGCAAAGTCATCGTGGCAATTGGCATCCATCCGGGCAAGGCGCCGCTTTTCTCGTTCGACGAGCGCTCGGACCTCATTCGCCAGTCGCTGCTCGAGTTTCTGCCCGAGCGTGCCGCCGACATCGACGTCGTCTCCTTCGACAATCTCGTGGTCGACGCTGCGCGGCAAAGCGGCGCAAAGCTGCTTGTGCGCGGCTTGCGCGATGGCACTGACCTCGATTACGAGATGCAGATGGCTGGCATGAACCGGCAGATGGCGCCGGATGTCCAGACCTTGTTTTTGCCGGCTGGCACGGCATCGCGGCCCATTACAGCCACATTGGTCCGCCAGATCGCGGCCATGGGCGGCGACGTCAGTGCCTTCGTGCCCAAGGCTGTTCACGCGGCGCTGCAGGCCAAACGCAAGGCCTGAGCCGCCACACTCCATTCACCACTCAGGGAGAAACCATGAAAATCCTCCACCTCGCTTTCGCCGGTGCCGTCACGCTTGCGTCCTGGACGGGAACGGCGCTTGCGCAGTCGGCCGACAACTTCCTCACAATCACGCTGAAGGATGGCCCTGTTGTCGTCGAGCTTCGCCCTGATATCGCGCCGAAGCACGTCGAGCAGATCAAGGCGCTTGCAACAGCCGGCGAATACGACAACGTCGCCTTCCACCGCGTCATCAAGGGCTTCATGGCCCAGACAGGCGACGTCCAGTACGGCGACATGGAAAACGGCTTCCAGCCCCAGGCTGCGGGCACGGGCGGTTCGTCCAAGCCGGACCTGCCGGCCGAATTTTCCGACGTACCGTTCGAGCGCGGCACGGTCGGCATGGCCCGTTCGCAGGATCCCAACAGCGCCAATTCGCAGTTCTTCATCATGTTTGCCCCGGGCGACTTCCTCAACGGCCAGTACACGGTCGTCGGCAAGGTCGTCTCCGGCATGGAGAACGTCGATAAGATCAAACTCGGTGACGACGCCAACAACGGCTCCGTCGCCGATCCCGACCGCATGATCAGCGTCAAGGTCGGCAAGTAAAGTCAACAGAAGGAGAAAACCCATGGCCGAGATCAAAGATCCGGAAAACACGATCATCATGGAGACCACCAAGGGCAAGGTCGTCATCGAGCTTATGCCGAACGTGGCTCCGGGTCATGTCGCCCGAATCAAGGAACTGGCACGCGAAGGCGCCTATGACGGCGTGGTGTTTCACCGCGTGATCGAGGACTTCATGGCACAGACCGGCGACGTCCAGTACGGCAAGACCGGCGGCGAGCACTTCAACCCGTCGCGTGCCGGCATGGGCGGCTCATCCAAGCCGGACCTGAACGCTGAATTCTCGAACGTCAGCCACATTCGTGGCACGTGCTCGATGGCGCGCAGCCAGATGCCGAACTCGGCCAATTCGCAGTTCTTCATCTGCTTCACCGATGCTCCGTGGCTGAACAAGCAGTACTCGGTCTGGGGCCAGGTCATCGAAGGCATGGACAACATCGACAAGATCAAGCGCGGCGAACCGGTGCGTGATCCCGACACCATCGTGTCCATGCGGGTTGCCGCCGACGCCTGATTTGCGCTAATGCACAAACCCGCCCCGGTCGCGCCGAAAGGCCCTGGGGCGGGTTTGCTTTTTTTTCAGAAACGATCCATGCGCGTAGACCTGTTCGACTTCGACCTTCCGGAAACCTCGATTGCGTTGCGGCCCGTAAATCCGCGCGACAGCGCCCGCATGCTCGTCGTCGACCCGCAGGCGCCGGAACTCCTGACGGATCACGGCGTGCTCGACCTGCCGTCCTTCCTGCGTCCCGGCGACGCACTGGTGTTCAACGACACCAAGGTCATTCCGGCGCAGCTCGAAGGCATTCGTCGACGCGGCGAAGAGATTACCACGCCCGTCTCGCTGACCCTGCATATGCGGGTCGCGCCGGATCGCTGGAAGGCGTTTGCCCGGCCGGCACGCCGCCTCAAGGTCGGCGACCGCATTGCCTTTGGCCACGGCGGCAACAGCTGCATGCTCGGCACACTCGACGCAACTGTCGAGGAAAAGGGCGACGCCGGTGAGGTGACGCTGCGCTTCGATCTCGCCGGACCGCTGCTCGACGAAGCGATCATGGCCGTCGGGCACATTCCATTGCCGCCATATATCGCCTCCAAACGCGCAGAGGATGCTCAGGACCGCGTCGACTACCAAACGGTCTACGCCCGTGAGGAGGGCGCCGTAGCCGCCCCTACCGCTGGCCTGCATTTCACCGAGCGGCTGTTTTCCAGGCTGAACGAACTCGGCATCGAACGTCATTTCGTCACCCTGCATGTCGGCGCCGGGACATTCCTGCCGGTCAAGGCCGATGATACCGACGACCACGTGATGCACCTGGAGATTGGCCAGGTCGATGCCGCAACCGCCGAACGCCTCAATGCCGTCAAGGCGAGGGGCGGCCGGATGGTCTGCGTCGGTACGACGTCGCTACGGCTGATCGAAAGTGCGGCGGACGAACACGGTATCATCCATCCCTGGTCAGGCCCGACCGGCATCTTCATCACGCCCGGCTACCGCTTCCGCGCCGTCGACATGCTGATGACCAATTTTCACTTGCCGAAATCGACGCTGTTCATGCTGGTTTCGGCCTTCTGTGGCCTCGAGACGATGCGCGCGGCGTATACCTACGCGATCGAGAGCGGCTACCGCTTCTATTCCTATGGCGATTCCAGCCTGCTTTTTCGGAAAGACTAGATGACCGAAACCTTCCAGTTCAAGCTGCACGCAACCGACGGCAAGGCGCGCCTCGGTGAGGTTTCCATGCCGCGCGGCACCATCCGTACGCCTGCCTTCATGCCAGTCGGAACCGTCGGCGCGGTCAAGGCGATGTATCTCGATCAGGTCAAGGATCTCGGCGCCGACATCATCCTCGGCAACACCTACCATCTGATGCTGCGCCCTGGTGCTGAACGCGTGGCGCGGCTTGGCGGTCTGCACAACCTCATCCGCTGGCAGGGTCCGATCCTCACCGACAGCGGCGGCTTCCAGGTGATGTCGCTTGCCGGGCTGCGCAAGCTCGACGAGCAGGGCGTCACCTTCAAGAGCCATGTCGACGGCGCGCTGTTCCACATGTCGCCGGAACGGTCGATCGAAATTCAAGGCTTGCTCGGCAGCGATATCCAGATGCAGCTGGACGAGTGCGTGGCTTTGCCGGCCGAGCCCAAGGAGATCGAGCGGGCAATGGAAATGTCATTGCGCTGGGCGGAACGCTGCAAGGTGGCGTTTGGTGACCAACCGGGCAAGGCGATGTTCGGCATCGTCCAGGGCGGCGACATTCCGGCACTGCGCGTGCGCTCGGCGGAAGCCCTGAAGGGGCTGGATCTCAAGGGCTACGCCGTCGGTGGACTTGCGGTCGGCGAGCCGCAGGAGGTGATGCTCAGAATGCTCGACATCACATGCCCCGAGCTACCTGCCGAAAAGCCGCGCTATCTCATGGGCGTCGGCACGCCCGACGATATCCTAAGGTCGGTCGCACACGGCATCGACATGTTCGACTGCGTCATGCCGACCCGCTCCGGACGACATGGTTTGGCCTTCACCCGCCATGGCCGCATCAACCTGCGCAATGCGCGCCATGCCGAAGACCTGCGGCCGCTAGACGAACAATCCTCGTGCCCGGCGACGCGCGACTATTCGCGCGCCTATTTGCACCACCTGATCCGCTCGAATGAGTCACTCGGGGGCATGCTGCTCAGTTGGAACAACCTTGCCTATTACCAGGAACTGATGGCGGGCATTCGCCTGGCAATCGAAGAGGGCCGCTTTGCCGACTTCATGGCCGAAACCCAGGAAACCTGGCGGCGAGGGGATCTGGCGCCACTCTGAGGACCAGACCTGCTCAGATCTCCGGACCTGGGGCCGACTGGAGCATCATGACGCCGTTGATCTTGTAGCTGCCGTCGGGCTGCTTCATCAGCTGGTAGACCGCCGTCCAGTCCTTACCATCGGGAGCCGAGATCAGCACCTCCTGAATGACCTGATCGCCCACCACCTTGGAGCGGCCAAAGGCAAAATTTCCGGGCCGATAGACCGGCTGGTAGCCGCGCCTGACCATGTCGAAGAAGGCCGTCTTGTCGGGAAACTTGCCGCGTATCGCCGGCGAAGCGAAGGAGTAGGCGGCGTCCGCATCGTCATTGAGGAAAGCCGCGATCTGATCCTGGATGATCGAGCGTGCCGTATCGACCGGTTCTTCCGCCCGACAAAGGCCCGCGCCTGCGAGTTGCGCTGCGATACCGAAGGCAATGGCAAATGTCCTGATCATCACCGATCTCCACCAGACGTTTCTGCCTGCTCCTGAAAGCATAGGTCGTTTGCACGTTCTGGAAATGGCGCGGACAGCGCCGTGCGCTTCTTCACACCAAGCACATATATACAATATCGTTCATATTCAATGCCTTAAACGGAACTTCTAAATTAATCTTTCAAACATCATAACTTAGTGATATTCGCAATTGTCACCTGAGCGCACCCAATCGCATTCCCAATGGCCGAACTGTTTGCGCTCGGCGACGGTGTCGGGACGGTAGAGAATGTTGACATCCGGGCTGAACCGCCTGCCATGACGACGCCTGGCATGCCGCGGCCGACGTCTGGCGCGGTGCTCCGGCAGATGCCGCCAGAGCTTGATCGCGTGCCCATCCGCGGAATAGGCGTACTTGTAGATCGTCTCATGGCTGACAGAAACTGGATCGCGCTCCAGCCGCATGCGGCCGGCGTTCTGCTGCGGCGACCAGCCATGCATGATGCGCTCGATCACCGATTGGCGCACATGCGAGAAACGAGCAAGCTTGCGTAGCTTGGCTCTGCGCTCACGCGCCATCGCGTTGGCGGTGACGCAATAGTAGCCGCTAAGGTCTGGCATCTGCGGATCAACAAAAGTATTGCGCCTGAGTTCGCGGAAAATCGTCGAACGATGTCCGTGCAGTTTCTCAGCGATTACGTCAACGCTGATGCCAGCCGATCGCCTGGTGCCGGATCGACGCCGCACCGCCAGCGCCGATCCGGTCCAACAGACGACGCACCTGGCGGGTACTCAAGCCAAGCACATGGGCCGCCGACACCAGCGTCATCCGCCCGGCAATCACTTTCGACAAGACCTCAATCCGCTGCAGGTCACGCTCGCTCATCGCAATCAATCCCATCCGCAATCTCCCAGGTCATCAAAACCCGGGGAGAGTGACATTCTTACTTTGCAGGATCAGGACACTTCAACTTTGCGGCTACACGAGAAAATCAGATAAGATAGATTATGGAACATATAGATGTGCCGAAATGCCCGTTTCCGGGCGTATTGCACCTACTCTTGGCTTGACCCAGCCGTTCGCGGCTGCTTATTCGTTCGCCACGAAACCTCGTTTTGCAAGGCCCGATGCGATGAGCGAATTGCGCGTTCTTTCAGATGCTTTCATTCCAGAACTGCCAAACCGCTACAATGGCAAAGTGCGCGAAAACTATGATCTGCCCGGCGGCGAACGCATCATCATCGCGACCGACCGGCTGAGCGCCTTCGACATCATCCTGACGTCCATTCCGCACAAGGGTCACGTGCTGACGCAGACGGCGCGCTACTGGTTCGAGGAAACCGCCGACATCTGCCCGAACCATGTGATCAGTTATCCCGACCCGAATGTCGTCATCGGCAAGCGGCTCGACATCCTGCCGGTCGAAATCGTCGTCCGCGGCTATCTCGCCGGCACCACCAGCACGTCGATCCTGACGAAATATCGCAACGGCGAGCGCGACATGTATGGCATTCGTTTGCCCGACGGTCTGCGCGACAATCAAAAGCTTCCGCAAGCAATCATCACGCCCACCAGCAAGGCCTTCGACGGAGGCCATGATGAACCGCTGTCGGAAGACGAAATTCTAGAGCAAGGCCTCCTGACGAAGCAACAGCTCGATACCGTGTGGAGCTATGCGCTGGCGCTGTTTGCGCGGGGCCAGGCGCGAGCCGCCGAACGTGGCCTGATCCTTGTCGATACGAAGTACGAGTTCGGCACCGACAAGGATGGAACCATCATCCTTGCCGACGAGATCCACACGCCCGACAGCAGTCGATACTGGATCGCCGACAGCTATCAGCAGAGCTTTGAAAACGGCGAGCGGCCGAAAAGCTTCGACAAGGATTTCGTGCGCGCCTGGGTCACCGAGCGCTGCGATCCCTACAGGGATCCGGTCCCGGAAATCCCGAGAGAACTGGTCGAGCAAACGTCAGCTGTCTATATCGAAGCCTATGAGAAGATCACCGGGCGCACCTTCGTTCCGAATCTTTCGGGTGGCACCGTGCTGGAGCGCATCCGCAAGAACCTGGCGCCGTATTTTTCGAAATAGGCCTGAATATTAGATATTTCGAACACGTGAAGTTCAGGCGTCTCCGAGCACGGGGACGTCGACTTCGAATTCGAGACGCATCAGGTCATAAGCCGGCTCGACATGATCAGGCGTTTCACCTTGGACGGTGTCGTAGTCGAGCGGCACATGCATATGCGTCAGAACGGCTTTCTTCGGACGAAGCCGATCGATCCAGCCAAGTGACTGCACCAGCGACAGATGGCTCGGATGAAATTTGTACTGGAGGGTATCGAGCACCAGAAGCTCGAGACCATAAAGGTTTGCGATCGTTTCCGGCGGAAAGTCGCTGACATCGCTGCAATAGGCGAAATCGCCGACGCGAAATCCGAGCGAGTGGATATTGCCGTGAAACTGCATCAAGGGCTGGAAGGTGATCGGGCCACCTGCCCCTGTTATGATCACGGATGAAAGATCGTCGGCGATGATATGTGCGTCGACGATGGGCGGATAGCCGCTTCCGGGCGGCGATTCCAGGCAGTAATGAAACCCTTCGCGAATCCGGCCCATAGTGAAAGCGTCCGCCCAGATCGGTACTCTCTTCTTATTTTCAATGACATAGCCGCGCAAGTCATCGATGCCATGCAGATGGTCCGCATGGGCATGGGTATAGAGCACCGCGTCGATGTGGCGGACATTTGCCGCCACCATCTGGGCGCGAAAATCCGGACCGGTATCGATGACCACAGTCGTCTTGCCGCCATCCGGCGCGATCTGCTCCACCAGCAGAGCGGCGCGCATGCGGCGGTTCTTCGGATTTTTGGGATCGCAGGCGCCCCAGTCCCCGGTGATACGCGGCACGCCAGGCGACGAACCACAGCCGAGAATGGTGAAAGCGCGCCTGAATGCCACGTTAGAGCCTCGGCATCTTGGAGAAGATGCGGAAAGCGTTTTCCGTCGTATGCGTTGCAATCTCGTCCTTCGTCACACCGATCGTATCGGCCAGAACATCGGCCGTGTGCGCCACATAGGCAGGCTCGTTGCGCTTGCCGCGAAACGGCTTGGGCGCAAGATAAGGTGCGTCGGTCTCAACAATCATGCGATCATGCGGAACCGTCTTCGCGATCTCGCGCAGTTCTTCCGATTTCGGGAAGGTCAGGATGCCGGAGAACGACACGTAGCCGCCGAGCTCGACGCCAATTCGCGCCAGATCCGGACCCGACGAGAAGCAATGCAGAAGGAAGGGGAAGGCGCCCTTCCCTGTCTCTTCGGTCAGGATCGCCGCCATGTCGTCGTCTGCCGAACGGCTATGAATGACGAGCGGCAAACCGGTTTCGCGCGCCGCAGCGATATGCCGGCGCAGACCCTCGGCCTGAGCGTCGCGCGGCGCGTTGTCGTAGAAATAATCGAGACCCGCCTCGCCGATCGCCACCACCTTCGGGTGGGCCGAAAGCCGGATGAGATCGTCTGCAGTGATATCAAGCTCTTCATCCGCGTTGTGCGGATGGGTGCCGACGGAACAGAAGACGTTCGGATAAGCTTCCGCAATCGCAAGGATCGTGTCGAACCGCTTCACGCGTGTCGAGATCGTGATCATCTGGCCGACGCCTGCTGCGCGCGCGCGCTCGATGATAGCGTCGCGCTCAGCCTCGAAGTCGGGAAAATCCAGATGGCAATGCGTATCGATAAGCATGCTGATCGTGCCTTATTACGCTTCCGGGGCGACATAGCGTGGGAAGACCGGCTTCGGCGCTTCAAGCGGCGTTCCGGAGACAAGACGGCCGGTCTCGCCGAGTGCCGCAAAGTCGCGCTTGTCGGCTGGGGCTGCCACCAGGTCGAGCAGTTTTCCTGACGATTCCGGCATGAAGGGCTGCAACAGGATGGCAATCTGGCGAACGACCTCGGCGGTGACGTAGAGCACGGTTGCCATACGCGCCGGATCGGTCTTTTTCAGGGCCCAAGGCTCCTGGCCGGCGAAATAGCGATCGGTCTCCGAAACGACCGCAATGATCGCCGCAAGCGCGCGGTGGATCATCTGCTTGCCCATCTCGTCGCGGGTGATCTCGAGCAGCGCATCGGCGGCCGCCAACATCGCCTTGTCTTCGTCGGTCAACGCACCGCAGACAGGAATATGGCCATCGCAATTCTTGACGATCATCGACAACGAACGGCTCGCCAAGTTGCCGATGCCATTGGCAAGGTCGGAGTTGATGCGGGTTGCAATCCCCTCCTCGCTGTAGCTTCCGTCCTGGCCGAAGGAAACCTCGCGCAGGAAGAAGTAGCGGATCTGGTCGAGACCGAAATGCTCGACGAGATTGAACGGATCGACGACGTTGCCGAGCGACTTCGACATCTTCTCGCCCTTGTTGAGCAGGAAGCCGTGGGCGAAGACGCGCTTGGGCAGCGGCAGGCCGGCCGACATCAGGAAAGCGGGCCAGTAGACCGCGTGAAAGCGGATGATGTCCTTGCCGATGATATGGATGTTCGCCGGCCAGAATTTCGCCCGCGGTCCCTGCGGATTGTCGAGATAGCCGGTCGCGGTGATGTAGTTGGTGAGCGCGTCGACCCAGACATACATGACATGACCAGGATCGTTCGGCACCTTGATGCCCCAATCGAAGGTGGTGCGCGAAACAGACAGGTCCTTGAGGCCTGACTTCACGAAGGAGATCACTTCGTTGCGGCGCTCAGCCGGGCCGATGAAGTCAGGGTTCTCTTCGTAGTGCTTCAGCAGCTTGTCCTGATACTCCGACAGCTTGAAGAAGTAGCTCTGCTCCTCGACCCATTCGACCGGCGTGCCCTGCGGACCGTAACGCACGCCGTCGGCGCGCAGCTCGGTCTCGTTCTCCTGGTAATAGGCTTCGTCGCGCACGGAGTACCAGCCGGCGTAGGAATCCTTGTAGAGGTCGCCCGCCTCGCCCATGCGGTTCCAGATGTCCTGCGACGCCTCGTGGTGGCGCTTCTCGGTGGTGCGGATGAAGTCGTCATTCGACGCGTTCAGGAGAACCGCCATCTTCTGGAATTCCGAGGAGTTCCGGTCGGCGAGTTCCTGAGGCGTCACGCCTTCGCGGCGCGCCGTCTGCTGCATCTTCTGGCCGTGTTCGTCCGTGCCCGTCAGGAAGAATACGTCGCGTCCGTCCAGGCGCTGGTAGCGCGCCATTGCATCCGTTGCGATCAACTCATAGGCGTGGCCGATATGCGGCTTGCCGTTCGGGTAGGAAATCGCGGTGGTGATGTAAAAGGGGGACGTGTCTCTCATAAGCGGATTCAATCTATCTCGGATAAAGCTACCGACGCTCTTAGCGCATACGCCGCGCGGAAGGAACCGGGAGATGGCAGAAAAGCCCGCACCGAAGCCGCTGATCGACATCCATTCCCGCTTGTGTGGACGCAAACGAAACAATAGAACAAATAGGAAACAAACGCGAAGGGATCGTCATGTTGCGCCAGCTTGAACGTCAATTCGAAGCGGCATCGGCCCACTACGCCGAAGACAACGGCATCGAGCGGGATGCAGATTGGTTCATGCTCAAGATGCAGGAGGAAATCGGCGAACTGACCCAGGCCTGGAACAAGCACACCGGCCGCGGCAGGCGGCATGGAAAATCAGAGGACGAGATCCAGACCGATATGGCGGACGAGGCCGCAGATCTGCTGGGTCACGTGCTGCTTTTCGCCCACCATCACGACCTGGATCTGGTCGCTGCGATCAAGCGCAAATGGAAGTTTCAGGTCCAGCTATAGCGCCGCCTTGACGTCGTCCAGCAGCGAAAGAATGGTTTGCTTGCGATCGAGATTATAGGCGTCGCTGATGGTGAGGCGTTCCCCGGTCGTGGCCGAAAGCCGGGCGAAACGCTCGGCGCGCATGATGTCGCCGGCAACGGCCGCATCGCGGGCTTCGCGCATCAGCCGGCCTGTCAGCAGCGACGTGAAGAAATCGAAGATCGTTTCGCTGTCCTTGGCCGAAAGCACGTCGGCAAGTTTGTGCATGTCCTTGCGGATCCCCGGCCCTTGCCCCGCGAGGATCGCCTCGAAGGTCGCGGTGATTTCCAGACCGCCGTAGTTGATGAGCTTCAGCGCCTCCGCCACGCTGCCATTGGCAGCGGCCAGAACGCGCGCGGCATTTTCGCTCTCAAGATCGAAGCCGAGATGACCGAGCGCCTGGCGCAGCGCCAAAGGCTCCAACGGCTTCAGCCGCAGCGGCAGGCAGCGCGAACGGATGGTTGGTAATAGCTTACCCGGCGCGTGGGTCAGCACCAGGAACAGCGACCGACGCGGCGGTTCCTCGAGAATTTTCAGGATGGCGTTGGCGGCGTTCCGGTTGAGATCGTCGCCGGGTCGATGATGACGATGCGCCAGTTGCCGGTGCCGGATGTCTGCGAAAAGAACTTGCCGGCCCTTCGCACCTCGTCGACGGTGATGGCACCCTTGACCCTGCCCGTCTTCTCGTCGACCGGCCGCGTCAGATGCAGAAGATTGTGCGATGCGCCGGAGGCCAATTGCCGGCCGACGATCGAGGCCGGGTCGGGATCCTCAAGCCTTTCGGGCGCAGTCGCGGGATCCGGGTGATTGAGGATGTGGCTGGCGAAGCGAAACGCAAGCGTCGCCTTACCGATACCCTCCGGCCCTTCGATCAGAATGGCGTGGTGTCCCTTGCCCGAACGGTAGCTCTGGGCCAGAAACGCTTCCGCCTGCTCATGACCAAACAGCCGGTCGTTCTGGACCGGCGCGATTGCCCCTTCAAGTACACCTGGCGCTTCCGACGTCATGGTGCGGACCCCGCATTCGAAGGCCCGGAGACTTCAGCGTTCGCAAGCAAGCTCTCTAGCAGGCCGAGCACCTCTGCGGCAATCGCCTCGGCGGATTGCGTCGCATCGATAACCCGGCACCTGTCCGGATCCGCCCGTGCGATATCGAGGAAGGCCTCGCGGCGCTTTTCATGCGTCTCAAGCTCTTCCTTCTCGAAACGATCCGGGCTGTCATCGCCGGCGCGGCGTTGGGCGCGCTCGAGACCGATAGTCGCCGGCAGATCGAAAATCACGGTCCGGTCCGGGACTACGCCATTGATGGCAACCCGCTCCAGCGTCTCGACAAAGGCCGGCTCCAGATTGCCGGTGATGCCCTGGTAGACGCGCGACGAGTCCATGAAACGGTCGCAAAGCACGATCGTTCCCCCAGTCAGCGCCGGCCGGATGACCTCTTCGACATGATCGCTGCGCGCCGCAGCAAACAGAATGGCTTCCATTCGGACGCCGAAGGCTTCGGCCGCCCCCGAAAGCAGCACATGGCGCACCGCTTCGGCCCCGACCGATCCGCCCGGCTCGCGCGTCGTCAGCACCTTGTGGCCGAGCGCGCGCAGAGAATCGGCGAGCAGGCGCAACTGGGTCGATTTGCCGGCCCCTTCCCCGCCCTCGAATGTTACAAACAGACCTTTTGCCAGCGGCACAATGCTTTCCTATATCGGCATGCGATTTGGCTCTGTTTAGCCGATTGGCCCACCCGATGAAACCGCCAGAACCGGTTTTGTTACAGCCAGAAGAAGAAGAGTTCCTGCAGAGCGTCGAGCGCGCGGCTCGCCAGTGTCCCTTGGCCCACTGCTCCCGCCGTCTTGACCGGAACCTCGCGTAGCAGCTTTTCGCCGTTCCACAGTCGGACGACACCGACCTCGGCGCCGGCTTCCACGGGAGCGCGCAACGGCCATTTGTAGACGACACGGGCCGTCAGGCGTTCCGGGTTGTTGACCGGCAGCAGCACATCAACCGGCCCACCAGCGACAAGCGCGACATGGGAGGCCGCACCGCCGTAGATACTGGCCTCGCCGATCGCCTCGCCATCAGCAAAAATTCGCCGCTTTTCGAACGCCGTCATCGCCCAGTCAAGCACCTTGCGGCTTTCCTCCGTACGCTCCTTATCGGTATCGAGCCCGCCCATCGCGAGATAGACACGCCGGTCGCCACGCTGCATCGATGCGGCCAGCGAAAAACCGTAGCCTTCGGCAAAACCCGTGGCGACACCATCGACCCCGAGTTTGGCCGCGATCAACGGGTTCTTGTTGCGCTGAAGGATCTTGTTCCACTCGAACTCAGGCTGGGCGTAGAGCCGATAGAGATCGGGGTGCGCCTCGTGCAGATGACGGGTCAGCGTCACCAGTTCGGTCATAGTGATCCGGTTCTGGGGATCCGGCAGACCTGTGGCGTTACCGAACGTGGCGATAGGCATGCCGAGTTCGCGAGCGCGGGCCGTCATCTTTTCGGCAAAGGCGGTTTCGCTACCGGCCATCCCCTCTCCGAGGATGATGCAGGCATCATTGGCAAGCTGAACGGCCACCCCTTGCAACAGATCGGCCACGCGAATGCGCGACTTCAGCGCAGCAAACATCGTCGAAGTGCCGGATGGGGCGCCGCCCGTGCGCCACGCGTGTTCGGAAACGTCGAAGGCCGTTTCGGCCGAAAGCTCACCCTTGGCGATGGCCTCGGCCACCACTTCCATCGTCATCAACTTGGCAAGAGAGGCGGGCGGAACCGGTTCGTTCTCGGCGCGGGAAAACAGAACGGTGCCGGTTTCGGCATCCACCAGCAGGATCTGCTTTGCCTTGGTGTCAAACGCCACCGGCGGCGTCTGAGCCGCTGCCGCACTCGCGAGCAACGCCGCAAGGCCGAACGTGACCGTAAGCATCATCAAGCGCATGGGAAACTCCGGTTTCCCATTGGGCATAGCAGCGTCATCAGAATGGTACAACGCCCCAGGTTACCTGAGCGAACCGGTTCTGCCTTGGCGCTTCGCATGGGCAACGATGGATTCAGGCGTAAGCGGATTGGTCTCGACCATGATCGCTTCAAACGGCGATTCCGCATCGCTTACCCGCACTTCCACATAGGCGGCCGCATAGGCCATGTTGCCGTCAGGCATCGGAATGTATTCCGGTCGCTCGCGCGGGATCGGCCCGATTTCCGGAAGCATGACGAACTCGCTCAGCGACGGCGGTGCTGCAAATTGCGGGACAGGTGCAGCCAACGCCGTTACCGTACCGGCGGTATCAAGGGACGATTTCGGCGGAATGACCAGCGTTCCCAACTGGTTGCGCATCGGCTCATTCGAGGCGACCATCACGCCGGTTGCGATCTGGCCCTCCGGCATGACGCCCGGACTGCGGTCGCCCTTCGTGACATAGGACGCCATGAGATAGGGCATGTCGTTGCCTTCAAGCGGTGCGCGGCCGACATATTGCACCCGAACCTTGGCACTGCCCTTCTGCTTGATATCGAGCAAATCGGCTGTCTTCGACGAAACGTCGATGATGCGGCCATATTCATAGGGACCGCGATCGTTCACACGAACGATGACGGAAGTGCCGTTTTCGGTGTTGGTGACACGCGCATAGCTCGGCAGCGGAAAGGTCGGATGCGCGGCGGACAGATGAAGCTTGTCGTAGACTTCGCCATTGGCCGTCAGGCGACCATGAAAGGCCGAGCCGTACCAGGACGCGACACCGGTCTTGTTGTAACCGAAATCTTCCTTCGGCTGGTACCACTTGCCCTTGACCTGATAGGCTTTGCCGACCTGAAAGCGGCCGCCGCCCTTCGGAATATTCTTGCCGGTAGCGACACGGGGGCTCGCCTTCACGCCATAAACGGACTCAGCAAAGTATTCTTTGCTTCTCGACTTGCTCTTCTTGATACTGGACGTCGATCCGCAAGCCGCAAGCGTTGCGCAAAGCACAGGGACCGCCGCAAGGCGCAGTCCCTTGATCAGATATGCCGCATTTTTACTGGATGTCATCTGTCCCACAACATCATTCGAATAAGCCGTACTCGAAACCTTCCACTCGTGCCCCCAGCGGAAATCTCGGCGTCCCGAAACGGAACAGTCGATTAATCATGACAGCAACAAGGCAAAATTGCGAACCGACGAATGGCTGACGGCTCGAAATCTCCAGTTATGGTTTACGAATGGTTACCCGGACAAAATGGGCAGCGGATGCGCCAAGAAAATCTTTCCGCCCACGCATGTTAAATCTTGCAAAGCAGCAAGGCTTCGCGCAATAACGCCCTGCCCGGAGGAGTGGCCGAGCGGTTTAAGGCACCGGTCTTGAAAACCGGCGTGCGTGAAAGCGCACCGTGGGTTCGAATCCCACCTCCTCCGCCATGGCTGTCTCATTTTTCGCCACCCATTATTGCGCTCGGTCGCCAAGTGAATGCTTTGGCGGCGAACGCATACAAGTTTTGCGAGTATTCCCCGATCATAGCCGCAGCATTGACGGCGCTTGCAAGGCGGTGGCTCGACCCGCTTGCCATCCCAGATAATTTGAGGGAAAGTCTGATTCCGGCCCATCGAGCCCTGGGCGATCTCCCAGAACTAGAGAAAACCATGCCTCTTAAATATTTGACGACAGCCGCTTTTCTCGCGCTTCTTGCACTTGCCGGATGCGCAAGCACCGGCGGCAGCAACACGACCTATGCGCAGTGGCAAGGTCCAACACCTGTACCCGATCCGTCTGCGGCGAGTCCCGGCGGTTTCCGGCTCAGCTACTAACTTGCGCTAGTATACGCGTGTCGGACGGAGCGCATCGCGCGCTCCCATCCCCGGCCGCGCGATTTCAGTCGCATAGAGCTATTGGCCGCGAGATATTGTGATCGCGGGGCGATACAGGCGCCCATCGTTTGATCGGACGCCAGTCCCGGTGGAGCCCCTTCCGCTGCTTGATCCTATACTTCCAGGGAAATCGTCGTGAATCGCCGCATCACCGGTGGAAAGTATTGACTTCAATTATATTAGATATTCTTGATATTCAGTCCTCCAACAACCGAGGAACTGAACGATGCCCACCTACATCATTGAACGCGACGTCCCAGGGGCCGACAAGCTCAACCAGGACGACCTTTGCGCATTATCGGCAAAATCCAATGCTGTCGTCGCCGATCTTGGCGTACCATATACATGGATCACCAGTTATGTCGCCGGCGACAAGATTTACTGCGTCCACGAGGCATCAAGCGCCGACGTCATTCGCGAACATTCGGAACGCGCCGGATTTCCGGCGAACAAGATAACCGAAGTTGCTGCCGTCATAGGGCCTGCGACAGCATCCCAGGGGCGCAACGGTAAGTGACCGAAGCGACGTTATCATCGCAGTGCCCGGACACCGGGCACGAATGCGCGACGCAACGCCGGCAAAACAGTGATCCACCGGCACCGTCATTGACTTACGGCGGTATCAATGCAGGCTGGTTTGCCGGCATTCGGCGCCCATGCAGGGTTCCCCGGCACACCTTCCAAGGAGACGATCATGGCAAAAGGTCAAGTGCGAAGTAACCGCGAGGTTAGAAAGCCAAAGAAGGACAAGACTGTCAAAGCCGCCGTTGTGACGGAAGGCTCACAGGTGAAGCTGGCCGGCAGCAGTTTCTCCCTGGGCAAGAAAGACAAGAAGTAAGACGGTCGGCTTTAACCTCTCGAACTAACGACATGAGAGAGATATCCGTCAGTGGCCAGTCGAACTGGGGTGCGCAACGTCTCCGCGACATCCCGGCGCGACTGGTCGAGCACCCGCGGTCAGATGCCGGTTTCGTAGCGCGTTTGAACGTCGTATGTATTTGGCTGGAGATGCGAAGATCGCTACAGGCGGATGCCGCTGGCCACTCGCACTCCATTACGGCGTCCAACATCATCGGAAGCATTTGCGGCGGGTATTGTTGATCAGCTGCCAGCGCCACGCTTTGAGGCGGGCGCCGGAAAATCGAAAACGCCAACGCACCTCACGCCAATCTTTGTGCCTTCATTGCCACAGCTTGAGCACCAGTGCTCGCCTTTCGCAAAGAACTGTTGAACACGGCACAGTGCCCGGCATGCTTGCTGGACTTCGGAACGAAAGCACGGTTCACATCGTTAACCAAACCATCGCCGCCACCTCTGATCTAGTGGACGTTCACCGTGCTTGCAGCCTTGCTTATCGCCTCGATTATCGCATCGCCTAACATCGCCCTCAGCGCTGCCACGGTCGACGACCTGCAAGCCGACTTCGAAACGGCCGTGCCCTGCCAGCAGATAGACGGCCGGAACGTTTGGAAGGGAACGATCGCCTACTACATCCAGTCCTTCGTCTATCAAGGCGACACGCCGGTCGCGACCGAAGCGGCCGACGCTGTGCTGCCGGAGGACAACTCCGCGGAAACCGTCAAGGAATTCGAGGACGCCTGCTCCGCGACGCAGCCGGCCTGATTCAGGCCTCCTCTAGCAGATCGCCCATCGATATTTCTGCTGATCCCTTGATGGCAGGCTATTTCCACTGCGTCCCATCGGCCGCGGCGCAACCGTGCGGCGGGTGTCCGTTGCCAAATGTCAGCTTCAGCCGGTCACAACCCCATTGATTGAGCGGCCCGGGCATCGCCGCATTCAACGCGATACCAACTTCGTCAAACGGGCTCTGCTTGTTATCCACGTATTGATACCAGCGAAACCCAAGGATCGCGGTCGCGGCGACAACGATGGTCAGCAAGATTTGAATCAGCTTCGTCATTAAACCCTCATTCCATAAACGGAAGGAGGCATATCAGCCTCGCGCGGCGCGTGCAGCGACGAGTTGGTCAATCTGCGCTTGATTGAACCAACATTCACAGAATTTTAGGCACTTGCGGAACACATATGGAACAGATAGTGTCTGTTCTTGATTTGTTTCACGCCTCTGGAGCGACTTGCCATGCTGACCCGCAAGCAACAGGAATTGCTTCTTTTCATCCATGAACGAATGAAGGAGTCCGGTGTACCGCCGTCCTTCGACGAGATGAAGGATGCACTCGACCTGGCATCCAAGTCGGGCATTCACCGGCTGATCACAGCGCTCGAGGAACGCGGCTTCATACGCCGGCTTCCCAACCGCGCCCGAGCGCTCGAAGTCATCAAACTGCCGGAAGCCTATGCTGCGAGCGCGCAGCCCCGTCGCGGGTTTTCGCCGAGCGTCATCGAGGGTAGCCTTGGCAAACCGCCCGCCCCTGCCCCCGCGGCGAAAACGCTGCCGGTTGCCGACAACAGCTCCGTGTCGGTTCCAGTGATGGGCCGCATTGCCGCCGGCGTGCCGATCTCGGCGATACAGAACAACACCCACGACATTACCGTGCCGCTCGATATGATCGGCAGCGGCGAGCACTACGCCCTTGAAGTGAAGGGTGATTCGATGATCGAGGCCGGCATTTTCGATGGCGATACGGTGATCATCCGCAATGCCACCACGGCCAATCCCGGCGATATCATCGTGGCACTAGTCGATGACGAGGAAGCAACGTTGAAACGCTTCCGGCGCAAGGGCGCTTCAATTGCTCTAGAGGCCGCCAACCCGGCCTATGAGACGCGCATCTTCGGGCCTGACCGGGTCAAGATTCAGGGCAAGCTCGTCGGCTTGATCCGCCGCTACCACTAAGCCCGTCTCACGCCAGCGCAATTCGAGGAAAAGTGCGGAGCGGTTTTCCGCCAGGAAATGCGTAAAAACAAATAGATAGAGCGCCTAGTGACTCCGTTTAAACCGGAAACGCTCTAGCCGCCTTCATGCCGGCCAGCCGCTCTCTTACTTCAACGTCTCGCCACATAGGGTAGCGAGACGGAGATTTTCGGATCGAGTGTTTTTCACGCTCGACGGATTTTACTCGTGAATCGAGTACTCGCCCAACTCGCAGAGATCCTGCTTGTCTTCAGTCGTGTCGAGACCGGAACCTTCTTCGAATTCAAAGCGCATGTCGTATTTGCAGACATCACGTCCGTCGGCGATGGTAATTTCCATGCTTTCGCCCGGATTAAGCACCTGCCGCCCGAAGACGTCGTCTTCCCACTGATCAACACCGACCGGCGATGTGTAGAAGTTCGTCAAAACGGCATTCGTCTTGTTCTTAAGCTGAAAGACGAGATCCTCAGCGCTTGCGGTGGCCGTCGTTACGGCAAGAATGGCAAGAGCAGTCAGGGCGATCTTATATTTCATTTTATGTCTTTTCCTCCATTGTTGGCTTTGTTTGACACTACCTATACGGGTCGCGCTGTTGGGATATTCATTCCCAGTTCTGTCTAGAGACAATATTTTCAGCACTGACAATAGTGACCGAATCACCATTTCGGGGCGCGTCCTCGCAAGGCCATGTCGTTGGCGACTGCGGACGTTCGCAAACTGGCGGGCAAGCGCAGCCCGGTCGAATTGCGCTTTGAAAACAGTGGTTGGCTGCGATGCGGGCAGCCTCGCTGCGCGTGTTGGACGCGCCGCATTGGCCCATGTTCCTTGCCCCCCGAAAACCGTACCTGCGTGCCGGCAGCATGTCCTTTGCGCAGGCACGCACAGCGTTTCACTTTCGACAATCGGGCTGCTATTGACGGAGAACCGCTTTAGCCAATCGCGCAGGCGCTGGGTGACTTGTTGCTTTCATCGTGCGAGGGGCTGAATCACGCGCTCGCCCGCCCTATCTACGTCACACTTTCGTTGACGCTCGCAACGAGCACGCGGCCGCTTACGCCACCGATGGCCGGTATTTCGACCGCCTTCGGATCTGCGTTCGCCTTGAACCTCGCGTGGGGCGTCGACCGCCAGCGGCATTCGCCGCTGCCAAACCTGTTGAGCGTGTGGCCGATGGCGCTCAATTCTCCTGAACGGAAACCCCGTCCTGGCCAATCTTGATCTCTACGCCGGTCGGTTTTGTTTCCTCGCGGTAGACATAGGCGCCGAGACCAATGACGGCGACGGCGAGCATGGCAATGATCAGATAGAGCCCATTACGGTTCATTCAGCAATTCCTCGCTTGGGTACGGTATGGGTAACTAGGTTCGTACCCAAGAAAGGCAACGGTGCGACGCGGACTGTTCGCTCCTCGCGCGGATGATGCAGGACGGATGCGAACGGCCGTAGGCTTTTTCTCCGCACGATCCGTTGGCCGAGCGCTCTTGCGACGCATCGGCTCGGGCCGCGGAACGTCCCCGACGTGGAGCACGAAAGCGTGCTGGCGCACGTATCGGGCACTTGGTCTGAATATGTGCCCGATGCGCGACGAGACGCCTCGTACCCCGCGCCTGAGCCCAATCGGCTGATGGCCCTACAACGAACGGCCTCAACGGGAGTGCGGTCCTCTGGATTGAGACTGCCCCCGAATGCGCTTGAGCACAAGCAACCCACCTCATAAGAAAGCTCATCAAATGCGCTTCAAAATCAGATGGATGATTGGATGAATCTCGATGTTCAGAACCTTGACGGAGCCTGCCACTGCGGAACGGTTCGCTTCAATGTGAAACTGAAGAGCGGCCTCCGCACCGCCCGCCGTTGCACTTGCTCCTATTGCCAGTTGAAGGGCGCGGTTGCCGTCTCTGCCGCCAAGGACGGGGTCACGGTTCTCTCCGGCGGCGAGGCACTCACCAAATATCAGTTCAACACGAAGGCTGCAGAGCATTACTTCTGCTCGAAGTGCGGCATCTACACATTCCACAAGCCGCGCGCGAACCCGGATTTCTACGGCGTCAACGCCGCGTGCCTTGAAGGCATAAGCCCATTCGATTTCGAGGAGCTACCGGTGAACGACGGCATCAACCACCCGATGGACACGAAGGGATCGACCGGCCCAAGGCTCGCAGGAACGCTCAAGTTTATCCCGGCGGAGTGACGACAGGCGCGGCTGGCAGGACGCCGGCCGCAGCCGTTCAAACTGCTGCACCCTGAATGAGGGGGGCGTTCGTTGCGCCGCCAAGACGTCGAAGATCTACTCGCGGAACGCGAACGGGCGCGCTTGACGAGGCAGAGTGTTGCCAGAAGCAATGGGGATGGAATCGGCAATCTGCTGCTTGGATCGAACGTCGAAGAGGGAGATAACGGGAACCAATTGCCACACCAAGAAGAATGTGTGGCAGCAGATGAAATCCTGCAGTCCAAATAGCGAAACTAATTCAACTACTTAGGAGTGGCTTTGGAGGCCTCGCCCGGAATTGAACCGGGGTACAAGGATTTGCAGTCCTCTGCGTCACCACTCCGCCACGAGGCCTCATCGACTGAGATTATCAAGTCGTGGCGAGCGTTTAGAATGAATATAGAAAGAGCGCAAGAGGGGATTTCTGAAAAACGTCCTCAGGCATTTCTGAAATTCCATCTTTCTCCAACTCTTCCACAGGCTTACCGATCCGGCCCCATAACGGATCGCCGCGAACCCCTTCGACGACAGGCGGCGGGCGCTATACGGCAGCGTCCGACACGAGGCAATTGGATGGATTTACCATTTCGACAGACGGCCCGAATCTTCCGTCCAACCCTTCTTCCGACGTCGCGGGGCGCTGCTACCTTGTACACCGTTTCACGGTAAAGCTACCTTGCACCAAGATTCTTCAGGGAATTGGACGTTGAATCCAGAGTTGATCATCTACCCAAGCTCATACTGACGGTAGTTTTCTGTGGAATGTGCATTGCGGTCGCAATCTGGCGTCTATTCCAGCTCGCGGTGACCGGCCGATTGGACATGTCGCCAATTTTCCCGAACCTTAAGGCAGATTTCCGAGCCAATCCCATCAAGCTGCTTCTAGCAAGCTCTCTTGTTGTGTTCTTTCTGGCACTATCGGCTCTGGGGTTGATAATCGGTATTGATATCGCGCTCGGTGGATAACTTAGACGGCTACACGCTTCCGGCCCTCATCATTCTCTCTGATGACGCCGAGCACCGTCTAACACCAGGGCTTGGGCTGTCCCTTCCAGGGCCGAACCAAGCCCTCCGATACGAGCACGGCGCCGAGAGAGCGGCCGTCGCGCATCACCACGCGCAGCTTTTCGCTGTTCTTGTCGTCGCTCCTGCCGATGGCCTCGATCAGCCTGAACTCGCCGGCGTTCAGCAACTCGCGCAATCGCTGCTTGGCGTAGAAGCCGCGGGCACGTTCGCTATCGCAACTCGCCTGCTTGATTCGCGGTGCATCGACGTCGGCGACACGGATCTCCTCGCCCTGGTAGCGGAATGTTCCGCCGTCGACGACGCAATTGTCGTTGCGGGTACCGCAGAAATAGAACTGATTCGCCTGGGGCTCGACGGCCGTGGGCTGCGCGATCGGGCGCTCGACGGGTGTCGGTGCGGCCAACCCGACATTGACTGCGGGTATCGGTCCGTCGACAGGCTTCGTCTTGTGCGTAGCCGAGGGCATGGCGACACGGGCCTGCGCCTTCGGCCGATCGTCCGACCTGGATGTGGATGTCGACTTGGGCGCCGATGCGAACACATCCGAAACGCCCGGCAGATCCCGCAACTGTCCACGGTGGTCGTACGCAACAACGCCGCCGACTGTCAGCACCGCGGCGAGATACCAGGGCAGCATTCCGCCCTTTTTCTTTGTCCGGCTGCCGCGGCGACGCCCGCGGCTTGTCGTGGTCTTAGCCATTCCGCCCCATCCTTAATCCGGGCGGCATTATGCTGCCGATCCGTTGCCGAATGGTTTTCAACGACAGCCCGAATGCGGGAGTTTGCGCACAAGTCGGTCGGGAGGACGCGGCGGTCCATGACTTTCATTCGATTGGAGCCGCCGCCACATCGTCGCCGACGAAGGAGCCGAATAGGCTCGGCTTCCGTGTAGCGTGAGCTTGTGGCGCCCTGTCGAAGCGAGGATCGCCCTCGCGAACGAATCATCGTTCCTTCGAAGACCCCGTCCCGTTGCGTCGGCGCGCCCACCAGACTGCGAACCTTCGGCGGCGGCGGCGTACTGAAGGAATATCGTGCGAGAGGATGAGTAAGCCCAAGGGCACCATCCAGAATCCGAGCACGGGCAGAAAGCCGAGAAAGCCGCCGAATATCAGCAGCCCGCCAACCAGCATGCGCAGCAGTGGTGATTCCGGCAGCCTCAGGCGCCATTTGCCAAGCACGATCTGCCGTGTGTGCGGGTCTATGCCGAAATGCGTCTGTTTTCTGTTTTTATGCATCATTCCCTATCCGGCTGCCTCTCCCACAATTGGGGGCTTCTCCACAGGCTCGCAACAAAACTTCTCACTTTTTTAAAAAACAGCTTGGCAAATCGGAAAAGCATTTGTATTAGCAGCCTCACTTCTGCAGGACACGCCGCGCAGATGATCCCTGGTAGCTCAGCGGTAGAGCATTCGACTGTTAATCGACAGGTCGCCGGTTCGAATCCGGCCCGGGGAGCCAGTTTTTAAAGAGCCATTCGCGGTAACGCCCGAATGGCTCTTTTTCATTTTGCGGCTATGGTGCCGGCGACGCCTTCCTCCTTCCTCGCCCCCGGGAATGTCATGAGCGCAAATCCCACAACGCCGATTCTGGTCTGGTTTCGTCGAGATTTGCGCCTTCAAGACAATCAGGCACTTGCCACCGCGGCGCAGACGGGTGGACCGGTGATTCCGATCTACATCAATGAACCGGAGGAAAGCGGCAACGGGCCGCTTGGTGGCGCGCAGCGTTGGTGGCTGCACCATTCGCTCCAGGCATTGCGGGCATCGCTGCGGGCACACGGCTCCGACTTTATCCTGCGGACCGGTGCGCCGTTGGATGTGATCGCCGAGATAGCGCGGGAATCGGGCGCGACGACCGTGTTCTGGAATCGCCGCTACGACCCGAGCGGAATAGGAACCGATGCGCCGTTGAAGAAAGCGCTCGTTGAACGCGGCTTCACCGTCAGCAGCTTTGCAGGGCAACTGTTGCATGAGCCGACACGGCTCCTCACGAAGGGTGGCGGCCCTTATCGCGTGTTCACGCCGTTCTGGCGTGCGCTTGAGGCCAGCGGCGAGCCGGCGGCGCCGATTGAGACGCCGGAAATGATCAGAGCGCCTGTGAGGTGGCCGGCATCCGAGGAGCTTGAACGGTGGAAGCTCTTGCCGACGCGGCCGGACTGGGCATCGACGTTCGCCGAAATCTGGACGCCGGGCGAGCAGGCCGCTGCCGAACGCCTGCACAAATTCGTTGAACATGCCCTTGCCGGCTACAAGGCTGAGCGGGACGTCCCTGCAGCGCAAGGTACGTCCATGCTCTCTGCGCATCTTGCCTTCGGCGAAATCTCTCCGGCGCAGATCTGGCAGGTCACGCGTGGCCTGACGGAAACGCCGGTGGACGATGTCGTCACTTTCCGCAAGGAACTCGCCTGGCGCGAGTTCTCCTACAATCTGCTGTTTCACAATCCGGATCTCGGCCGTCAAAACCTCGATCGTCGTTTTGATGGCTTTCGCTGGCTGGACAATGACGAACAGTTCCACCGCTGGACAAGGGGCCTGACCGGCTATCCGATTGTCGACGCCGGCATGCGGCAGCTCTGGCGCCACGGCTACATGCACAATCGCGTCAGGATGATCGTCGCCTCCTTCCTGATCAAGGACCTGCTGATCGACTGGCGACGCGGAGAGGCGTGGTTCCGCGACACGCTGGTCGATGCAGATCCGGCCTCGAACGCAGCAAGCTGGCAATGGGTGGCGGGGTCCGGCGCCGATGCCTCGCCTTTCTTCCGCATTTTCAACCCGGTGCTCCAGGGCGAGAAATTCGATCCGGAGGGGCTTTATGTGAAGCGTTTCGTTCCGGAGCTCGCTGATCTCGAGGCGCGTTATATCCATCGACCATTCTCGGCCCCCTCGGCAGTACTGGCTGCCGCCGGCATCGAGCTTGGAGTCTCCTACCCCACCCCCATCGTCGACCACGCCTTCGCGCGCGACCGCGCGTTGGCCGCGTTTCAGGAAATCAGAACCTAAAAAATCGCTACAACCGCGCCGCCACCGGTACAAATCCATGGTTGGCCTCTCGCAGGATTATCGCTAGGCTCACGTTACGGATGCAACGATTGCCGGAGGGTGGTTTATGCATGATACAGAAGCCTGCTTTGCCGAATTCGACAACGCCGAGCACCTTTCGACTGAAAATCTCTCGCAGGTGCTGAAGGACTTTCCGCTCAAGGCCCAGATGGTCCTGCGCGGCCTCGTTCACCTTGAGGCCGGCGCGCTGGCGCTCGCTTTGCCCAACGGTCGGCGGCTGCTGGTCAAGGGAAAGGTGCCGGGGCCATGCGCCGCCGTGACACTTCACAACTGGAATCTTCCGCACCGGGCAATCACCGGTGGCACCATCGGCGCCGCGGAAAGTTATATAGACGGCGATTGGGACAGCCCCGATGTCGGCGCCTTTCTCGAGCTTTTCCTTGTCAACGCAGACATCGGCAACAGATTCCCTAACCGGGCGCGCGGGTTGATGCGGCTGGTGGAAAAATTCCTCCACTGGCGCAATGCCAACACCAGGACGGGCGCACAGCGCAATATCTCTGCCCACTACGACCTCGGCAACGCCTTCTACCGTGAATGGCTCGATCCGAGCATGACCTATTCGTCGGCACTTTACGCTAGCGGCGCCAACGATCTGCAGTCGGCCCAGACTGCCAAATACCGGGCACTGGCCGAGGCGACGAATCTACGGCCCGGTGACCATGTGCTTGAGATCGGCTGCGGCTGGGGCGGTTTTGCAGAATTTGCGGCGACCGAGATCGGCTGCAAGGTCACCGGCCTGACCATCAGTCGCGAACAACTCGCGTTTGCCCGGGAACGCATGCACAGGGCCGGCGTCGCCGACCGCGTCGAGCTGAAATTCCAGGACTATCGCGAGGAGAAGGGCCTCTATGACCGAATCGTCTCGATCGAAATGTTCGAGGCGGTCGGGGAAAAATTCTGGTCGACCTATTTCTCGCAGCTGAAGCGCTGCCTGAAACCCGGCGGCAAGGCCGGCCTGCAGATCATCACGATCAAGCCGGAAGCCTACGAGGAGTACCGCTCCAATCCGGACTTCATCCAAAAGTACGTTTTCCCCGGCGGCATGCTGCCGACGCGCGAGCATCTGGTCGATCTCGGGCGCAACGTCGGTCTGCGAATGATCAACGATTTCGGCTTCGGTGGCGACTACGCCCGAACGCTCGGCGAGTGGCGGCAGCGCTTCTGGTCGGTGTGGAGCCGGATCGAGCCGCTCGGTTTCGATCTGCGCTTCAAGCGCCTGTGGGAGTTCTATTTCTACTACTGCGAAGCCGGTTTCCGCGCCCGCAACATCGATGTCCGTCAGATCGTCTTCGAATGAGGCTCGCCGCCGCTACAGCGCCGCGCGTCTTATTAGACGCGCAAAGGTCGCTGTAGCACTTTGAATGGCTGCAAGTTTTTATCCTTAAGTCGAATAGGATTTAAGGAAACATGCAGTAGGCTTTACCGATCGTCCGACAACGCCTATGAGGCAACCGATCCAGATCTTTTCTTGAAGGTTCCTCATGCGGCTTGCATGGTTTTTCCTGGCGCTCGCGATCGCGACTGAGGTGGCGGGCCTGACGGCGATGAAGGCCGCATCCGCCAATGGCTCCTATCTCGGCCACGTAGTGATGTATGTCTCCATTGCGCTTTCCTACGTCTTCCTGGCAAAGGCCGTGAAGACCATTTCCGTCGGCGTTGCCTATGCCATCTGGGAGGGGTCCGGGGTCGCGATCATTACGCTCGTTTCGGTGTTCGTGTTCGGCCATGTGCTGACCGGCCGGGAAATGCTGGGCCTGTCGATGGCGGTGGCCGGTATCCTGCTCGTCAATGCAGGCGAACACCGCGAAGAGGACGCTCCGGCCACGGAGGGAGCCATCGATGAGCGCACCTAGTCTCTATTTCGTCTTTGCCGTCATCGCCGGCATCCTCGACATCGCTGCCAATCTCGCTTCGACCAAATCGAATGGCTTCGCGCGCCGCGGCTGGGGCGCGCTTTCCATCGTTCTCGTGCTCGCCGCCTTTGCCTTCCTTGCCGAAGCGGTCAAGGGCATGGAACTTGCGATCGCCTACGCGGTTCTCGGCGCGACCGGGATTTTCGGCACGGCCATTTGCGGCCGCCTGCTCTTCGGCCAGAAGCTCAAGCCGATCGGCTGGGTCGGCCTCGCCCTGATCTTCGGCGCAGTACTGGTGCTTCACACGGCCTGATGTGGCCGCCCCTTGGCGCTCGTGCGGGTGTTCGTCGCTTTTGGCGGCGTCGCGCCTTGCCGGGTCAGCCGGTCAACGAGCGCGAAGTAGGCACCATATGGCAGCAGGCGTGACAACTTTGCGATAGTGATAGAGCGCTTCGGGAAGCTGACTTCGAAATGCTTCGACTTCAGGCCCTCGACGACGTGCTGAGCGGCCTCGTCTGCACTGACCATGCCGGACCTTGCAAATCCAAGCCGCGGCGAACCGGTCGTGTCGACAGGCCCCGGATTGATCAACTGCAGGCGAATGCCGATCCGGTCCAGATCGAGCTTCAAGCTCTCGGCCAGATTGATCAGGGCCGCCTTCGTGGCGCCATGGGCGGCGTTGCCCGGCAAACCGCCATAACCTGCAGCCCCCGACACGATGGCGATGTGGCCCTGCCCCCTTGCCTTCATGTGGGCCACTGCCGGCAGCAGACAATTGACGACACCGTTCACATTGACCGCAAAGCTCCGCTCAAAAGCGTCGCGATGCAGATCGTCGCCCCTCACCGGGATTGTCACCCCCGCATTGAACACGGCCAGAGACAGGTCGCCGTGATCATATTCGATCGATGCCAACACACGTTCCATATCCTGAGGGTCGGTGACATCGCCATCGAGAACGATGATGCGGCCGTCGGCGGCAGCTTCCTGTTGCAGGGCCACCAGTTTTTCGTGATTTCTGGAGGTGACGACCACCGAATAGCCGTCTCGCACCAGCCGCAATGCCAGCGCTCGGCCTATTCCCGAACTCGCTCCCGTTACCCATGCCAACCCATGCTCGGAATTCGTCTTGTGCATACTCATTGCCCATACCTCGGCACGCACCCGCCCGGTGCACGCTCAACTCAAGGGGCCGGCGAATGACACGCCCGGCCCAGACCAATCCCCCTCCAATATCCGGCGCGCACCCAGAGCGGCCTCGACCCTAAGCTTTCCCCTCGAAGACGTTTTTTGTTCGGGACAGGGCAGCGGTGAAACGCTATTTCTTGCCTGGGAAACAGGCTGAGCCGAAAACACGCCAATATTTCGGCGATCCGGTGTCGTTCTCAACGTTCGCCGGCCACTCGGCGTTTTTCTTCGGTAACGCGGCTCGCTTCAGCGGCCGTTCTCAAGCACGAGGTTCTGCAATGGCCATTCTTCCGTCCGTTCTTGAAGCAATCGGCAACACGCCCCTGATCCGGCTGAAATCCGTATCCGAGGCAACCGGCTGCACGATCCTCGGCAAGGCGGAGTTTCTCAATCCGGGACAGTCGGTGAAGGATCGCGCCGCGCTCTGGATCATCCGGGAGGCGGAGAAGGCCGGGCAGTTGAAGCCGGGGGGCGTGATCGTCGAAGGGACTGCCGGCAATACCGGCATTGGCCTTGCCCTCGTCGGGCAGGCACTCGGCTATCGGACCGTCATCGTCATTCCGGAAACCCAGAGCCAGGAAAAGAAGGATGCGCTGCGTCTTCTTGGAGCAGAGCTCGTCGAAGTGCCGGCTGTGCCGTACAAGAACCCGAACAACTACGTGAAGATCTCCGGTCGCCTGGCCGCTGAACTCGCAAAGACCGAACCGAACGGCGCCATCTGGGCAAACCAGTTCGACAATGTCGCCAATCGTGACGCCCATGTCGCCACCACGGCGCCTGAAATCTGGCGCGATACGGACGGCAAGGTCGACGGCTTCATCTGCTCTGTCGGCTCCGGCGGTACGCTTGCGGGCGTTGCAGAGGGCCTGCGCGCCAAGAACCCTGCGATCAAGATCGGCCTTGCCGACCCTGATGGTGCGGCGCTCTACAATTACTACGCGCACGGGGAGTTGAAGGCGAGCGGAAGCTCCATCACCGAGGGCATCGGCCAGGGCCGCATCACCGCCAACCTCGAAGGCTTCAGTCCAGACTTTTCCTACCAGATCTCCGATGCCGAGGCCGTGCCGCTGGTCTTCGACCTGATCGAACGCGAAGGCATTTGCGTCGGCGGATCAACGGGCATCAATATTGCCGGCGCCGTCCGGCTCGCCAAGGAGCTCGGTCCGGGACATACGATCGTGACGATCCTTTGCGACTATGGTAACCGCTATCAATCGAAACTCTTCAACCCGGACTTCCTGGCCTCGAAGGGCCTGCCTGTTCCGGCCTGGTTGAAGGGCCCCTCAAGCATCACCGTTCCATACGAATCAGTCGGATAAGATTTGCGATGACAAAGACCGTGACTGCCCTCTTCCGCGAAGATTTCTATCTCTCGACTTGCGAAGCAAGTGTCACCGGAATTCTGGAGGATGGCGGGATCGAGCTTGATCAGACCTGCTTCTACGCCACGTCAGGCGGACAGCCGGGCGATAGCGGCTTCCTGGAGCGCAGCGACGGCAGCCGCATCGACGTTGCCGTTGCCCGTCATGGCGCGACGAAGGACATCATCATCCATGTCCCGGCGGAAGGACAGCCAGCGCCTGATATCGGCGAGAAGCTGGTCGTGCATATCGACTGGCCGCGCCGCTACCGGCTGATGCGCATGCACACGGCTTGCCATCTGCTCTCCGTCGTTTGTCCCTTCCCGATCACGGGCGCAGCCGTAGGCGAAGATGAAAGCCGGGTCGATTTCGACATGAGCGAAACGATCGATAAGGACGAGGTGACGGCAGCGCTGAGGAAGCTCGTCGACGAGAACCACCCGGTCTATCTGCAGTGGATCACCGACGAGGAACTCGCA
The DNA here is from genome assembly GCF_001976035.1 of Ensifer sp. 1H6. Taxonomy (NCBI): domain Bacteria; kingdom Pseudomonadati; phylum Pseudomonadota; class Alphaproteobacteria; order Hyphomicrobiales; family Rhizobiaceae; genus Ensifer; species Ensifer sp. 1H6. The sequence goes on along the minus strand of NZ_MOAI01000002.1, from coordinate 14,346 downwards.
GCCAACCCCGGTATCGTCAAATCCAAGAATGTACGCCCGCCCGTCGGGCTTGGTCGCGTCAGCCTTGTCTGCATCGGTGAAAACTCGGCGATCGACAGCCAGCCCTGCGGCGGTACACATGTGTCGGAAACCCAGGAAGTCGGCGCGATCCACATCGCCAAGATCGAGAAGAAGGGCAAGGAAAACCGCCGTTTCCGCATCCGCTTCGGCACGGCAGACGACCGCCAGACAATCTGAACAGGAGATACGACCATGACCAACAACAAAAGCGCTTACGTCGTTTCTCCGGACTGGTTGCAGCAGCGGCTCAACAATCCCACCATTCGCATTCTCGATGCCGCCTGGTATCTGCCAGCCCAGAACAGAGACCCGAAAGCGGAGTACGACGTGGGCCACATTCCCGGTGCCGTGTTCTTCGACCAGGATGCGATCGCCGATCACACGAGCGGACTGCCGCATACGCTGCCGACGCCGGAAGCCTTCGCCACGGCCGTTGGTGCGCTCGGTGTCAGCGAGACCGATACGATCGTCGTCTATGACGGCCCGGGCATCATGACCGCGCCGCGCGTGTGGTGGATGCTGCGCATCATGGGCGCAAAGGACGTCTATGTGCTCGATGGCGGCATGGACGGCTGGAAGAAGGACGGACGCCCGGTGACGACGGACGTTCCCTCGCCCACGCCCGTCACGTTCAACGTTACTTTCACGCCTTCGGCGGTAACCTCGCTTGAGCGCATGAAGGACATCGTGCAATCAGGCAAGGTCCAAATTGCCGATGCGCGGGGCGCCGGGCGCTTCCTCGGCGAAGAGCCAGAGCCGCGTGCCGGAATGCGCTCCGGCCACATGCCGGGCGCGCACAGCCTGCCTTCCACCACCTTTTCCGAGAACGGCAAGTTCAAAGATCTCGACACGCTGCGCAAGACATTTGCCGAGGCGGGCGTCGACCTTTCCAAGCCCGTGGTGACAACCTGCGGCTCAGGCGTCACGGCAGCCATCATCACGCTGGCGCTGCAATCCCTCGGCCACACCGACAATACGCTTTACGACGGCTCCTGGTCCGAATGGGGTGGCCGCGCGGATACCTCCGTTGTGACCGGCAGCGAGTGACATCATGCGCCCTCCCAAGCTCGCCTCACTGACTGCCCACGTCACCGAACTGGAAATGACGGCACCGCCCAAGCAGAGCTTGCCGATGCCGGTCAACATCCAGACGGCAATCCTGCGCGTGTCCGACATCCCGCTGAATTACTATCGGTTCCTCTATCTGCGGGTTGGCAAACGCTGGCACTGGGCCGATCGTATCCGCATGAGCGACGAAAAGCTGGCTGCGTTACTCGCCGACAAACGCACGAGCGTTACCGTGCTCTATGTCAACGGCGCACCTGCCGGCTTCTTCGAGCTTCACCAGGCCGATGACAACGTCGTCGAGCTGACGCATTTCGGCTTGATGGAGCACGCGCTCGGGCTTGGCCTCGGCAAATGGTTCCTGCTGCAAACGCTGTTTGCTGCGTGGACCTTGAACCCGAGCAAGGTTACGGTCACGACCAACAATCTCGACCACCCACGGGCGCTCCAGCTCTATCAGCAATTCGGCTTCTCGCCCGTCGCCACCCGCGAAGCGACCATCGAGCCGCTGACGGACGAAGAACTGCTGGCCTTCGCTAAGAATCTCTGACGTCCGCACGGCCGCAAGTTTCGGGTGTCGCCGCCGCACCAGGCGGGGCACAGTGCGCATCAAATGATCCCTATTGATCTGGAGATGCACGATGGCCCTGCGCTACATACCGATGTCCACCGATCAGGCCGAGCGCCTAAGACAGGGTGGCAACGATGCTTATGGCAACCCGCCGGAACGCCAGATATCCGATGGCGACGGCGTTCCCTGTCGGCATTGCCTTGGCAACGTCGATGCCGGCGACACCTATCTGATCTTCGCGCTGCGGCCTTTTACGTCGCTGCAGCCCTATGCCGAGACCGGTCCGGTTTTCATGCATGCCGACGAATGCCCGGCATATAGCGACGAAGTTCGGCCGCCCATCCTGACGTCGAGCAAAGACTATCTGCTGCGCGGCTACGGCAGCAATGAGCGCATCATCTATGGGACCGGCGGCGTGGTTCCCGCCGAGCAGCTCGAATCTCGCGCTGAAGCTCTGCTCTCCATGCCTGAGGTCGCAAGTGTGCATGTCCGATCGGCCAAGAACAATTGTTATCAATGCAGGATAGAGCGCCCCTGAAGCGTCGGTCCGGCCATGGCCGGACGACTTCGTTAGGGTTCAGGCGACGTTGAGCACCGCTTCCGGCGCGTAGGCGTCGTAACCGAGTGCCTCGGCAACGGGGGCGTTGGTCACCCGTCCGCGGTGAACGTTGAGACCGGCACGCAGGTGCCGATCTTCCGCGACTGCCTTCAGACCACGATCAGCCAGTTGCAGACCGTAGTGCAGCGTGGCGTTGTTGAGCGCATGGGCTGACGTCACCGGGACGGCGCCAGGCATATTCGCGACGCAATAGTGGACGATCCCGTCGACCTCGTAAGTCGGGTCCGAATGGGTGGTCGCGTGCGATGTCTCGAAGCAGCCGCCCTGGTCGATGGCGACATCGACGATGACGGCACCCTTCTTCATCCCGGTCAGCATTTCCCGCGTCACAAGCTTAGGTGCGGCAGCGCCTGGAATGAGAACGGCTCCGATGACCAGATCGGCAGAGAAAACCTCATCCTCGAGGGCATCGATGGTGGAGTAGCGCGTGTGTATACGACCGCCGAAGATGTCGTCGAGCTGGCGCAGACGAGGAATAGAGCGATCGAGGATGCTGACATCAGCGCCAAGTCCAGCTGCCATTCTGGCGGCATGGAGGCCGACGACGCCGCCGCCGATAATCGCGACCTTGGCGGGAAGCACACCGGGCACACCGCCGAGCAGAATGCCGCGGCCACCGTTGGCCTTCTGCAGCGATGTCGCACCGGCCTGAATGGCCAGGCGACCCGCGACTTCCGACATCGGCGCCAGAAGCGGCAAGCCGCCGCGCTCGTCCGTGACGGTTTCATAGGCGATGGCCGTGACGCCCGAATTGAGCAGACCCTTGGTCTGTTCCGGATCCGGCGCGAGATGCAGGTAGGTATAGAGAATTTGGCCCTCGCGCAGCTGTGCCCATTCGGAAGGCTGCGGCTCCTTGACCTTGACGATCATGTCCGATTTTTCGAACACATCCTTTGCCGTCGCGACTATCTTCGCGCCAGCGGCACGGTAGGTATCGTCATCCGCGCCGATCCCCGCTCCTGCCTTGGTTTCAATGATAACCTCGTGGCCGTGAGCGACATATTCACGTACCGACCCGGGGGTCAGGCCGACTCGGTATTCATGGTTTTTGATTTCCTTCGGGCAACCGACACGCATCGCGCGTTCCTCTCCTGTTGTGGGCAATTTTGCCTCATTGACACGCCCTCAGCAAAACACGCGGCGAAACGAATGTCCTTGCAAAGATGTCTCCGCGGAGGCATCAATTTCGAAGAATATTGCGTCATTGTCCGAGCTATTGGTGGAAATCGCGAATGAGTGAACTTGATGCCATCGATCATGCGATTCTGCGCATTCTTCAGCAGAACGGCAGGATTTCGAACGCCGATCTGGCGGCCAAGGTAGGGCTGTCGCCATCGGCCTGTTCGCGCCGGGTCGATATCCTGGAGAAATCAGGCACCATCAGCGGCTACCACGCCCGCCTCGCCCACAAGGCGCTCGACTACCAGATCATGGTGATCGTGCATATTTCCCTGTCCGGGCAGTTCGCCAAGACGCTGGCCGAGTTCGAGGCAGCGGTAAAGCTCTGCCCCAATGTTCTCGTCTGTTACCTGATGTCGGGCGAATACGACTACATTCTGCGGGTCGCGGCCAAGGACCTGCAGGACTACGAACGCATCCACCGAGACTGGCTTTCCGCCCTGCCCCATGTGGTCAAGATCAACTCGAGCTTTTCCTTGCGGGAAGTGATCGACCGGCCGAACGTCGGCATATAACGAGCTGCGATAGCGTTAGCGGCCGACGACGCAATCGCGACCACGCGCTTTCGCTGAATAGAGCCTGAGATCAGCCTCAGACAGCAGATGCGCAATCGCGACACCATCGTCAGGCGTGGACGACAATCCGATGCTGACGGTCACGGCTTTGCCATCGGGGGTGAAAACACCAGCGGACACCGCTAGCCGGATGGTCTCGGCATGCCTCAGCGCATCGGCATGCGACAATCCCGGGCACAGCACGACGAACTCTTCACCGCCATAACGAAAGAGCCGATCTCCCTGGCGCAAGCGTGCTTTCATCACTTCCACAAGCTTCTGCAGGATGCGGTCACCCTCCTGGTGGCCGAAGCGATCGTTGACGCCCTTGAAGTGATCGACGTCGATGATCAACAGACTGACCGCAGCTTTTGAGGCTACGGCAGCGCGCAGCATCTGCGGCCCTTCGATATCGAAGCGGCTGCGGTCGAGACATCCCGTCAGCGTGTCCTGGCCGGACCGTGAAAGCAGGTCTTCATAGCGTTCGCGGAAAGTCAGATCGTTGAAGATGTCGCCGAGAGGCCGGTCCGACATCGCCAGGAACGGATGGCGCGAAACATTGAGATAGAGGCCGATAGCGATGGCGTAGAAAGTCGCGGCCAGCATTTTCGCGATCCATCCGCCCCACAGCACCTCCATAGGCGCATCGTTCAGCCAGTGCAGAGCCGCGTAAAATGCCAATTGATCGAAGCTCAGGATCACGACACCGCAGATCAGGAAGCGGACGGTTACGAAGCGGCGCAACCATTTGCCGAGACGCTCGTAGAGCAGGATGATCAGGAGCGTATCGAGGTAGAGAACCAACGTCCCCCACACCATCAGCCCGCCCATTTCATCGATGAAGGCGATGTCGGCCGAACGGCCCGGAACAATCGAAACAGTCTCGTGCTGGCGCAGCAGCAGGCTGAGGATGACCGTGAGCAAGTTTCCCGCGAGCAGACCATAGATCGGCTGACGGACGGTCGCGGCATCCTCCTTCACGTAAAGCAAGAGGATGATCATCAGCTTGCCGGAGAAAAGCACGACCGATCCCGGAGAGACGATCCCGAACGGCAATTGCACGTAAAAGACCGCCGCCAGATAGGTTTCGATGAAATGCATCACGCCCAGGGCCGCGACAAAAACGCCGAGACCCAGCCGGGCACGAAGCTGCAACAACCAGATCATCGCCGTGACGTAGACCAGTGCTTCGCCGACGAAAATAATGAGATTGGCGTTGGGCATGCTGTTGAAAAGGTTCCGGTTTCGCCAGACAAACCGTTAGGTGGAAAGCTTAAAGAAAACTTTAGCTCGGTTGCAGACGGACCGGAATTGCAATGCGAGAATCAACTGCTTTGCGAAGTGTTGCCTTTCCGGCATAGTCGCGACCAACCCACCGTGGTTCGCATGTCAAATCAGAAACCGCGGATTGCACACGCAATGGCATTCATCAATGGAGGGCAAGCATGCAATCGACGACATCCCCGTTCCACCTCTCGCGCCGCTCGCTTCTGTCCGGCGTCGCCGCCGCCTCGGCGCTGGTAATGCTTCACCCCTTCTCCGCACGTGCTGCCGCCAACCAGGCGCATCTGCGCATCATGGAAACGACCGACCTGCACGTTCACGTCTTTCCCTACGACTACTACGGCGACAAGCCGAACGACACGCTGGGGCTAGCACGCACGGCCTCGATCGTCGACGCCATCCGGGCGGAGGCAACCAACTCGATCCTCGTCGATAACGGCGACTTCCTGCAGGGAAACCCGATGGGCGACTACATCGCCTATCAGCGTGGCATGAAGGATGGTGACATCCATCCTGTTATCGCTGCAATGAACGTGCTTGGCTACGATTGCGGCACGCTCGGCAACCACGAATTCAACTATGGCCTTGATTTCATGTTCAAGGTGCTGAACGGCGCCAACTTCCCGCTGGTCTGCGCCAACCTGACCAAGGGCGCGCTCGCCGCCGATGCCCGACAGGACCAGCTGTTCCTCAAGCCCTACGTCATTCTCGACCGCAAGGTGAAGGACGGTGCCGGCGCCGAGCATGCGATCCGGGTCGGGCTCATCGGTTTCGTGCCTCCGCAGATCATGTCCTGGGACGCAAAGCACCTTGAGGGCAAGGCCAATGCCCGCGATATCGTCACGGCGGCCCAAGCCTGGGTTCCGCAGATGCGCGAGGAAGGTGCCGATATCGTCATCGCGCTTTCCCACTCCGGCATCGGTCAGCAGGACTACGCCGAAAACCTCGAAAACGCATCGGTTCCGCTGGCCGCGGTCGAAGGCATCGACGCCATCGTGACCGGGCATAGCCATCTCGATTTCCCCGGTCCGAAGTTCGCCAAAATCGCCGGCGTCGACAATGCCAAGGGGCTGATTTCGGGCAAGCCCGGCGTCATGGGCGGGTTCTGGGGTTCGCATCTCGGCCTGATCGATCTGCTGATCGAACGCGAAGGCGGCGCCTGGCGCGTCATCAGCTCCACCAGCGAAGCGCGGCCGATCTACCGGCGCGAGGACAAGAAGGTGATCGCCGAGGTCGCCGAAAAGCCGGAAGTGCTGGCGGCGGCACAAAAGGAACACGAGGCAACACTTGCCTATGTTCGCACGCCGGTCGGCAAAAGCGCGGTGCCGCTCTATTCCTACTTCGCCCTGGTCGCCGACGATCCGTCTGTCCAGATCGTCAGCCAGGCGCAGACCTGGTACATCAAGGACATGCTGAAGGATACGGAGCACAAGGATCTGCCTGTGCTCTCCGCTGCGGCTCCATTCAAGGCCGGCGGTCGCGGCGGCGCCGACTACTACACCGACGTTCCGGCCGGCGACATCGCCATCAAGAACGTCGCCGATCTCTATCTCTACCCCAACACGGTCCAGGCCGTCGTCATCACCGGCGAGCAGGTGCGCAACTGGCTGGAAATGTCCGCAGGCATCTTCAACCAGGTGAAGGCTGGAGCCTCGGATGCAGCCCTGATCAACGGTGACTTTCCGTCCTACAACTTCGATGTCATCGACGGCGTCACTTACCAGATCGACGTGTCCGAGCCGCCGAAGTTCGACAAGGACGGCAATGCCATCAACCCGTCAGCCAATCGTATCAAGAACCTGAACTTCAATGGACAACCGATTGACCCGGCGCAGAAATTTGTCGTCGCGACGAACAACTACCGCGCCGGTGGCGGCGGCCATTTCCCTGATATCGCTGCCGACAAGGTGGTCTTCGTGGCACCCGACACCAACCGCGACGTAGTGGTTCGCTACATCATTGACCAGGGAACCATAAATCCGGCGGCCGATGCCAACTGGACCTTCGCGCCACTCGCGAACACCAGCGTCACGTTCGACAGCGGCCCGAAGGCAAGGCAGTTCCTGTCGCAGGTCAAAGGCGTGACGATCGAGGATGCGGGTGAAGCCGCAGAAGGATTCGCCCGTTTCCGCATCAAGCTGTGATGCCGAGTGCCCCCGCAAGGCGGGGGTACGTCCCCTGGCGTGGAGAACGGAAGTGCCGCTACCAGCAAATGCCAAAAGCGGCAATGCGGATGCTGAAGCAGCCATCAATCTGGACGTGAGTGAGCCGCTTGCGCTTACGATGGACACGAGCTCTTGACGCCAAGTCACTGCAATATTTTTATAAATCGGACGTCGCGGCTTGCCGCCAACAATCAGACTTGCCGCGACGGGGCGTCGTCAGAAAACAACGACGGTCCGGTCTGGTCGATGATCTGGCGGCCCTTGCGGAAAGCGGCATCGATCGCGTCTTGTTCGGACGTGAACAGATCGGCCCGGATGAAGCTGCGCACCCGCACGTCGCCTTCGGCGATCGTCTTCTCGATGCTGCCAGCCAGACGGAACTGCGAGCCTTCGCGCATCGGTGTCGCGCGGATCGTGCACTCTGCATAGGCTTCGGTTTTTCCCGATGCGCCTTGAGCCTCGTTTTCGGTGGAGCCGGAGCGGCCGAACAGTTTTGAGAAAAATGATGCCATGAGCAAGACTTAGACGCGACGGCGAAAGCTGTCAAAGCCAAAGTGTCGATGTCGACCCTCTGCCATTACGTCTCCGCCCACCAGCCGTCAGATGATCAGATTGGACAGGATCTCGTTCTCGGTGATGTCCTGATACCGCAGGCCGGCAGCGTCGAACCGCGACTTCAGGATCGGGAAATTCTCCGCGTGCTTGGTCTCTATGCCGATGAGGATCGAACCGAAATTGCGCGCGGACTTCTTCAAATATTCGAAGCGCGAGATATCGTCCTCGTCGCCGAGCAGGTTGAGGAAGTCGCGCAAGGCACCAGGGCGCTGCGCCATGCGCAGGATGAAATACTTCTTGAGCCCCGCATGCCGCATCGCCCGCTCCTTGACGTCAGGAAGACGCTCGAAGTCGAAGTTGCCGCCGGAGACGACGGCGATGACGGTCTTGCCTTCAAGCTTTTCGCGACCGATCGCGTCCAGCGCCGTGATCGACAATGCGCCTGCGGGCTCGAGCACAACGCCCTCGACATTCAACATGTCGATGATCGTCATGCAGATCGCGTTTTCCGGAAGCAGCATGACCTGGTCGGCAGAGAAGCGGCGAAGAGCCGCAAAATTCAGATCGCCGATCCGCCCGACAGCTGCGCCATCGACGAAGTTGTCGACTTGGTCGAGCGTGACAAGACTGCCGGTCTCGAGGCTCTGCCGGAGGCTCGGCGCGCCTGATGGTTCGCAGAAGACGAAATGGTCGGCGGCGACATCATCCTTCAGATAGCCGGTGACGCCGGCCGACAGGCCACCGCCACCGACCGGAAGCACGACGAGATCGGGCCTGACGCCCTCGGGCAATTGCTCGGCGATTTCAGCGGCAACAGTCGCCTGCCCTTCGATGATGTCGAGATGATCGAACGGCGGCACCATGACGCCATCGATCGTTTCCACATGCTCGCGCGCAGCCTTGTAGCATTGGTCGAAGATGTCGCCGACAAGGCGGATCGTGATGAACTCGCCGCCGAACATGCGGGTCTTGTCAATCTTCTGCTGCGGCGTGGTCACCGGCATGAAGACGACGCCAGGAACACTGAAATGCCGGCAGACGAAGGCGAAGCCCTGCGCGTGGTTGCCTGCCGAGGCGCACACGAAGGTCTTGCCCGTCGCGCCGGCACCAAGCACCTTGCGGAAGAAATTGAACGCGCCTCTGATCTTGTAGGAGCGAACCGGCGAAAGGTCCTCGCGCTTGAGGAAGATGTTGGCGCCGTACCTGGCGCTCAGATGTTCGTTCAATTGCAGCGGCGTGGCCGGAAAAATATCACGCATCGCCGTGGTTGCGTTGTCAACATCCTGCTTCGTCACGTGAGGTCATCCATTGAGTTTGCCGATGGCAGCCGCTATTGCACATTGCAGCGCTCGAGGCCATCGCTTTGACTCGAATCGACCGGCGGTGGACAATGTAACCGCTTCGCGCCTCGCCAGATCACGTAGTTTCATTTCCAGGAAATCGAACGTTTGAACGCAACCCTGATCCGGCCCGCTGTGCACATCGCAGCGATCCTCGGCCTCTACCTGTCGGTGGCGATGCTCGTGCCGGCGATGGTCGACCTCTATTACGGCCATCGCGATTGGCAGATCTTTGCTGTATCCGCCTTCATGATCGGCGGCCTTTCGGCAGCGACGTTCATGGCGACGCGCATGGGACCGCCGCCGTTTTCGAAGAAGTTCGGCTTTCTGCTGGTCAACCTGCTCTGGGCGGTATTTTCAGTCGTCGGCGCCATCCCGCTGTGGCTGTCTTCATTGAAGCTCGACTTCGCGCAGGCGCTGTTCGAATCCGTCTCCGCCATCACGACAACCGGATCGACCGTCATCGTCGGGCTCGACGATGCGCCGCCGGGACTGCTCGTCTGGCGCTCGCTCTTGTGCTGGCTCGGCGGCATCGGCATCGTCGTCCTTGGCCTGTTCATCATCCCCTATCTCCGGGTTGGCGGCATGTCGTTCTTCAAGATGGAATCCTCCGATACGAGCGACAAGCCGTTCGCTCGCGTCGCAAGCTTCAGCCGCGCATTCCTTCTCATCTATATCTCGATCACGGTTCTCTGCACGATCGGGTACAACATGACGGGCATGAACCGGTTCGACGCGATCAATCATGCGATGTCGACGGTGGCGACGGGCGGTTTCTCGACGCATGATGCGTCATTCGGCTATTTCGGCAGTATCCCGCTGCTCTGGACGGCGACCTTCTTCATGGCGCTCTGCAGCCTGCCGTTCTCGATCCTGATCGTGCTTGTCGTGCGCGGCCGCCTCGACGCGCTTCGCGACCCGCAGATCATCGTCTTCCTCGGCTATCTCTCGGCCTTCTCGATCGCCGTGGCGATCTATCATCGCCTCGTCAGTGGCGTCGAGTTTCACCTGGCGCTTGCACATTCCTTCTTCAACATCACCTCGATCCTTTCGACCAGCGGCTATGCGAGCGAGGACTACAGCCTGTGGGGTCCCTTCGTGGTGATGGTCGCTTTCATCGCAACCTTCATGGGCGGCTGTTCCGGATCGACTGCCGGCGGCATCAAGGCCTATCGCTTCGTGGTGCTCTTCAACGCCATCCGCTCGGGCCTCAACAAGCTCATCTACCCCAATGCGATCTATGCCGTACGTTACGGTAACAACACTGTTGATGCCGATACGCAGCGCGCGATCTTCCTGTTCTTCACCACCTATATCCTGCTGTGGGTGCTGGGCAGCCTCGGCATGGGCGCGCTCGGCTATGATTTCATAACCGCGACCTCAGCGGTCATCACCTGCCTTTCCAATGTCGGTCCCGGCCTCGGCAGTCTCATTGGCCCGGCGGGCAACTTCTCGACACTCCAGGACCCGGAGCTTTATCTCCTGTCGCTGATGATGTTGCTGGGTCGTCTGGAAGTGCTGACCGTTCTGGTGATTCTGACGCCGATCTTCTGGAAACATTGACCATTGCCGCGCCGGCCCTATCGTCTTGACTCGATGCGGCAAATGCCGAAAGTCGCATCCAAGGGACAAAGGGGAACGTCATGGCGAAACATCGGTCACTGCTGGCGGTGCTAACCGCCGCAAGCATGCTCTGCATAAGCGTCGAGGCAAAGGCCGGGCCGCTCGTCGACGCCGCGACCAAGGCGGAACAATTGGCGACCTCCGGCGACCCGGCCAAAGCACGGGAACTCCTGCGGCAAGCGGTCGGTGATTTTTCGCAAACCCTGCCGTTCTCCATCGGCAAGGCCGTCTTCATCACCAAGGAACCGGCTGGCTATGCCATGTACGAGCCCAAGGACGGGACCGTCTTCAAGACCGGGGAAGCGCTCGTATCCTACGTCGAACCGGTCGGCCTCACCTGGAAGGACGCGGCCACCAAGGGCAAGTTGGAAACGCACTTCACCGTCGATTTCGACATCCTCAATCCCAAGGGCGATATCCTTGCCGGGCAGAAGGCATTTGGCGACTTCACCTTCACCGGTTACCTCAAGAACCAGGAGATCTATTCGACCCTGACGATCGACGTTTCCGGGGCTCCGGTCGGTGACTACGTGCTGCGCTTCCATTTCAACGATATCAACAGCGGCAAGACAGCGACGATCGATCAGCCGTTCAAGATAGCCGGACCGTGAGACAATGCCTGACATGATTACGACGATCGGCTTCGATGCCGATGATACGCTTTGGCAAAACGAACAGTTCTATCGCCTGACCGAGGCGCGCTTCGCCGAACTGCTCAAGGACCATGCCGACACGGAAAGCCTGCCCGCACGGCTGCTGGCCGCCGAAAAGCGCAACCTCGGCCTGTACGGTTTTGGCATCAAGGGCTTCGTGCTGTCGATGGTGGAGACCGCTGTCGACGTGACGGACGGGCGCGTCCCGTCATCGGTGATCGCAGAAATCCTTGCGGCCGGACGCGAGATGCTGGTCCACCCGGTCGAGCCGCTGCCACATGTCAAGGAAACGCTCGAGACGCTTCATGGCACCTTCCGGTTGGTGATGATTACCAAGGGCGACCTCTTCGACCAGGAGCGCAAGCTCGCCGCCTCTGGATTGGGCGATTACTTCAACGCCGTCGAAATCGTCAGCGACAAAACGGCCGCCACATACGATCGCATCTTCACACGCCACGGCGACGGCCCGGCGAAAAGCCTGATGGTCGGCAACTCGTTGAAGTCCGACATCGTCCCTGCCCTCGAGGCCGGCAGTTGGGGCATCTATGTGCCGCATGCCCTCACCTGGGCATTCGAGCATCACGACAAACCCGACAGCCATCCGCGCTTCCGCGAGATCGCCGATCTCGGTGGTCTGTCGGATGCACTGCAAACGTTGCCCGACGACAGCGCCGCGCGTCTAAATAAGACGCGCTAAGGTCGCTGTAGCCCTTTGAATTGCTGCCTGTTTTTATCCTTAAATCGAATAGGATTTAAGGAACCATGCAGTAGGGCTCTCGCCTGGACCAGAGCGGCTTTGACATCGTAAGTTGCGATGACGAGGCTTGTGGTCCTGCGCTTTAGGGCGACCCGAAAAGAGCTATGAAATCCGAACGAATCGGAGAAAGCTGCGGGAAACCGAAAGGCACGTTGAGGGAGAAACAGTTTGGCGGAGCTATTCGGGGCCACTGTCGCCATGGCGTTCACCAGCATGCTGATCGGGTGGATTGTCAGGAAGCTTTCCTCCACGGGCGTCTTTGCATCTCGCCTTGTCGGCTTGGCAATAATGCTGTTCATCGCACCGCCGATCTACATTTTCGCGTCAGGCGGCCCGTATTTCCAGGCATTCTTCGCCTATAGCCTTGGAGCACTGCTTGCTGGCGCGATCTTCTATTGTCTGCGCCAGAAGGAAAAGGACGCATAAACTCCGCCCGATCCAAAGCGCCTTCCGCTTTGCGGCCGTCGAAATAGCCCGATCCACGGCCCGGCAGCGGGCCCGAAATTGCAATGCAGAGCGTATGTGCGCGTGCAGACGACCGGGTATCGCAGAGACGCTGGCAGCCATCGCACCGCTCGCGGAATCGGCCAGATCTGTGTTATGTGCCGCCATCAATCGAAATCGAGGTGATCGACATGGCCGAAAATTGGGAAAAGCCCGTAGCTTTGGCCCTGGAGGGACCGGAGAAATACACGACCATTACGAACACGACCGAAGCGTCCTGGGCGATGATCGAGGACTGGCCGCTCGAAGACAGCGCGCTGCTGACACTGGCACTCGATACGTGTGCTGCCGTGATCGAGGGCAAGCAACCGGCAGAGGCCGCCCGCAAAGCCTTCATCGATGCTGCGCGCGAAGCGGGCATTCCCGTCCGGGAGTAACCTTGCGCCCCGGGATAGAGCCCGGCTTACCCCTGTTACAAATGTACCTAAAGCGACGCGCGTCTTATTAGACGCGCAAGGTCGCTGTAGCACTTTGAATTACTGCAGGTTTCCTTAAATCGAATACGATTTAAGGAAAGTAGGTCGCCCTCCGGTGGATCGGCACTACCGGCTTCAAAGGCAAATTGGTCGCGCCCAATATAAAGCGACGCCTAAAACATGCCGAACGAGGCGCGAACATCCACAGTACGAACCCGGCCTACCCTTCCCCAATAACCCATTTGAGGGAGGAACAATTGGTGAAAGCGCCGGCAGCGGCTGAGGTCGTCCGGCTGCTCCAAACTCACCGTGAGGCTCACGCTATCGGCCAGCAAGAACGCGACAATCAAGTTTGGATGCAGAACCGCTTCGCCTTCGGACGATCCGCAACAATAAAGACTTCTGAAGACGCCATTTTTCGTTTCTCGACAGCCATTCGACAGCTGCCGTTCAGCTTCAATTAAGCCTAACTCCCAAATAGTGGGGACGATCATAAATCGAGGAAATCTGTGGTGGCGCTTCCCGGACCGGCTTTCATTCTCGCTCTCGTCGCCTTCATCGTCGTGGTACCTCTTGCGGCCAAGAAGGCTGAAGAGGGCCGGATTTACAGCCACAGCATCGCCACGAACTTCTAAACTGACGCCGCAGGTCTGCAACACGCCCCGGCGCACATCTCCTAAAGCTTGCCGTAACCATTCCTAGGTTTCGCCACCTCGACCGCGGTCGAAATACGGCATCTGCCGTATGTCACTGATCTCCCTGCCGATCTACGCCAAGGTTCCCCGTTTGCTAACCGTAGTGCGCCGGGTTCGAACCAAGGAGGTGGCATGAAAGCAGCCGCGTCCCAGGAGAGAACGGACCATTGAGATGCAGGTGATGATCGAGGGACAGTCACGCTTCCGGCCTTTCGGCTTACCTTATTGGGGTTTCGAAGATCTCAACAAGGGAGTTGGAAGCATGACTGCCTCTTATGATTACCATATCGGCGTCGACTACCACAA